>JAMIEW010000001.1:0-17966 GCA_035906575.1 bacterium
CTAGCAGGTCTACGAGCTTATCTTTTTCGAGGGCGATTTCGGCGTGCCACGATGGCGCGGCGATATCAGATGGCATCTCCCAGCCATCTTCGCCATCAAAAACAAATTGTTCGCGATTATTGGTTTTGCGCCAATGGTCGGTCAACGTATTTGTGGCGGCACGAAAAAGATAAGCGCCGATCGAAATACCTCTCCACTCTAAATGCGGGATCTGTTCGATAAACTTGATAAAGACCTTTGAGACAAGGTCTTCAGCCGTCTCTCGATGGCCGCATCGGCGCAGAAGAAATCCGTACAACTTGTCGGAGTACAGATCATAAATCTCGCCAATAGCTTGGGGATTGGATTTCGCCCGCATAAGGAGCTGTTGCTCGTCGACACCCTCATTGGGTGATCGTGTATTGCTCATAACGGTCGATAGAAGGATTAATGACAGGAGTATACCACTTCACACTGAATACCTGAACACGTATTTTGTACAGACCGCTAGACGTTTGCTGGATGGCATAAACAGGCTATACTTCGCGTATTATGCGATATGCCACCCCTCGTGCCGGCCTCTTGGTTCTTGCCCTACTCGTCACCTTAACGGGCTGGGGATGCCAAAAGCGCCAAGCTGAACAACCAAAAGCACCACCCCAAGCCGAGGCTCCCCTCGTGCCTTCAGATGCCAGCCGTTCAGAGAACTATACCCTCGTCCCTCTCAAGCAAGACCTTCAAGTCGCCCCAGCGACCGACACGACCGAGTCCACCACCACAACCTCATCAACGAACTAAATGTTAGACGCTTTTATCGCTTTTGCTGCCGGCATTGTCACCATTGCCAGCCCCTGCACCCTGCCATTATTGCCAGTGGTTTTTGGGATTGCGGCAAACGGTAAGCACAAGTATCGACCCTATGCCCTCGTGGGTGGATTCGTTAGCGTCAAAGTTCTCTCGATCTTAATGATCGCCACGCTCGGATCCTTTTTGGGCATTGCCCCTGGCACATGGCGCATCATTGCCGCGGTCTTATTTGGCTTCTTTGGCATCTTGTCGCTCCTGCCATCCTTGGGTGCCGTGGTATTCAACCGTTTAAAGCTCGCTTTCACTCATGCGAATCCAACCGAGCTTATCGGCAAGACCGATCTCTTGAGTGCCTTTTTAGCCGGTGGTGCGCTCGCTCTTGTATGGGCACCTTGTGCCGGCCCAGCCCTAGGCTCAATCGCGATCCTCATCGCTTCAAGCGAAAGCATTGTACGCGGTGGCATTCTTCTCACGATCTTTGCTTTAGGCGTTGGAGTCCCGATGCTTCTTATCGCTAAGAGCGGAGTAAAAGCTTCAGCAAAACTCGCTACAATCATTAAAACCATCCCTTGGATGCAGCGCGTCTTCGGTCTCTTATTAATCGCTGTTGCTGTTATTATTTTTACCCATGCTGATGTGCATTTTCAAAACTGGATCTTAAATCATGCTCCGGATTGGTATGCTTCAGGCAATTGGAGACTCTAGAATACTCGTATGAAAACATCCAAAATTCCACGCGCGATTCTGATCGACGTTATTCCTCCTTCGATGGAGAATGCCGCCGCAGAACGCCGTTTAACCGAACTCACGTCCCTGCTCAATACTTTCGGCGGGATTCTTGTCGTAAAAATGATTCAGCGCCGACAAACGCCAGATTATAAAACCTATGTTGGCACCGGCAAAGTCGATGAACTTATCGAGATCGCCCACGCAGAAAAAGCCGAATTACTCGTCGTGAACAACCTAATGAAACCGGGACAGGTCTATAATTTGCAAGAGCGCTTTCGTAAAGCAAAATCAACGGCTGCCGTCTGGGATCGCGTTGATTTGATTTTGAAAATCTTCGACAAACACGCGACCACGGCTGAAGCAAAACTTCAAATTAAACTTGCTGCACTCAAACATATGGGTCCACGCATTTATGGCATGGGCTTTGAGATGATGCAGCAAAAGGGCGGTACTTCTACCCGTGGCGGACAAGGCGAAACCAATACCGAGCTTATGAAACGCCACGTGTTTAAAGAAGAGCAGCACGTGCGCAAAGAACTTGAAAAAGTCGCCACCTCACGCGCTGGCCATCGCGCCCGCCGCGAACGCCTTGGTTTTAAAACCGTCTCAGTCGTTGGCTATACCAATGCCGGCAAGTCATCTCTCACCAATGCCTTAACACAAAAAGGCGCCCATGTTGCTGATGCGCTCTTTGCCACGCTCGATACGCGCGTTGGTAAAATCTGGTATCCGGACGAATCGGGCTCAGGCAAAGGCCGCGAATTGCTCGTATCCGACACCATTGGCTTTATTCAAGACTTGCCACCTGAATTGATCGACGCATTCAGATCTACTCTCGATGAAACCGTAGATGCAGACCTTCTGCTACATGTTATTGATGTTTCAGATAAAGACTTTGTTGAAAAAATCGCTGAAGTCGAAGGGATTCTTAGCCAGCTAAACGTTGGTCATATCCCCAAAATCTACGTCTTTAACAAGATTGATAAAGCAAAGCGCTTTTCGAAGGCGACGCTCATCAAAACCTACAAAGCGTTTACACCTGTTTTTGTCTCTGCTATCACCGGTGATGGGATTAAAGAGTTGAAGGCACAACTCGGGGCAACCTTGCTCAAGAATTGACATTCGTCGTAGAAAACGGTAACAAAAATAGGCACTACGGAGGTATCCATGCTTTCCACTGTTTCGTCCGCAAGGCTCGAAGAGCGCTCCATCAAGGTATCACTCGAGCGCATCAAGGTTCTCGAATCCCACAAGCAGACCAATGAGATACCTTTCACCACCATGGTTCGCTATGGCAAAAGACCGACGCTCAATGAGTATGATGGCGCTCTGCATTGCCGAGGTCTTGAGCTGCTCTTTCTTCGTCCTGTGCAAAATCCCCTACTCATCAAGCCTCTGAACTTTGTCCCAGAACTCATCATTGATGTCGAAGGGTTTCCGGAGTTCAGTATTGTAACCAGGATAAGGGATTTCAAACTATCTGAGGGAGACGCCCTACTGCTAGCAGTGCTCGAAAATTTCGCACGCAAAGCAACGATCAACCTTTTTGCCACAGGAAAAGAGCCCTTGCTCTACCTAGACTTCAATGGCCAAGAATCCGAGATCGTACGGCTCAATACCAATGAGGCCACATGGCTCCTTCAAGCCTGACCCCCGCGCTGACCCTGCTGTCTCGCGGGGTTTTGCGTTCTTGACGGTTCGAATAAGGAGGCATAACGTCGTATTTGGATATCAAGGAGGTATTAATGTCCAGCAAACCTTTTCAGCCGTTCTTTCTCGAGGTGTCTTCGGAGTATTTTCACTGCCGAGGCAAGCTCCACGACGTTCGTGACAACCTGCGCATCGAGGTCGCCGCCAATGAATCAAGCTTCATGGCCAAAGGACCGACCTTGCTTCTGTCTGGGGTTCACGTGCGCATCACGAATCGCACCAAGCAGAACAAGGGATCCTTGCAGGTCATGATCGATATCGATCAGGGCATGCGTCTCGATCTCGACAACCATCTCATCAACAAAGACTACGTTCGCGTTCGCGAACCGCTCGGTGAAAATTGCCCCTACACAGACAATCAAGTCTGCTGCACGGTGGCCCTGCGTGAAGTCTTTGCGCGGGATGACATGTCGTTGAGATTCATTGCCTCAAGCGGGCGGCTCGTTCTGCTCGTTAATGACGACATCCCTCCTTTTGCGGAGCTCTGTCAGATGCAGTCTCGATGGCTCGCCATCCAAACGCCTGCAGAAAAGCCAGCGGCCAAGGCAAAAGCAAGGAGGTAACCATGAAGGAGAGACTGCTCCCGCTCTGCAGCGATCTCGACTTCGATTCGACGAGCTATGCCCTACGTGAAAATCGTTATCTCAAGGCTTGCTCTGGCGATACGCTGCGATCTGACCTGCAAAATGGTGCCATCCACTTTCAGGATTTCAAACTGATTGCGATGGCAGACCATCCAACCATCACGAAGCGCCTCATTTGGCCGATCGAGATTAGTCGAAAAAAAGACTATTGGGTCGACTTCGTTGACCTACGTGACCGCGCGACAACACTCGACAAAGAGTATCGTCTCTCGCCAAAGATACCATTCAATGACATCGTCGAGCACTTGGCTCTCAACCACGTGCTCACACGTCTCAAGTATCACTGCCGTCTCGAGAAGCGAAAAGGCACCCCATCACTCTGTATCTACAAAGCAGAGACCTCGCTAGAAAACTTCCCCCTGTCTCCGATCGAGCTTGCCTGGCTGGCAAAACTCTAGATTGGCCCAGGGGGCTTTTCTTTTTTACCGACAGTCGCCATGATGAAGGCATGCAAACGATTCAAGAAGGCATCCGCCTCATCGCTGAACGCGCCGAAGCGTATCTGGTTGGCGGCTATGTGCGCGACGCGATTTTAGGCATCGAATCTGATGATGCCGATCTTGAAGTTTATCATTTACCCGTTGAAGCGCTTCAATCGCTTCTAGAAGAATTGTTCCCAGGCCGCGTGCACTTAGTTGGACGCCAATTCGGCGTTTTTCATATCCCCTGCTCAAATGGCACGTTGGACGTTGCTTTGCCACGTCGCGAATCCAAAACCGCACCCGGCCATCGCGGATTCGAAGTCACTGGTGATCCAGAAATGACCATTGAAGATGCCGCGCGTCGTCGTGATTTCACCATCAATGCGATTTTACAACACCCACTCACCGGCGAACTTATTGACCCGTATCAAGGCAAACAAGATTTAGAACTTCGACGTTTGCGTGTCGTAAACAAAGAAACGTTTGTTGAAGATCCTCTACGCTTGTATCGCGCAGCGCAATTTGTCGCCCGTTTTGGTTTGGACGTCGAAGGTGAAACGCTCGAACTTCTTAAAACCATGAATGCTAATGGCAGCTTGGATGAATTACCACCAGAACGTATTACCGATGAATTAAAGAAGCTTTTGCTCGCCGATAAACCTTCGACAGGCTTTGAATTACTGCGTTCTATTGGGGTTATTGAGCGTTATTACCCTGAGCTCGCCAAACTTAAAGACACGCCGCAAGAACCAGAATGGCACCCAGAAGGCGATGTTTGGATTCACACCATGATGGTCGTCGACCAAGCTGCACTCATCGCGACGCGCGAGAAGATGAATGAACAAGAACGTTTGCTTTGTGTGCTTGGTTCGCTTTGTCATGATCTTGGCAAAGCCCTCACAACTGCACCTCTCGAAAAAGATGGCGTCATCCGCATGCGCTCACTCGGACATGAAAAAGCTGGCATCGAACCAACGAGTGAATTACTCTCACGTTTAACGTTTGGACAAGACGTAAATCTTTTTTGCGAACATGTCGCGCATTATCATTTGCAACCAACCGCGCTGTATCGTGAATTTGAAAAGAAACATCTTTCTGAAGGCGGCTATGAAAATGCCGTACGCAAATTTTTGAAAAAGATTTTGCCATACGATTGGAAAATCTTTCTCGCTTCTTGCGAAGCTGACTATCGCGGACGCACGCTCCCTGATATCGAAAAAGATCCGTTTGAGATCGGTAAAAAGTTTGCGGGCGTAATCCAAAAAAATAAGCTTGATGAAGCAGCAAAAACTCTACTTGTGACAGGTGAAGAACTGATTCAACTTGGTGTGCAGCCAGGCAAACATTTGGGTGATTTATTGCGCGCCATTGAGAATGCTCGTGATGAAGAGCGCGTTAAAACCAAAGAAGAAGCACTCGCTTATCTTCAACAAGAAGGCCTCCTATGACGCATAAAACAACCTTACTCGAGGTGCCTTTTGAGGGTGGGATGATTCGCGGCACCGTGACGGAACCCTCTCCCCTCCTTCGTCGGGTATCTCCCTTTAAAGGGAGAGCTGATGATGAATACAAATTGAGGACACTTGTTTGCGTTCATGGATTTGAATGGCCGGCGAGTATTGATCAAAAGTTTCGCGTTCTCACTGAGACGCTCGTACCAAATGGGTATCGCGTGGTTCGTTTTGATTATCGCGGTAATGGATTATCTGATGGAAATTTTCGTGATACACGTATCGCAACACTTGTTGAAGATCTTTCACTTGTTCTTGATGCAGTTTCGCCGAATGCACCCGTTGAGATTGCGAGCTATAGCATTGGTACGAGTGTCGCGGCGCTCTATTGGGAAAAACATTCTTCGCGCATCAGTAAAATACTTTTCTTTGGCGCAGCGTTTGATCACGCAAGCATTTCACGATACGTGACATTGAAACGGATGCTTGGATTCATGCGATTCACTCTGCCGTCTCTCGCAGAGAGAGTTGCCTGGCAATACAAAAAATTTGCGCCGGTTGAAACACTTTTGAAAAAGCCATTTCATAAAACCAAATTCTCGCATGAGATTTCGTCCGAATTTTATCGTGACTTGCTTGAGTTAAATACGAACTCGATTATCGAGACCATCCCACAAAAGCAAAAGGCGCTGATTCATGGGACTCGTGATGAATCCTCTCCCCGTCAGAACATAACAGCCGCTTTTGACCACGAATGCCCTGTGAAAGACGGCGATCACCACCTAGAGCAGGCTCGTTTTGTTGAGCAATGGCTTCCGTTTGTGAAAGGGTTTTTAGAGGTTTAGCAAGTCTGCGGGCTTTTCTTTTTCCCTAAAACCGACTACGCTCCGGCCATGAAGATTTTTACGTGGCGCCAGCGTGTTTGGGTGATTGTCATCAATTTGGTGATGATCGGCGCTTTTGCCGGCCTTGGTTTTTGGCTTGATACGACTTTTGATAAAAAACCCCTCTTTCTCATTCTTGGCGTCTTCATTTCTTTCCCGCTTGGTCAGTGGCTCTTGATTAAAATCCTCAAAAGCGAGCACAATAGCGGCCGTTAACCTATGCTGAACATCCAACTCCCGGCAAAAGCCCTCTTTGCTATCGGTCCGCTCACCATCACCGATGCGATGTTGGCGACCATGGTAATGAGTACCATTATCATTGTTTTTGCCCTCTGGTTTTCACGCACCATTAAATTAATACCTGGTCGCACCCAGGTTGCCCTCGAGACGATTCAGGGATTTTGGCATAAACAGGCGAGTGCGGCATTTGGTGATGAGGAGGTTGTTAACGCTGTTTTACCCCTCTTTTTAACGCTTTTCATTCTCTTGGTTGTCGCTAATCAGTTTGCCTTGATCCCACTTGCCGGTGCGATGCTGTTTGGTGATTCACTCGCCTTTCGCACCCCGACCTCGGATATTTCACATACGATTGCGCTCGCCATCGCGATGATTGGGTTTGCTCACGTGATCGCGCTCACCGTGCATCCGATTGCCCATATCGGTAATTTCATTAAAGTGAAACCCTTGTTTATGGCACGTAGTTTTCCTCAACTTGGCAATGCATTACTTGAAATCTTTTTAGGCTTGCTCGATATTATCGGTGAATGCGCCAAGATTCTCTCGCTCTCGGGGCGCTTGTTTGGCAATATTTTTGCGGGTGACGTAATGGTGCTTGTTATCGCCTCGTTGGCAGCGGCAACAGCATACATTGTGCCGATTCCATTCATGTTTTTGAGTCTTTTCTCGGGCTTTGTTCAGGCGGCGGTGTTCACCATGCTCTCGATGCTGTTTATTGCGGGTACCAGTAGTGGCCATCTCAAAGAGCGGATCCACGCAAAATCATAAGCAATAGTTGACGAAAACGCACCGGAGGAACAAACTCTCGGTGCTTTTTATTCTTCTATTTTTATATTATATGGACATCCTTGCCGCTAAAGTTATCGCCGCTGGTCTTTGTATGGGTATCGGTTCAATCGCTCCTGCTATCGCTGAAGGTATGGTTGCTTCAAAAGCCATGGAGGCTATTGGCCGCAATCCAGCCGTATCTGACAAGATCATCCCAAACATGGTTGTTGCTATGGCTATTTGTGAATCCACGGGTATCTACGCGTTGGTTATTTCGTTGATCATCCTTTTCGCTGTCTAAACCCGCGCGCGCCACATCCCTATGGAAGCCCTGCAAAAACTCGGCATTGATGGCGCCAGCATCCTTTTCTACTTGGTAAACTATGGCCTCTTGTTTTTCATTTTGAACAAGTACGTCATTCGCCCCTTAACGAAAAAGATGGATGAGCGCAGCAGCCACATCCGCAATAACCTGCAAGAAGCCGAGCAACTTCGCATCGACTTTCAAGCCGAAATGGCGCGCAAGGCATCCGAAGCCGCTGAACGCGACCAACAGATCACTGCCGAACTTGTCGCTATGCGTGAAAACGCCGAGCAGCAAGCCCAGCGCATGATGAAAGAGGCTGAACGCCAACGCGAACAATTGCTCGCCAAAACCAATGCGGATATCACCGCGATGAAAGATCGTCTTTTGTCGGATATCGAACAAGACTTGCTCAGCCGCATCGAGCGCATCGTCACCCAAGTGCTCGATGAAGCCCGAAGCGATGAGAAGACGGTAAAAGCCAGCGTTAAAACGGCATGGGACCGCCTCAAGTCGTCCTCGCGTCTATGATCTCCCAACAAGTCCGCGATGAGATTTTTACCTTTCTCGTTGAAGACCTGAACACCTTCATCAATACCGTCGACGATGTTTTTTACACGAGCTCCTCAAGCCAGCGACAAGCAGCGCTCGATCAGCTCACCGAAAAACAACCCATCTCGATCAAGCTTTGTACCAAGCTTTTTGCGAATGGACGTTATGCCGAAGTCAGCATGCGTCTCTATCGCTTGGCAAAAGCCTTCGGCAAACCGAAGTTGCTCATCGCTCAAAGCGCGAGCGCATTGCCGGCGGACATTCGTAAAGATTTTGTGAAAGCAGCTATCACGCAGTATCCAGGCGCCATTATCCAACTTCGTGTAAGTCCCGAGCTTTTTGGCGGGATGCGCCTCTTCTTGGACGGCACTTTGCTCGATGAAACGTGGAACGGCACCCTTCGCCAACTGATGCACTCGATTCAACAACGCCTCTATGTCTCGTAACTCTCTCCAATCCCTCATCACCGCGATCGACCAATCGCTCGCGCAAGAAAAAAGCGCCTCCAAACCATCCCGCGGCGGACTCGTCCGCTCTGCAAAAGATGGCATTATTGAAATCATTGGCTTGCCTGGCCTCTCGCTCGGCGAAGTTCTTATGATTGAAGAAGCCGATGCGAGAGCATTGGTGATGAATATCGAAGCGGACGGTGGTTTGGCCGTTGTTTTGAATAATAGTCAGCGTGTGAAAGAAGGGCAGGCCGCCACTCAAAGCGGTGCGACCTTGTCGGTGCCTGTTGGTGATGAAATGCTCGGTCGTGTTGTTGACCCTATGGGCCGCAGCATGGACGAAGGTAAACCTCTTTCAACCAAACAGATGCGTCCGATTGAGCAGATTGCTCCTGATGTGATGTCGCGTTCACCGGTTGAAACGCCGGTGCAAACGGGTATTTTGGCGATTGATGCGCTTATCCCAATCGGTCGTGGTCAACGCGAATTGATCATCGGCGATCGCCAAACAGGTAAAACCACCATCGCGATCGATACCATTATCAATCAAAAAGACCAGAACATGGTCTGCGTCTATGTCGCCATCGGTCAACGCGAAAGCAAAACCGCTGAAGTCGTGCGCACGCTTCGCGATCATGGTGCCCTCGACTATACCGTCGTTGTTTCATCTGGCGCGTCATCCCCTGCGATCATGCAATTTTTGGCACCATACTCTGGCTGCGCTATTGCAGAACACTTTTTGCACCAGGGTAAAGATGTCTTGGTTGTGTATGATGACCTTTCAAAACACGCCGTCGCTTATCGCGAACTTTCTCTCTTGCTGCGCACGCCACCAGGCCGCGAAGCCTACCCAGGCGATGTGTTTTATCTTCACTCCCGTCTCTTAGAACGCGCCGTGAAGCTCGACGAAAAACTCGGCGGCGGCTCGATCACAGCCTTGCCTATCGTTGAAACACAGGCAGGTGATGTCTCGGCCTATATCCCTACCAATGTCATCTCGATTACCGACGGACAAATTTTCTTGGACACCACCCTGTTCTATCGCGGTATTCGTCCTGCGATCAATGTCGGTATCTCGGTGTCACGCGTAGGTTCAGCGGCTCAAACCAATATCATGAAAAAGACGTCGGGCACGACCAAGCTCGATCTCGCGCAGTTCAATGAGTTGGCAGCCTTCTCACAGTTCGCCAGCGAATTGGATGACTCCACCAAACAACAACTCACACGCGGACAACGCACCGTAGAAGCACTCAAACAAAAAGCTCATAAGCCACTCTCGCTCTGGAAGGAAGTCGCGACGCTCTGGGCCGCAAAAGAAGGTGCGCTCGACAATGTTGAGCCACAAGAAGTGCGTAAATTTATCGAGCTGTTCTTGATTCATCTTGAAACGCATGAAGCAGAGTTGATCGACGCTATCCAAAAGGGGCAAAAACTCACGGACGAAGTTGCCGCAGCTCTCAAGGCCGCTATCAAGCGCTTCTTCCAGTCCAACTAACGTATGGCATCGCTCATCGAAGTCCGCAAAAAAATCCAATCGGTGCAAAACACCAAGAAGATCACCCAGGCCATGCAATTGGTTGCCGCCAGCCGCATGAAAGGATTTCAGCGCAAAGCACTGAGCTCGCGCGCTTATGCCACCGACTTGCTGCAATTATTGAATGGCCGCCAAGACGCACTCGCTGAAACCGCTTATGGCGAAGCCCGCACTGAAGGCAAAACACTCTTCGTTCTTCTGTCGTCTGACAAAGGCCTGTGTGGCGCCCTCAATGCAAAACTCTTTCGCGCTCTCATCCAAAACCCGATCTGGAAGTCGACACCGCGCGATCAGCAAATGGTGATCACTATTGGACGCAAAGCAGCCGAAGCCGCACGCAATGAAGGTATCGAAGTAATCGAAGCGTTTGAAGGCATCAAAGAAACCTTCGAGCCACTCGTCGCTCTCGATATCGTTCACCGCATTGTCTCGCATTGGACCAATGAAAGCTGCAAAGCGATTCACGTCATTGCTCCTGAGTACGTGAATCCGTTCGTCTTCAATACGACGGTAAAGCAGTATCTACCATTCACTGAAGAGATGCTCAAAAGCCACAACTTGCCGACACTCGGCGAGACGGCGACAACCGATCATCTCTATGAGCCGTCCCAAGAACGTGTCATCGAAGCGCTGACCCTACAGGTCGTGCAGTCGCTCATGACACAATCCTTCTTTGAACTCAAAGCCAGTGAATACTCAAGCCGTATGGTCGCAATGAAAAACGCCACCGAGTCGGCCGGAGAACAGGTACGTAGCCTTACCACCGTTTACAATAAAGCGCGCCAAGCCACGATCACTCAGCAACTCGCTGAGTTGGCCGGAGCCATTAGCGCCATGGAACAAACCACCCTATGAAACAAGCAACAGGAACCGTCGTACGCGCCGTGGGCGTGGTCGTCGATGTCGCCTTCACGGACGCCATCCCGAGCATCTACTCTGCCGTCACGACGCAAATTAATGGCGAGACCTGCATCCTCGAGGTGCAATCGCATGTCGGCGACAATGTCGTGCGCTGTGTTGCCATGTCCTCAACCGACGGCATCAAAGCCGGCCAAGAGGTCACGGATACAGGCGCTCCCATTCAGACTCCGGTTGGTGAAGCCGTGCTCGGTCGTGTATTGAATGTCACCGGTCAAATTATCGACGGCGGCAAACCCTTGCCAGCCAAAACTGAAACGCGTTCGATTCACGCAGCGGCACCAACCTTTGCTGAACAACGCGGTAGTATCGAATTGTTCGAAACCGGTATCAAGGTTGTCGACTTGCTCGTGCCATTTATCAAAGGTGGCAAAACCGCCCTCTTTGGTGGTGCAGGTGTCGGCAAGACCGTTATCATGCAAGAACTTATCCATAATGTCGCCATGTCGTATGGTGGCTACTCGGTATTTGCCGGCGTTGGCGAACGTTCACGCGAAGGCAACGATCTTATTCGCGAAATGAAAGACTCAGGCGTTATCGACAAAGTCTCAATGGTGTTTGGACAAATGAACGAACCACCAGGCGCACGTTTGCGCGTTGGTTTTACCGGTCTCACCATTGCTGAAAACTTTCGCGACCAAGGCAAAGATATTTTGCTTTTCGTGGATAATATCTTTCGCTTCACGCAAGCTGGTGCGGAGGTCTCAGCCCTTCTTGGCCGTTTACCTTCAGCCGTAGGCTATCAGCCGACGCTTGCAACCGAGATGGCCGCTCTTCAAGAGCGCATCACAACAACGCGCAAAGGCTCGATCACCTCGGTGCAAGCCGTGTATGTGCCTGCGGATGATTTAACGGATCCAGCTCCTGCAACAACCTTTGCCCACTTGGACGCTTCGATCACGCTCTCGCGTAAACAAGCTTCGATGGGTTTGTATCCTGCTGTGGACCCGCTTGATTCAAGCTCAACGGCGCTCACCGAGTCGATCGTTGGCAAAGATCATTATGATGTTGCAACACGCGTTCAGCGCAATCTTCAACGTTATAAAGAGTTGCAAGATGTGATCTCGATTCTCGGTATGGACGAGCTCTCTGAAGAAGATAAACAAACCGTTTATCGCGCGCGTAAAATCCAAAAGTTCTTGACTCAGAACTTTCACGTTGCCGAACAGTTTACTGGTACGCCAGGGCAGTTCGTTAAACGCGAAGATACGGTCAAAGGTTTTGCCAGCATCTTGAATGGCGAATGCGACCATATTGCCGAGCAGCACTTCTACATGGCCGGCACGATCGAAGAAGTTTATGAACGACATGCAGCTCACGCTACGAACTCCTGAGCAGGTCGTCTATGAGGGGCCAGCGAGCGTCATTACCGGTGTGAGCGAGCTCGGTGCCTTTCAGCTCTATCCAGGCCACACCGCCATGACGACCACACTCTCGTTCGCACCGATCGAGATTCGCCATGGTAGCTCGGTAGACACCTACTACGTCCGCCAAGGCGTCCTCAATACCGACCCGTTCACCAATCAAACCCACTTGCTCGCCGTGAGTTGCGAACAAGCCGGTGACGCAGATATCAGCAGTCTTAAAGAATACCGTGACTTCGTTTTGGCCCAACTCGACAATCAAGCCAATTTAAACGACTACCAAGTTACGTTCTTGCAAGAATCCGCCAGCTCGATCAATGCGATGATCTCGCATATCGAACAATAACACCCACCCGGGTGTTTTTTGTTGCCCCTTGCCTATTCGACCGTCGTCGACTAGCCTTGCTGCATATGATGAAACCCTACGAAGCAAAAACCTTCGCCCTCGACGAACTCGATGGCCTCAGCGCAAAACAAATCGAAGAGCATCTCAAGCTCTATGCCGGTTATGTCAAAAACACCAATCTCTTGATGGAGAAAATCGAGAGCCACAAACAGAACTCCGAAACCATGGCCATTGAACTCTCCGAGCTCACCCGCCGCATGGGTTTTGAATGGAATGGTATGCGCTTGCACGAAGTCTACTTCTCACAATTCGAGAAGGGCGGAGTTGAATCCACCAAACTTCAAGAAGCCCTCGCCACCCAATACGGATCATTCGACGCCTGGAAGAACCAAGTCACGGCCACCGGCCTTATGCGCGGCATTGGTTGGGTCTTATTGATCAATGACAAAGAGACGGGCAACTTGCACACCATCTGGGTCAGCGACCACGAATACGGCCACCTCGCCGGCACCGACGTCGTTTTTGCCATGGATGTGTGGGAACATGCCTACACTGTAGACTTCGCTCCAACCCAGCGCGCCGCCTACATTCAAGCCTTCTGGAAGAACGTGAATTGGAACAAGGTTGAGACACGCTACAACTAACAAAGAAAAAACCCGCCTATGCGGGGTGTCATGAACGGCGCTTTGCGTCGTTTTTGGTTATATCACTATGAAACACTCCTCAAAAATCGCTTTTTTAAGCATCTTTGCCGCGGTTTTGATCGTTGGCGCAGCGTCGGCAGCCTATATCAGCTCTGGCTTGCCTTTCTCATCTAAAGCCGATAGCCAGACTGAAGTAGCAATATCGCCAACCGCTCAAGATATCACGAAGACATCTGACAATTTCAAGTTACCTGAAGATCTTACCGTGCAAGAAACGTTGCGCATTTCAGATTCAGTAAAGATCGTAAGTGCCTTTTCACCTCTCGAAGATGGTGTTTTTTCGACCACCCTTAGTCTATGGCGTATTGATTCGGCTAGCGGTACCGTTGAAAAAATCCACGAGTTTAAGAGTGGCATCCCAGAAGGCCTTCTGACAACGATTGAACGTGGCTATGGTCGCAATGAATATCTCTATACGATTGAAGAAGCTTGGGAAGGGTACCGCCATGTCGAACGTATTCTTCTTCAGAAGGATGGGTCTATTGCCGCTGTTATTTTGCAGCCGTCTGAGCTTGAATTCACCATCAAAAGCAAAGGCGAGTCGATTACCGTTAAGCCCTACGGCGATCTTTGCCACAACAAAGAATTACAAACGACCACGAGCCAGAGCATTGTTCGAACGCTTGAAGTAAACAATGAGGGCTTTGCCCTGAAAGAGCCCTATATGCTTAATTGCGAGATCTCTGAAATGCAGGGCGTTCACACAGGCATCATGTTTACCGATATCGAATTCAGTTCGATCGGTTATCAAGGCGATCGCCATGCCTATGTCAATCTGTATGGCAGCAAGCAGAATCTCGACATCACCCTCAAAAAATCCGGTCTCATAAACATCAGTCAATAAAACCCCTCACGGGGTTTTATGTTATACTCGCGGCATGTTTGCCTCGTACTTTCGCTCGCTCAAAGAGCAAGAATTGATTGAGATCGATGCACCAAAAAATGGCGCATGGGTTCGCGTTGAGAGTCCAGATAAAAAAGAGCTGACAAAGTTGTCAGAACAATTTGATTTGGACATGGGTCACCTTCACGATGCCGTTGACCCTCTCGAGGTGCCGCGTTTAGAAATTGAGGGTAAAACGTCCTATTTGTTTACACGTATCCCTGTAAAAGATGATGGCACGGCTGTTACAGTGCCAATTTTGATTGCGTATACTGAAGACAATATTATCACCGTCAGCAATCGCAAACTCACCTCGATTGATCAATGGATCGGTCGCGATAGCACCATCATCACCACGCAGAAAACGAAGTTGTTATTGCAGATCTTGCACCATATCAATACGGCTTTCGTCACCCATGTGAATGTTATTGGACGACAAATCCGTGCTATTAGTTTGCAATTACATAAAGCAGACATTAGTAATCGCGAGATTAGTCAGCTTGTTGCCTATGAAGGCGTCTTGCAAGACTTCATGTCTTCACTAATCCCGACAAATGCTATTTTGACGCAACTACTCTCAGGTAGAATTATTAAGTTTTACGAAGAAGACAAAGATTTTGTTGAGGATCTTGTCTTGAGCACCAATCAGCTCGTCGAGCTTTGTCGCGCCAATCTCAAAACCATCGTCTCATTGCGCGAAGCATCCGCAACGATCATGACGAATAACTTGAACCGCGTCATCAAACTTCTTACGGCGCTCACGGTTATCTTCATGGTGCCTAACCTCATCACGGGTCTTTACGGGATGAACGTCAATCTCCCTTTTGCCGAACACCCGCTCGGATTCATTGCGGTCTTTGGCACCATCATCATCTCTACCATCATCACTTTTTACGTTTTTTTAAGAAACAGATGGCTTTGATCCTCCCTGGCCTCGCCCCGAATCATCCCCTGCCCCTTCTTTGGGAAAGAAGGGCGACTGATATCTGAATAAGACCTCCCTCTTCTTTCCCAAAGAAGAGGGAATGAGGGAGATGATTAGGGGCTAGCTTTTTTGTCCATTTTCATCTAGAATCGCTTTATACCGTATGAAAGATATCTCCCCTATTTTGCGTGCTCTTGGACTCGCTGAAAGCGACGTTACGACCTATTTGAATACTCTCCAGCATGGCCCGAGTACCGTGGTGGACTTGTCGAAGCGCACCAATCTCTCACGCCAAGCCGTCTACCTCTCGATTGACGCGATGACCGAGCGCGGTCTCATGTCGAGTATCCAACGCGGCAAGAAGCGCTATTTCACCGCTGAACCTCCAACCAAGCTTCTTGCCTTCGCTAAGCGACGTGCACAGCAAGTCGAAGATCATATTGGCGATCTTGAAAAAGCCATCCCTCAGCTTGAGCTTCGTGTTGGTGGCGAAAAACCTGTTGTGCGCCTTTACGAAGGCAAAGAAGCCGTGCGCGCGCATTTAGAGGACGTCCAAAAACAACGCGTAAAACACATCGATGAAATGTCCGATCTTGAAGCACTGACGGATTCATTTAGCGAAGAAGATCTTGAGACATTGCGCAAACACGTCGTAAAACATGGCACAACAATGCGTCGTCTCTATACCGTCCCTGCTACCGGTGCAAAAGCCAATGGTCGCTACCTGCCAAAATCCATGAATGGATTTAAAGCAAATATCGCTGTTTACGGTAATAATATCTCGTTCACCACCTTTGCGAATAAAGCGTTCAACGTCATTATCGAAGACAAGCACATCGCCGAAGCCATGAAGCACTTGTTTGAACTGGCAGACGAAGGATTAAAAAAGAAATAAGTGAAATTAAAAGGCCCCGGACGCGAGCCTCGTGTGAGCGGGGTTCAAGCGGCCGGGGGAAGAGAGGGAGCATCGTGCTCCTTTTTTGATCTTTCGATCGTTGATCGTGCGATTATGTAATCTCACTGATCAGGGGGAGACCAAAAGTTCAAAGCGGGGCATGTGATGATCCCTGGGGTTGCTCACGTGAGCGGACCCGACTTAGGTATAGGGACTTGCGTATTCGCAGATCCCAAGACTTGGATAGAGCTTACAGCTCCGCATCAGTTGCCGCCGCCGAACATGGACATTCTCCTTGTCATGACCTCGCAGAACAAACCAACCTAACGCCATTGTGGCGTCATGCCTTAATGGACATTACGTCCGGTTGCGAGGTACTTGCACAACCTACCAGAAAGTAGCGATTTTGTCAATAATATAGTTTACTATTATTGCCGTGTTTCGCATTTTTTGGCTAATATTGCATAATTTTTTAAAAAACGTTACCCTTTGCGCCATGTCCGTTTTGCTTCATGTTGAAGGCTTATCCAAAGCTATCGGCGCCCGCGTGCTCTTTCACGAGGGGTCTTTTGCCATCCACGAAGGGCTTAAAATCGGTCTTATTGGCCGCAATGGCGCCGGCAAGACAACCTTGATGAAGATGCTCGCCGGTGAAGAAAAACCCGACAGCGGCACCATTACGGTCCATCCTGGTACCCGTATCGCCTATCTCTCGCAGCATGTCGCCTTTGTGGGTGATGAAACGGTGCTCGTCTACCTCGAACGTATCTCAAATAAAGCCGAGTGGGCCTGCGCTAAAGTCGCAGGTGCTTTTGATTTGAAAAAAGAGAAGCTCCACGTGCCGGTCTCTTCGCTTTCGGGTGGCTGGCAAATGCGCGTGCAGCTCGCGGGACTTTTGCTTCATGATCCAAATCTTTTGCTTTTGGATGAACCGACAAACTATCTCGATGTTCAAACCCAGCTTTTGCTCGAAGCGTTTTTGCGTGACTGGTCTGGCGCGGTTTTAGTGATCTCGCATGATCGTTCATTTTTGATGAATGTTTGTGACCATACGATGGAGATTGATCGCGGCGATATCGCGCTCTATACCGGCGACGTTAATGACTATGAAGCCTTCAAAGAAGAGCAGCTGAGTTTCAATATCAAATTCAACCAAAAGATTGATCAACAGAAAAAACATTTAATGGAGTTTGTTGAACGCTTTGGTGCAAAGGCAACAAAAGCAACGCAGGCACAATCAAAGCTCAAGCAAATTCGCAAGCTCAAACCGGTTGAAATCAAACAAAAACTAAAAAATGCCAAGATTTTTATTCAGCCTACTGAACCGCGCAAAACCTTTGCGGTAAAAGCAAAAGATCTTGTCGTTGGTTATGGTGATAAAATCATTGCCTCCAATGGCAACTTTGAAGTTGATCGTGGTCAAAAGGTCGCCATTCTCGGTGAGAATGGCGCTGGTAAATC
>JAMIEW010000002.1:0-5616 GCA_035906575.1 bacterium
TCATGTCGAGTGATTTGTCTTTCAACATCGGGCGCGGCAAATCAAAAGCCTTATCATCGCCTTCAAGGGCAAGCTTTGAAATCTGCGGACCACCTGGATACGGTAATCCCATCAACTTTGCGGATTTATCAAACGCTTCACCCGCCGCATCATCACGCGTTTGTCCGACGATTTTGTATTTACCCGGCGCTTTCATGAGCACAAGCTCGGTGTGACCACCTGAAACGATCAAGGCGAGCATCGGGTACTCCCAGTGTTCACGAGCCTTCTCATCAAGCCATGCCGACGCCAAATGCCCTTCAAGATGGTTCACGCCAATGATCGGCTTGCCACTCAACATCGCCAAAACACGACCCGCCTCAATACCAACGCGCAAAGCCGTCGCCAAGCCAGGACCCTGGGTAACCGCGATAATATCGAACGAATCCATCCCTTTGTCGCCCAAAGCCTGAGTCAAAAGCGACACCGTTTCAGGCACATGAGAGCGAGCGGCGACCTCAGGCACGACTCCGCCATACTTTTGGTGGATGGGGATTTGGGATGAAACCAGATTGTGTACAAGTTCAACACTTTTCCCCGTTTGATCCACAGACAAAAGCGCGATGGCGGTTTCATCGCAACTCGACTCGATGGCTAAAACGCGGGTCGTTTTCATGCGCCGAGCTTAGCTAAGGTCGTTGTTTTTGTCCATCGTAATACATTGACAAAACAGTGCGAATCCTGTCTTCTAGAGGCGTTTTGCACCTCTCATCGTTTTGTTTCAAGGAGTGTCTGTGTCCATTTCTGGAATCGCCAACCCCGGCCCGCCCATTCTCAAGATTCGGCGTGCTGGTAAGCCCGGTCACAATCTTAGTGGCCATATGCTCAAGCCAAAAGCGAACTCTCGACGCGTGCGCGTCACCGACTTGGGTACCAATGCCATCATCGGATACTTCGACATCGAGACCGATACCGGCCGAATCCTGCTACCTGAACGTGTCTGCATCGAACTCTTGAAGATCGCAAGCAAGACCAAGCGCAAGATCGAAGCCGTGCCGGTTCATGTGATGCTCGCGAAGTGCCGTCAAAAGTACCTCGAAGTTCACGACCCGTGCGTGGCTGGCAATTGTCTCGTCATCGACGTGCCTCCCAACCAGTTCACGATCACGCTCGAAGACCGTTGCTATGCCCTCGGTCAAGACGACTACTTCTACCGCCTTATCGATGACGAAGCCTTCCGCGCCCCGATACTCAGCTTCAAACACTTCTGGGACGCTGAAACAATTTTCGCGTCCAAGTAGCCATCTCTCACCTGCCCCGCTCGATAGACTGAGCGGGGCTTGTTGTTTACCGATTGACAAATCCATTATTTTATGAAAACTTCGATGCGTTAAGCATTCAACCATGTCTTAACGACGGAGTTACGTGACCACTGAAACTTCAAACACCTCTTCATCTCTCAGCGATGATGACCTCGCCCGTTTTGCCTCGCTCAGAGAGCTGCTCTGGAAGGACCACGATGACATGGACAAGTGCCAGCCAAGAGAAGCACGCCTCTCTCTCGAGGAGTGGGGCTGGGCCACATCCCTCATCAAGGAGGAGTTGGTGAGCGCCGATATTGCCTCGGGCCTCATGACCCCCGTTCGGTTCTGCCTCGTTCTCGAGACTGACGACAAGCCCGAACTGCTGATGATCGGCCCCATGCACGTCCCCGCCGAACTCGGCACCACCACCGAAGAGATCAAGAAGCTCTTTCGTGAGCTGAGAGACTGCTGATTCGCCCATGTCGAGTCCACTACTCGCCCCGTCGCAAGGCTGGGCGTTTTTTATTTCAAATTTGTTTCTTTGTTTTTTCGAAATACATTCTCGTTGGATCAATCCACTCACGAATACTTGAGAATAACCGTTCCCAATACATTTCGCTTGGACGAAAAGAGTGTGATGCTCCCTCAAAGGTCTCAAACTTTAATGCTCGATGTTCAGATGCCTGCTCAAATGCACGCTGCGAAAATTCATGCGAAACTCGAGTATCTCCAGTCCCATGACAAACCAATAATGGCACATCGCGATCAAATGCCTTCTCACCTAAATCAGTATCCCTTAACGATTCAAGAATGGGTCTTCCTAAATAAATAGACGTACCTTCTTTAAGAACGGGACTCGTTGCTGTCGCTGCCCAAAGAGATTCATATCGTGGCCACATAGACAGATTCGGTCTAACTGCCGGGCTGAGATAGACTAATCGATCAAATGAAAGAGGATGCGCTAATCCCAGCAATGCAGCACCGAGACTAAATCCAACGGCACTTGATGGTATCGTTTCATGACGAGTCACAATCCATTCATACAATGTGATGAGATCTTCAACATGCGTTGCAAGTGGCGTATTCGCAAAAGAACCTTCACTCTCACCAATCCCGCGCCAATCATATCGCAGAACAACGAAGCCATTTTTGACGAACGATTCTGCCATCGCATCAAATAAACCATTTTCACTGCGATTACCCGCGAAGCCATGCACCAAAAGAACCCACCCAAGCGGATTATCCCGAGGAGAGCTTTCTTCTACAGCAAGCGACACCCCGTCCTTCATCATCACCCGCTCAACCCGGATTTTTTGAGTTTCTTTCATAGAAAGAACCCTACCATCCAGGCGTTAGAGCGATAAGCAATACACGCCTCTATCCCCCTTGTTGCAGAAAAAAGAGATGGGGCGCTATGATGCTCAATAGGCCGTGTTCATCGATAATCCTCAACAGGAGACGTTCGCATGTGTTGGAGAGACGATGTAAGAAAAGACCGTATCTGTTCTTCGTGTCGTGCAACCTATTTCGGTGACCTCGGTCACCGTAACTGCCCCGCTCTCGCGAAGCCGACCGCTACCTCGCCCACGGAGGCTGACGTGTCGAGCGCTGAAAAGCCTACACCCGAGCACATCGAGCGACCCTTCTAGCTCTTGGCTTGCTTCTCCTGCCAAATCCCACCTCTCGCTAGGTGGGCTTTTTAAAACCCAATCAAATGAATCACCTCATAGAGACCCCAAACACCAAGTGCGATAAACGCAAAAGCACCGAGAAAAGCAATCCACGGATTTTTCACAATCTTAATCGTCCGACTCGGTGAGACATAAAGCAGGATATTGAGAATCATGTGACCAAGAAAAACACCTATGCCGAATCCCCACACATTCACCACATTAAAGAGTGGGATATACCCGGCAAAATCATCCAAGCCCAAGATGAATGGCACCGAAAACGCCACACCAAACAATGGCCAAAAACGCATATTCTCCCCACCTGCTTTCATGCTGGCATGTGGAATGATCTTGCTAAGAATTGGAGCGATTGCCTTATTCACAAAGGATAAGCCTTTTTCAAAAAACTGCGCCACGCGTTTTAGTATGGATTTATCGGCCGCGCCTTCAACAGCATGCTCAAGGCTATCTTCAGCCATCTTGATCAAAACCAATGAGGCGACAAAAACCATCAATGCTAATAACCAGCGGATTTCTTTAAAGAACGTCCAGAGTGTCAATACAACCATGGTACCAAGTGCATTTCCGAGGGCCGTCGCAATCTCAATCGAGACACGTGACTTATAGCCCGGGTTACGGCTCATGAGATGACCAATAAAAATGGCAAAATCAATTGAGGTTTTGAGGTAAATCGTCATACCAATCAAAACGTCATACCAACGGATCTGCAAGCTAATGTCATTCGCCGTAAAGACGTTCAAAAGATGGATCTGTCCAAAATAAGCCGCAATCAAAGCGACGCAGGTCACCACCGTCAAAACAAGCGGGATCACTTGTCGTTTCAAAAACGTTTCGTTCATTGGAGCATGATGCCTTAAACCCGTTAGAAAATCCATCTGAATAGTCCCGCCCAAAACGAAAAACCGCCCTTTCGGGTGATTTTGATTAATACGCTTGAGCAAAATACCATTTTTCAAAAGATTCTTGGTCACAACAGACGCATTTTCCTTTAACATTCTCTTCAGCGAGACAGCGTGTTGTTGCTTTGGTCTGCTCTTTGATCCTAGCTTCACAATCTGTACGACCACACCAGAAGGATTTTAAAAATCCTTTTTCACCTTCCATATACATCTTAAAATCTTCCCACCGCGCGACTTCGTGGGTCGAATTTTTTAAGAATGCCTCGGCCTGAGTAAAAAGATTTTTCTGAATATCTTCAAGTAGCTCGCTGACTTTTTCCGCTACATCGTCGATTTGAGCCTGGATCTTTTCATCCGTGTCTCGGCGAACAAGGGTCGCGACTCCTCTTTCTATTTCTTTGTTGCCGATCTCAATTCGCAATGGCACCCCTTTTAATTCCCATTTATTCATTTTCCAACCAATCGACTGGTTTTCTTCGATGTCTAGCTTGATTCGATATCCTAACTTCTCGAGACTTGCCGCAATAGCCTTGCAAACGATGACAATCTCATCCTCTACTCTCACAGGCAGAATAACAACTTGAATAGGGGCAAGCTTTGGCGGCAAACGCAAGCCCTTATCATCGCCATGAGCCATAATTAATCCTCCGATAGATCGAGTTGATAAACCCCAGCTCGTCTGCCAAGCAAATTGTCTCGATCCGTCTTTTGCTTGAAACTGAATATCGAATGATTTGGCGAAATTTTGTCCTAAATCATGCGATGTACAACTTTGAAGAGCCTTGCCCTCTGGCATCATGGTTTCATAGGTTAACGTCATGTCCGCGCCAGCAAATTTTTCGCTTTCAGATTTTCGTCCGACATATCCTGGCAGAGCGAACAGATTACGATAGAGATTTGTATACGTCTCCATTGCCCAACTAACCGTAGCAAGAGCCTCGTCGTGCTCCGCATGTGCAGTATGGCCTTCCTGCCAGAGAAACTCGGTCGTACGTAAAAAGAGATAGGTTCTTTTTTCCCAACGGACAACGTTATTCCACTGGTTAATCTGTAGTGGCAAATCACGCCAAGATTGAATCCATCGCGCAAATGTATCGTACATGATCGTCTCGCTTGTAGGGCGCACAACCAAGGGCTCCTGCAGCATTTCTCCGCCGCCAATCGTCACCACAGCGAGCTCTGGCGAGAAGCCTTTAACATGCTCTTTCTCTTTATGGAGAAGATTTTCTGGGATGAATAATGGAAAATAAGCATTTTCTACTCCACGACGTTTAATCTCTTTGTTTAGCTCACTCTGAATAACTTCCCAAATGGCATAGCCATAGGAGCGAAAGATCATCGTGCCTTTAGCTGGACCATAATCAGCAAGCTCAGCCTGAAGTACCAGGGCGTTATACCATGCTGAAAGATCTACTGATTTTTTTGGGAGCTGTTTTTGAAAAGCCATATGATGGGATAAATAAAAATCTCGTCCTTATCAAACACGCATTAATCGCGTGTCTGACAAGGACGAGATTTCTCGTGGTACCACCTTGTCTTTGCCTCCGCATCGCTGCTTTGGCCTTAAGCGCCTGTCTATTAGGCGCGCTCGTGATGACGGAGAGTGACCGGTGCCGCTCATCGCGGACAGCTCCAGGGCTGGGGACCCCTTCATTGCTTTGTAGTTGAGTATAGAAACATAAGCATTTACTGTCAAAGACCACATCGATAACGAAAAACCGCCCTTTCGGACGGTTTGTCGTG
>JAMIEW010000003.1:0-4252 GCA_035906575.1 bacterium
ACAGAGTCCATCCCCTATTCCGAAATGTGGGCGGACGATATTTACTGGTTACCACTTGTTCTCGAAGAAAAAGCCGTTAGAGGCACATTCTCCTTCGGTGAAGGAGATGTCGTCCTCTCTAAAGAATGGCAGACGGTCGAAGCAGCGACACTTACAACAGCATAATCTATGAATTCTTGGATCATTTTCGCTCTTCTCTCTGCCTTTTTCGCCGCGCTCGTAGCAATTTTTGGCAAGCTCGGCATCAAGAACGTCGATACCACGCTCGCGACAACGGTGCGCTCTGTCATTATGGCTGGTTTTCTGGTGATAACTTCGTTAATGCTAGGTAAAGTAAACCTACTTGGGACCATTGATAAAAAAGCTCTGACCTTTATCGCGCTTTCAGGTGTTGCCGGTGCGCTCTCTTGGCTCGCTTACTTTTTTGCCCTCAAGCAAGGTCCTGCCGCACCTGTCGCCGCGCTCGATCGCTTAAGCGTGATTTTTGTTTTGTTCTTTGCCGCGCTTTTCTTAGGCGAGCAGCTCACCTGGAAGACGGGGCTTGGCGCCGGTTTTGTCGCGCTTGGAGCTGCATTAATGGTGATCAAATAACGCATGAAAAGATTTTCACAATGGAAATACAAGAATCTCACGGCTTTGCTTGTGAGCTTGATTGTTTTTTTCTTTATCGTTGAGACATCTTATGTACAAGATTTTATCCACACCATCGGTAGCTTGGGCTATATTGGGGCCTTTATCACAGGATTCTTTTTTGTCTCAACCTATACCGTCGCCCCGGCTGCGGTTGTATTATTTACTCTCGCGAATGAGTTAAACCCTCTAGTTATTGCACTTGTAGCAGGTGTTGGCTCTTTAGTGGGCGACTACGTCTTTTTCAGATTTGTTAGAGATAATCTCGCAGATGAACTTCGGCTCATACTGGACTCTGTAGGCGGAAAATATATTCGGGCGATCTATCATTCAAAATTCTTCATCTGGATGGCGCCTGTGCTAGGAGCGATCATTATCGCTTCACCTTTTCCTGATGAGATTGGAGTGAGCTTGATGGGCGCATCCAAACTCAAAACCTGGCAATTTTTAGCAATCGCCTACGTGTTAAACGTAACAGGAATCTTTATTGTGGTAAGCATCGCACGATTGACCTAGCCACGGGCAAACGTGATGGCATAGACCTGCTCAGCTCCACCTTCACGCAGCACTCTCGCCGCTTCAGCGAGCGTTGACCCCGTCGTCAAAACATCATCAATCAAGATGATGTTTTTTGGCGGATCTGCTTTGAGATAGAATGTCTCTCGGACATTGGCGGCACGTTCTTCATGTTCAAGCTCAGCATTGTGCGTGTCGTGCTCTAGGCGCCCTAAGACGGTCGATATCGATGACGGTAGCTGAAAAGAGCGCTTGAACGTTTGCGCGAGGCGTAGAACGTGGTTTATGCCTCTTGTCGCTATGCGAGACTCAGGTGAGAGAATCGGCACGAGTACTACTGAAGCGTCATACGCCCAAATTGGCAACGAATGTTGCTGGACCCAATGCTGCAAGAGCGTGCTTTGAGCTAATTCAAATGCCGTCGCCGAACGGTACTTATAAGTAGCCGTCAGAATTCTGACTTTCGGATCAGCATAAGCAAAGCAAGAAAGGACTCCATCAATGCCAGCAGGGACTTCAGGTGCTAAGCTTGCCTCCTCAACCTCATTTAAGCACGCGTCACAAAGCCAAAAGCCCATCATGCCACACGATTGGCAGATGGGCGGGTAGACGATATCAAGCAACCTATCTTTCAAACGATGTAAAAACCGCATTGGAGACAAGCCAATTACCATTTTGTTCAGTGAGCGTAATGGCAATATTCAAGTAGTCTTGGGTGGACCCTACGGTGCGCTGTGCCTGCACATTAATCGTTGCGGATGTTTTGCCAAAAACCGGTAATGAAGACGGTTCGATAGCACTCGTTACTGAACGCGCTTCTTGAGACCAGTGCGAACCGACAGGATGATCATTAAGTAGTTGTGTGCGCAATGTAGCGAGACGTGGTTGAAAATCTGCCGTAGCGATCGCCTGCGAGTCACGGACTCCTTCAAAACCGTCATCCGCGCTGTAGGTACCGAGACGCGCCGCATAGTTCATCGCGATACGACGTAGCTTTTCTTGGGCTTGGCGTTCTTTTTCTTCAGCTGAATTTGGATCTGGTGGTGTGCCCGTTGGTGGCTCAAAGGTTGGGACAGATGTCGAAGGGTCAAATGGTACTGATGGTGTAACGGTGTTTTGGCCAGGTTGTTGAGGCGTTACGGTTGTCTTAGGTTTATTGAAAAAGAAAAACCATAAGATACCAACGATGGCGAGTATGCCAACGATGACTAATAAAATGGCGAGAAGACGTTTATTCATAGATTAGTTTTCTTGGGATTCTTGAAAGGCTTTTTTCTGCTGTTCAATCTTCAGGAGCTGTTCTGGATTTGTCGTCACAATCTGATCTTCGGTATACGAAGCCACAACTTGAATAGCGGCATGCTTTTGACCGGCAAAGAAAATACCTTCACCGACAGCAGATTCAAGCAAGAGATACTTCTCGGATTGTGTTAGTAGAAAGGTTTTTGCCACAAGATCAATCGATGCTGGTGATTGTTTTAAGAGCATTTGCATCGAACTGTTGGTTACAATGGCTTGACCATACGGGGACGTCAAAAAGTCATTCACATCTTGTGTGATCGTCGTGATGCCCATGTAGTATTTACGGCAACGTTTAACGAGGGCAAAAATAAACTTTGCTGAATCTTCGTTTTGCATCAGCCACCAGGCCTCATCGATAACGAGAATACGCTTTTTACGTACTGAACGTACCACGTTCCAGATATAGTTTACGATGGTATAGATACCCATTGGACGTAATTCGTCTTCAAGGTCACGTACCGAAAATACGACGAGCTGGTTATTCATCTGAACGGTCGTTTGCGAATTCAACAAACCAGAAAATGTACCTTCTGAGAATTTGCGCAACTTGACCACAAGCTCTGCCGTACCCTCCATACCTTCAAGAATATCTTGAAAATCTTGCAGTGTAGGTGGCTCGATCGTTGTTAAATCTACACCAGGGACAATGTCTTTCTTTGCATACGTTTCAAGTAAGGCACGATCGAGAATAGAGTCTTCTGAGGTCGTAATCTTGCCAAGCATGAGGCGCAACAAGCCCTTAATGGTGATAACGGCACTACGAATAATATCTTCAGTGGAGGCTGACTCACCCGTTGGTCGCGGCAAATCAAACGGATTGATCTTTGAACGCGAGGCCAATGAAACATTGATATAGGTCCCGCCTACGGCATCCGAGAGATGCTTATACTCCATTTCAGGATCAATAACGATCACGTCCACACCCATCATGAGCGAACGGATAATCTCAAGCTTCACCGTATAGGATTTACCGGCACCAGACGTTGCAAACATCACGGCATTCGCATTTTGCAGTGAAAAGCGGTCAAAAATAATCAGTGAATTATCATGGCGATTCACGCCATACAAAATACCATTATCACTCGTCAATTCAGCAGAAGTAAACGGAAAAGATGAGGCAATCGGCGATGTGCTCATGTTAAACGCAATCTGCAACTCATCATTACCTACCGGCATGGTCGAGTTAAAACCTTGTTCTGCCTGAAAGTATGAGCGCTTGGTATAAATCAACATTGAACCGAAGGTATTCTCAACGGTTGAGGTGACGCGCTCGAGCTCTTCTTTGTCTTTTGAATAGAACGTGCAATAAAAAGCAAATTGAAAGAAGTGCTCAATACCCTGAGTCAAGTCATCACGCAATTGCTCAACATCACGAAGCGCCGTTTCAGCAATTGGATCTCTCGCTTTACCCTTCTCGTTATTCTCAGAAATTTCAGCTTCGAGCTTACCTACGCGATCTTTTAATTCTTTCAAAATAACCGGTGCGTCAATCGGGTAAAAGAACATCGCAATATCAAGCTCGGCAGAGAGGTTGATAATCGGCGAGGCCCAGCCTACCGATACATAACGCGGGTAGGTCACAACAAAGAGCGTGCGGCAAAACACGTCGCCTAGTCGCAAAAACGAAGGATCAACAACAAATGAAGCCGGTGCAATCAAATCTTTGATGCTGGCCACGCCACGGCGATAGACACGTTCTTCTTCGATGGCAATGCGCTCATCTTCTTGTTAGCGTTTTTGCTTTTCTTTGGTTTTGCCTTTTTGAAACCCAACGCCGCCCTTGGTGAGGGTCGATGGGTCAAAG
>JAMIEW010000004.1:0-3241 GCA_035906575.1 bacterium
ATCGATGGACAGCAGAGTGAACTTATTGCCGCTCTTGAATATGCAAATGATTATGATTTTGGTGAAATTGAGGTGCCTTTGTTAGATGGTGAGCATGAATATAGACCCTCTGAATATACCGCATTTCAAACCGCAGGCAAGATGATCCACGAAGATCTGGCACAGAGTCGAGTGGCGCTAGAAAAGGTTACAGATCCTGAAACGCGCCATTTTATTAAGTCTAAGATTGATGCCACCGAACGTCTTTTTCTACGATGCCGCAACAACCTCATCAAAGCTCACAAGGCGGCAAAAATGCTCCCAGACCCAGACAAAGCGCTCTGGCTCGTTCAATGTGGCTGCCTCGTGCTAAAACCAACCCAGTACAATCACCTAAAGGCCCTGCTCAAAAGAGCATACGGTGATGTTGTTGAAACGCTTTACCAAGAGTTAGGTTAACAAAAACCCTCCGAATGGAGGGTTTTTGTATGGAGCCGAAGGCGAGACTCGAACTCGCGACCTCTACTTTACGAAAGTATTGCTCTACCAACTGAGCTACATCGGCCTTTGGAGCGGGTAGCGGGAATCGAACCCGCCTTTCAGCCTTGGGAAGGCCGCATAATAACCACTATACGATACCCGCATATGGTAACGCGAGCCGCCCTAGGCAATCCAAGGACGGCGGGACTGTAACATGAACTTTTTGACGGTGCAAGCGACTAGAACTGCAGGTAACGCTTAGTCTTTTTGTCGAGAACTTCAGCTAATGCATCATCAAATGCCGTTGCACTACCCGTTGATGAAGCGAGGTTAGCTCTGAGCGATTCTTCAATGATAGCAGGGCGAAGGATGAACTGTTTAAACTCCCCTACCGTCCAACCAAATTGCTCAAGGAGAAATGCTTCGATCTCAGCAGGATTCGTTGAGGATGCCTGCGCAATCAACTGGTCAAATGCGGTATCAATATCCGCCGACGTCACATTAAGATCATTTCTTCTTGCAAGCGAATCAACGGCGGCAACGCGCAGGGCGCGATCAAAGGCTTTGAGCTCTTCTTCTTTGCCAAACTCGCCAGTACTGCCATCCATCAAGGCCATTGGGCTATTTAAGAAGGTACGTTCTGCCTTGGTATGCAAAAGGTATTCGCTATACGGCACATTTTTGCCGTCAACTTTTGCCATGTCCATACCAAACGCTTTGGCGATCGACACAACGAGTGGTGATTCACTGTGAATATAACGTACTTGGTACATCTGAAGTGCGCCGGCTCCAAGTAAAAGCGCCGCGACCAATAGTCCACCCGAACCCAACATGAGCTGTTTCTTTGTCATAGGAGTTTAGAAAAAATAATCAAACCATAACTGTGGGTTAGTACGCGTCTCTGGGGCAGAAGATGACACAGCCGTTAAAACGATACCGTCATCTGACCATGTAGAACTCGTTCCATCAAATCCGCGCAAGATGATCACGCGCTCGCCGGGCATTTTGAGTCCGAGCCGGGTGCGGGCTTCTTTGTCGAGGGCGTCGGGCGAGTCCAAGCGATTAAGGAGTTCGGCGAGCTCGAGTTTACGTCCTTCGAGCTGCTCGATTTCACTTTGCATGCGCTTGAGCTCTTGGTCGAACTTCCATTCACGATAGGTCTCGCGGACACTGGAAACACTGACCACAAAAAACAACACAAGACTCACAATCACAAATAAAGACCAGCGCTTAGCGCCTTTGACGGTTTGAGCCCGTGTCTTTGGTTGCATGCGCAGATTATAGCATTTTTCTCGCCTCTTTCAACGCTTCGACAAAACGGTCGGCATTACTGACGCTACGCATCGCAAAAGACTGGTTTTGACCGCCCTTAACCACAAGATGTGATAATTTGAACAATCGGCGCCAGGTACTGCGCTTGCGCGCCTCGACATGACGAATCTCTGCAAGCAAAATCTCTTCGACAGACCGCGACCAAAGCTGCTGGCGACGTAACACAATCAAACGCTTATTCGTTAAGGCGAATGCCGTGCCGTCCCATCGGGCAAAGCCATGCAAAATACCGTAGACGCTCGCCAATACTAAAACGACCGCGAGAGCAATCCCCAATGCGCCGCCCCGTAAGAGAAAAAACAAAAAGAATGAAACACCACAAAGCACCATGCCCCATGGCAAAACAGACAACCACAGTTCAGAAGCGTGAAGGCGCAAAATACGCACGACACGTTCGTTCTCATCCAGTTGGCAAAGAAATCGCAAATCCTTCATAGACCTATGATACCGCGAGTCGAAGAGCTTCGCGAACTTCCGCCTCTTCACTCCAAGGTTGCTTGCTGCCATTCGCGCCACAAATCCAGGCTTCATTGCCTTTACCCGTCAAAATCACGGCATCCCCCGACATGGCCTGCTTCACCGCAAAACGAATCGCTTCGCGTCGGTCTTCGATCACAAAGAGATTCTCGTTCTCTTTTTTGCCGCCTTCGCGTGCGCCGGCCGCCACCTGCTCAATAATCTCCCTCGGATTATCGTCATACGGATCTTCATTGGTCACGACAACGATATCAGCATGCTCGGCAGCAAGACGACCTAAGATAGGACGACGAGCCACGTCGCGGCCTCCGCCACAAGAACCCAGAACATGAATCACCTTGCCGTGCTTATTGGACTCAAATGCCTCATAAAATTTCTTAAACGATTCTGGCTCAGGTGCATAATCAATAATCACGTCAAAGGACTGACCCTCGTCAACGCGCTGATAACGACCTGGGATCACTTCAACCGTCTCAAGACCTTTAATCAAGGCCGGTAAAGCAAAACCGCATTCTTTGCCGACAAGCAAAGCCGCTAATGCATTTGCAAGATTGTATTCGCCTGGCAAGCGCAACGATAAGGCATTACCTTCAATAACCGCATCGACTCCGCGTGGCTGTAGCATGAATGAATCAGGAGCTAAATCCTTCACATGATGAATACCGTACCAGAGCGTCTTGATACCACTAACTTGGTAAAACGAAGCATGCTCGTCATCAGCGTTTAAGACGAAGGCTTTTTCAACCGCGTTACCATTAAGGATTTTTGTCGACTGCTTTGCGATATGCGTGAAAAGAATTTTCTTCGCTTTCTTATAATTTTCAAAACCTCCATGTGCTTCGATATGTTCTGGCGTGAGATTGGTAAATACACCAATATCATAAGCAACGCCTTCATGGCGATACTGAATCAATCCCTGTGACGACGTTTCGATCACGACATGGGTACAGCCAGCATCACGCATTTGGCGCAA
>JAMIEW010000005.1:0-3690 GCA_035906575.1 bacterium
CCAGAAATCATGCCAGAAGAAGCAAAAGCTGCAGGTGCGCTCGTTGTTGCAACGGGTCGAAGTGATTTTGCCAACCAAGTCAATAATGCCCTGTGCTATCCGGGGTTATTTAGAGGGATGTTGGATAGTGACGTGATCAAGGTGACGGACGAAATCAAAATCCGTGCGGCAGAGGCGATTGCGGGTTTTATTCGCGAGCCTTCGAGCGATCGCGTGATCCCGACGATGTTCGAAGATGGGTTGCACGAAGCTGTGGCGCGTAGCGTCCAATCATAGCCGCGATGGCGAGAATCATTGAAGCGGCATTAATGAAGAGTGCGGCATTTGGCTGTATTGCCGTTGGGGAGATATCCATCATGGCAAAGACGGGCAACCACGTGAACGCCATCATGAGATAAAGCGAGAGGCTGTGCACGCGGCCTTTGATCCAGTGTTCACGACCCATGACGGCGGCAATCATGACAGGCGCCAATAAGACGGCGCCCTGCGTAAAGACGGATTGCGGAAAGAAATTGACGATAAAGGTCCAGTTCCAAAGCGTATAACTCGCGATCCAAAGCCATGGCATCTGCCAGGTGAAGTTTTTGGTGCCTGTCTCGTCGGTTGTGAGCTTGATACCAGAGAGGGGAGGGATGGCGAAAAGCAAAAACAATCCAGCGAGGGCATTCATCCAGTAGCCGCCATAGGCGTCCACCAAAGAGACTTCACCAATATTTAAGACGAGTAAAGCAAAGCTGAAGTTCACTACGGCTTTCATCGAGAACCAGTTGGTAAAGCGCATGAGCCAAAGCCAAATCGCACAAAGCAAGATGGTCGCGAGTTTTGCCATCGAGGTCCAGGCGATGCCGGGCGTGTCGAGCCAATACCCAAAGGCAGCGATCGGTAGGGCAAAAAAGATGACGAGATAGAGCCATTTGGTCTTTTCAACGGCCCAGGAGGCGAGGGTGAGAGCCAAGAAAAAGAAGGCAATCATCAGGATGAAAAGGGTGTTCATACCTTACAATATAGACTTGGGGACAGGTCTTGTCACGATATGGTATCATTTGGTTATGATTGTCTTGGAGCGCGTTTCAAAATTGTATCCGCAAAACTCTGTCGGACTCGAAGAGATCTCTTTGCATATCAAACCGGGTGAATTTGTCTCTATTGTGGGTCAAAGTGGCGCAGGTAAAACAACCTTAGCAAAACTCTTGATGGCCGAAGAGCGTCCAACGGGCGGCAAGATTTTGATTGGTGGTTGGGACATCACGCGCATTCGCTCACATGAAATCCCTCAGTTACGCCGCCAAATTGGAGTGATTTTTCAGGACTATAAGCTTTTGCCAAAACGCACAGTTTACGAAAATGTTGCATTTGCTCTTGAGGTAGCTGGTGCACCGTCAAAACATATTCGCGATATTGTCCCGAGTGTTTTGCGCATCGTTGGTTTGGATGAAAAAGCACATCGTTATCCAAATCAGCTTTCTGGTGGAGAACAACAGCGTATCGTGATTGCTCGCGCTCTCGTCCATCGTCCAAAGGTACTGCTCGCGGATGAACCGACGGGTAACCTTGATACCTTGAATACCCAAGAAATCATGAACCTGCTCGTGAAGATTAATGCCTTTGGCACGACGGTTGTGCTGGTGACGCATAATCGCGAAGTGGTGAATGCTCTTAGACGCCGTGTGATCACGCTTAAAGATGGCAAGGTTGCTTCTGATCACGAACACGGTAAATACACGTTGTCTCACTAACTTTTACGAACTGCCCTTTTTATGCGCATGGCCTGGAGAATTTTCAAAGCATCGTGGACGCACGTCATCCGCAATCTTTGGATTGGGCTGGCGACCATTATCGTTTTTATGATGGCGTTTTTGTCGGTGAATACCTTGCTCGGCGCAAATGCCCTTGTTGGACGCATGGTCACCATGCTTGAAGAGCGTATCGACGTAACCCTGACCTTTCAGCCAGATACGCCTGAAGCGGTGTTAAACCAAGCACGTTTTTATATCGCATCGTTGCCACAAACCGAGCGCGTGACCATGGTGACCGCTGAAGAAGCACTCGAAGCGTTTAAAGAACGCAATAAAAACAATCCAAAAATTACCGACGCCTTGACTGAGCTCGGCACAAATCCGATCGGTGCCCAGATTGTCATGAAGGCCAAGAAGCCAGAAGAATACGCGTTCTTGTTAGAGGCCGCCAAGAATCCGCAGTATGCGAGTTTTGTGAAGTCTTCTTCTTTTGATGATCATAAAGAGGCGATTGATCGTATTCAATCAATTGGTCAAAGCGTGCGCTTGTTCACCTCGGCTCTCGTTGCGGTCTTTGCCCTCTTTGGATTATTAGCCGCCTTTAATGCCGTGCGCGTGGCGATTTATACGCATCGCGAAGAGATTGCGATTATGCGTCTCGTAGGCGCGTCATCGGCGTATATTCGCTTTCCGTTTGTGCTTGAGGCGGTGTGGTTGGTGCTATTTGCTGCTGCACTCGCTGCTGGCGTGATATGGTTAGGTCTAGACGCCGTCGAACCGCGCTTGCAAGCGCTCTTTGAAGGCGAGACGGGGTTGCGTCAGTTTTTTGCCACGCAATGGCCGTTATTGGTCTTGTTTCAAGTCGGTGGCTTGTCATTGCTAACCGCATTCGTTTCGTGGATCGCCGTTGGGCGCTATATTCGAAGGTAATATGAAGATTGAGCAATTCATCTCTGCAAATAAGCACCCTGAAACGCCTTCGTTACCGAAGGAAAAGATTGTGGCTGCTGAAAACGGAGTTGAGTGGATCGGGAGAGAGCGAGTCGTGAAGGTGTTTCGTCAGCGTAGACCTAAGAGTGCAGATCACTATTTGAAACCGGTAGGACTATGATGGTACTTGTTTTTGGCGCAGACCAAGTTTTTCTTGGGGAGTTTACTTTTGAGGACGGCGCATTGCGTCAGTCTGTTTTGTCGAATAAAGGTGAAGACACGATTGGTTTGAATGTTGCACGTTGGATGACGCGCGGTATCCCCATGACGCGCGGATTTGTCGCGAAGAAATCTCAAAGTGAAATTTCGTACCAAGAATATATTCAGCCAAGAGATCCTGAAGCGATTATGGCGGCGTATCGTTGGTTTCAAGATCATCAGTTGTTTGCGGTTGATCTGGTTGAGGTGCTTATCCCGTATTGGCAGCGTTTACTGCGATTGCCATTTGAACCGCAAGAACGCCTCGCTATCGTCTTAGCGCTGCGTGCCACCTATCGCGAATCCTTAACCGAATGGGAAACCTGTTTTTCTGAAGTCGAACGCGCGCACACGATCGAACTCGGCGCCTACGAAAAAGCCAAAGCAAAAGCCACGAAGAAAGCTTCGCAAGCGATCGCACAAGGGTTTGCAAAAAAATAAAAACCCTCGATTGCTCGAGGGTTTTTATTAGGTTAGCTTTTCTAATTTTAAGCGATAAGCCTCTTCTTTGAACGGAATGGTCTGCGCGCCTCTTCTGTATACTTCTTTTAACGTCTCTTTATCTACCAGGGTAAAGCTATGTCCATTTATATCAGCTTTTTCAGTTTTAAAATCTATATCTTTCAAGTAATCCTCAATGCTGTCAAAGGCTATTTTTAGATCGCCTCGAAAAACCTTAATTGAGTTATATGTTGTCTCTTCGTATCTTAAATCCGAATACTTACTCACGAGCGATAGAAGATCTTGAAATCTTTCTTTGGGAATT
>JAMIEW010000006.1:0-4397 GCA_035906575.1 bacterium
GATGTGTTATCGGTGCGAATGCTGTACTGAAGCCTGGCGTCATCCTTCTGCCGGGGTACAAGGTACCGGCTGGCCGTGTCATGCATGCGGGGATCTATCACCCTCAATAAAAGTGAATACTGACGGACGAAGTTCGCCCCTCCCGCTACTCGGGAGGGGTCTTTGTTATGGCGTGAGTACCGTATTTTTATTACGCAAATCTTTCAGTAATTCTTTTGGAATCGCGCCAAGACTTAACGCGGTCACGAGATAGGTCGTTGCACCCGCGATAACCGGAATCCCGATCCAGAGTCCGCGTGTCAGGAGTATAACGGCGGTCATAGGGATGCAGGCAATGAAGGCTAAGATAGTGGTTTTTGGACGGTAGATAACCGGTTCAGCACGGTGAGTAACAACGATGTTTGCGATGGTAATGAGTACTTCGAAAAGGACGGTAAGCCAAGCGGCTGCCCAAATACCGTAGATCGGGATGAGGGTGAGGTAGGAGATAACGGCAATAATCGAGACAATCAAATATGGCAAAATCATTTTGCGTTGCGCGTCGATCGCGATAACGGCATGTGAAAACACCACATTGATAAAGACGGCAGCTATAGCGAGTGAGAGAATCGAGAGGGCGCGGCCGGCGTCGGCAAAGTCGGGGCCAGAGATGGCGATGAGAACATTTTTGCCGAGGAGTACTGATCCAAAGACGATCGGGATAGCAAGAAAAGCCATCCCATCAAGCGAGTGTGAGAGGAGTTTTGTAAAAAACGCACGATCTTTTTTCATCCAGGCATTACTCAAAATTGGGAGGATAATACCCGCATACATAAATGGTACGGTGATGAGCACTTCAAAGACACGGTAGGCGGCACCGTAAATACCTACTTCAGCTTGGCTACGTGTAAGACTCAAGATAAGTGTGTCGGCTTTAAAGTAGAAGAGTCCGAGCAAGATCGTGACGCCGACGGGCCAAGAGCGTAGTAGGGCCATCTTCCAAAATGCTGGGTCCCAATTCCACGCAAACGAAGAGTCTTTGCGTGCGTGGTAGATATTGTAGAAAAAGAGTGTGGCGGATGAGATGGTGATGACCCACATCATTGGTAAAAGTCCGAGATTATAGTGGATGACGAGCAAGACACCAACGATAGAGACGATGCGGCCAATAACTTCGGCGATGGCCGCTTGTTCGAGCTTGAGGACTTTTTGCTGTGCACCAACCACCACCTGATTCATGCTCGGAAAGATAAATGAACCGGCGAGGGCAAAAACGGCGAGCTTAATCTGCCAGGTATAAGGAAAAGCGAAGACCGAAATCGGAGCGATGACGAGAAGAATGGTCAAAGCGAGAATCACGCGTAAGGTGAAGAGGGCGCTGACACAGCGTTTTTGATAGGCTTCGTCATCTGCACGCTCTCCGAGCAATGCGACGAGGGTGACATTGAGGCCCATGTCCAAAAAGAGCGCAAAGAATTGTAGGTAGGTATTAGCGGTTGTATACGCGCCAAAGCCTTCGGTCCCTAATGAGCGCGTCATGAGGATAATCAACCAGATCCCAAGGACGGTCGAAACGACCTTACCGGCGACTTGGATGCCTGTATTCCACAAGATCTTTTTGGCGAGTGACATGGCCACAGTTTACCTGATAAATGCGTATCGCGCATGCGTATACAGATATGATACAATGCGGCCATGAAGCGAGTGGTTATCGGTCTCGTGGTTCTTTCTGGATTATCTCCTGCGCTTTTGGTTTTGGCGCAATCAGCATCGAGCGGTAACTATCAGGGGAAGAATATGGGCACCGTCCCCGCAACGGTTGAGTCGTCATCACCAAATTATGTCTTGAACGGCTCAGTAGAGGCCATTGTCGGCGAAGGCTTAACGAGCACGAATTATCAGGGTGGTGCTGGTGCGCCGGTACCAGGTAGTCCGCTTCCTCCTCCGCCAACGCCGCCTACTGGTGGCGGTAGTGGTGGGACGCCAACCATTGTCGCTCCTACCCTTCGACACCGTGTCTGGACCTATTTGCCTATTGGGTATTTAGACGGGTTACGCGGCGAGGCTGGGGCACCGATTTTTGTGAATGATTCAGAGGCGGGGGTCACCTATTCAGGGCCTTATCAGTGGCAAAAACCACGTCACCCGCTTGGTTTAGGGGACAATGTCTTAAGGGTGCGTGCGCGGTACGGAGACCAATTTTCGCCGATGGCCGAATCGGTTATGCGTCGTCGATTAGTGGGGGATGTAAACGACAGCCAGTATGTTGATGATATTGATCTCTCCCTTTTTTCACGAGCTTGGGGCAGGCCTGTCCCTGAGGCTGACTTTAATGAAGATGGTTTGGTAGATGATCTCGATCTCTCACTCCTCGCAAGTCATTGGAACCGACGTTTTTAACCACCACCTATGAAGCACGCACTTTTACGTATTTTGGCGAGTATCATCCCGTTACTATCGGTTGGTTTTTTTGCGATGAGCGCCAAAGCGGCGACCGTTAGCATACAAGCCCCTGCTGAAGTCGTAGTTGGGCAGACCTTTCAGGTCAGATATACGGTATTGGATGCAAAGGCGATTGATACCGTGCGCTTAATTGGTCAATATACGCCTGCTCTTTTGTCTTTATCGACCATGTCACCCAGTGGTCAGCTTGATAGCAAATCACCCTCAACAGCGTTTAATCAGGCAAATGGGACATTTTCTTATGGGGCATTTACGATTGCGGGGGCAATGGATGGTTCGGTTGGTGCCGGTGCTTTCACCTTTAAAGCGCTTGAAAAAGGTGTCGCAACCATTCAGTTAAATAGCGGCTCATTGGTTTTATCTTCTGGCGAAAATCAGTTAGCAGGTCTCGCGAGCGCACAAATTCGTATCGTAGATCCAAAAGCAACCGAGGAAGTACGCGTTCAACCATCAAGCACGAGTTCGACGCTCAATGTAAAAAGCGCATCCCACCCAAATCAAAACGCTTGGTATCGTGATAGTGAGGTAACATTGCAGTGGAGTGCTGAGGGTAATGGTATCGCTTCAGTTTTTATAGCGTTCAATGACCAACCAGAAGGTTCAGTAACAGAAAAAGTCAGTAATAGCGGCACAAAAACGTTTACTGCACCAAAAGATGGTGTATGGTATGCCCATGTTCTTGTGACATATGTTGATGGACGTCGTTTGAGGCAGGATTATCGGCTTCAGATCGATGCTACAGCGCCAAAAACGTTTGCCCTTACCTCAGACTACCAAAACATTGATGCGACCATCCCAAATTATTTGAGATTTGCCGCACTCGATGATACTTCGGGTATTAGAGAATATCGCGTTTTTGAAGGTGATACCTTGATGGCGACGACCACGAACCCGTATTTTGAGATTACTGGGCAGGTAGGGGAGAAGAACTACACGGTTGAGGCTATTGATTTGGCGGATAATCGTACGAAGTCCTCAATAAAACTTGTTTTAGGTTCTGATTATAGCGTTGCCGAGAAATCTTCATTGACTTGGGTGCTCTTGGTAGGGATGTTTTTAGTCATGTTAACGGGTTTCTTTGTTGGAATGTTGCTTATGCGCAGGCGCAAAGAAGAAAAAGAACCAGAGAAGAAGCTTATCCACAGAACAAGAAAGAAATAGCTTTAGTAACAGTGAAAAATTTGGTATAATAGAAGCGCCTAAGTAGGCGCTTCTTTAAGCATGAGAACGGCTGGTCTTTTTCCTGTACGCATCCGCAAATTTTTAGCGGGCATTTTGTCGTTTTTACAAGTTGTTTTTAGTTTTTTTACCATCCCAACGCTCGTATCGCCTCAAGTTGCGTCTGCTGCAATGCCATCGACGATCGGTTTTCATGGTCGATTGCAGGATTCATCGGGTACGAATATTTCTGGCAATGAGACGATCTCGTTCAGCGTTTATGCTTCAACCACGGGTGGCGTAGCACTTTGGACGGAGTCACAGTTGCTAGCCGTTGATGAAGGGTTTTTTAGTGCCAATCTTGGTTCGGTAATGCCGTTTCCTTCATCGCTAGATTTTAATCAGGATCTTTTCTTGTCTATTGAGGTGAATGGTGATGGTGAGATGTCGCCGCGTGTGACATTAAACAGTGTCCCTTATGCCTATACCGCGGGGGGAGTAAATAGTTTTGCGGCTGAGCCTACAGGTACAGGTGGTCGACTTTACTATAATTCTGCAAGTGGCACGTTGAACTATTACGACGATACCGTCGCGCAATGGAAGGCGCTTGGATCGGCAGGTACATCGACCTTGCAAGACGTGACTGATGAAGGCGCTGTTACAACGAACGCCATCGAGTTTGGTGGTGGTACGTCTACGGCAGATTTTGCCGTCTTGGGTGAGCTTTCTGTTACGACAGTCTCATCTGATCTGACACCTACGACAGATCTTCTCTACAGTATCGGCACCCCGGCTTT
>JAMIEW010000007.1:0-4947 GCA_035906575.1 bacterium
CATACGGATTCGGCTCAAGGATTGTCGCCGGGTCTGGCGTCGGAGTCGTTGGAGCTGGATTACCAATGTTCCCCAAGGTTTCAATAACGAAGGCTGCGAACGCGTAGGAAACGGCGATGACCACAAGGCCAGCGACCGCATTCTTTATCATCGACTTCGCGTTCTTCACGTCGTCTTCTTTTTCGGCGGTCATCCACTTGAAGCCAGCGTACATGACGATGAGCAACAGGACGACGCCAAGAAAACCAAGAACGATATTTATCACGTTCGCAATAATGGTAACAACACATGCGGTCCCCGAGCAACCAGAGGTAAGCCCGGTGCCGGCTGCTGCCGCGGTTAAGCCGGTATTTGCCGGATTAAGCTGGGCAAAGGTGACCGCCGGCATGGCAAGCAGTATTGCCGCCACGAATGCGAACAATGTCTTGAAGGTTCGTTTCATGGATAGAGAGTGCCGGCGGTGCGCCGGATTACATAACGAGAAGACTCAACTTACGTGGTCGTCGCTTCGAGCAATTGGCCAATAACGAAACCGGTAATAGCCCATGCTGAAAGGATGATAGCAAGACCAATAATGCCCGAAGTGATAAGCTTTTTAGCTTCATCGGTTTTAGTGTCGTTGCCACCCGATACCATGTACTTAAAGCCACCGATCAAAACAATAACGACTGAGATAAGGCCAAGAAAACCGAGCGCAACGTTGATGATGCGGGCAGCGGTCTGACGAACGTCACCAGAACCGAGTCTGATGTCGTTTTGAATGGCGTTCACACCGAGCGCGTTAGCGTCTAGGGGTTGTTGTGCGAAGGTGACAGCTGGCAATGCTGTGGCGGCTGCAATAGCAGTCGTTGCAAGCAATGCAGCGAATTTCTTAATACGAGGGGTCATGCGTAATTCACCTCCTTTCTCATGTAGAATTGGATCGTCCGACTGAATGTTGAGACGACACAAAAAGTATAACACAAGCGTATAAGAATCTGTAGATAACGACGGTTAAAAACCGTCACCCCGGCCTAGGGGCACGTCGGATCAACAATCCATCTATCATTTACGTACCGTTCTCCACGTAAACAGCCAGCATCAGCAGAGTCATCAGGTGTATCATCGTCAGCCTCGGTTGTTGGGGCATCTCTTAAAACGCTATTACCCAAGGTAAAAATCGAGGTCACGATCGTATAAGACAATCCGACAATGATCATGCCTATAACGGCATTTTTAAGTGTTGTTTTTGCCGCTGAGACCTGCGAAGCACTTTTACCTGGAGTTGTACCATTTGCTGCAAATTGACTCCCAGCCGTCATCCATTGAAAACCACCGTAGATCAGCATCACTAAAAATATCGCACCCACAATCCCCAAGGCAAAACTGATCAAGCGACCAATAAAATCAGGGACCGACACCATGTCCACTGGGCTATCATAACCAAACTCTGAAGGGGCGCGAAAGGTTGGCGATTCTTGGCCTCCCGTAGTCTGTCGTTGATCAGCTGCTGCCGGTGTCGTAGGTGCAGGGGCTGGCGTACCTTGAGCAGAGACAAAAGACCCTTGAAACGCGAGTCCAACCAAGGTGACAACCAAGATAAGAAGTTTCTTCATATTAGCGCAAAAGACTAAAGAATGTGGCGATAATCGTGTACGAGAACATCAGCAACAAAATACCGAGCGTGGCATTCTTGAGAATCATTTGCGCATCCGCAACGTTTTTCGAATCTCCGCCAGCGGTCATCCATTTGATACCTCCGTAAACAAACATGAGCAATGCGCCAGCACCAACGGTACCCATGATCATATTGATCACGCGATTAATAATATCGACGATGGTTGATGCACCCGCTAAAGGATTGAACAAACGCACAGGACCCGTGGGAGCCGTTGGCCCAGGACCGGCAGCTGGCGCATCTGCCTTTGGGGCACACGTATCGGGATCGCGTTCAGCTTGATAGGTAGATTCAAATCCACCGACGGTGCCCCGTAATGAAGTGCAGAGAGCCGAACATTCGGCCTGAGTAACCATTGCGACGTCTGTATGACCTAAATGGTCACTCAGGATCAGAGGAGAAGTAACATGATTATTGCAGGCGAATCCACCATCGACTGGCTCGCGACACCAACAGTAATTACCACACATGTTTGGCCCGCTGCGTGCCGCGTAGTTACCCGTACTATCAAAATGTCTGCTAACGGATCCTCGCGATCTGCAAAGATCTGTACATGCCGTCTGACTTGCTACGTATTGGCCTTCTATCGCTACACATGCACCGATTGTCACCGAGCTTGCGCACCAACACTTGTTCAAATTTGTACAAGCGATAACCTCTAAATCGTCCAAATCTGTAGTATCAGCGTATCTAGCCGGGTATCCGCGCAAATTCGTATTACCGTGAGTCGCGCATTGCGTGCAGCAATCAGTTTCACTTAGCGAGGAAAATTGTGCTTGATTACCACATTTACAAATAGACGCTTCAACAGGCGCAGGCACTATCACCATCAAGCTGAAACTTGCAACAAAAAGAAATAAGAGCTTTTTCATAAGTTGAAATATCACGGCGCAGGATAAGTATTGGCGACACCTGGCTCACAACAATAAGAAGTATCACCTGGGCAAAGATTTGACGTATTGTTCGCCGATGGACGGCAACCGTGACGATTTAACGCTTCAGAATACTCTGCGTAGTTTTCCTTTGATGGTATGCCTGTTACCGTTTGGCAGGTATATCCACTTGGTTGCCCATTCACTTCTTCTTCGCAGGTATTGCCGCGAGACTCCGTGCCAGAATCAGTACCACCACGAAGATTATTATAAACAAAGGTCGTCGCAATACCCGCAAGAGCAATAATTGCCATCCCGATCGATGCTTTAACGAGCGAATCTTTTGCGGATTTTACCGCGCTCGCATCCCAAGCAAAAAAGATATAGCGAAAACCTGAAATTACAAAGACAAGTAAGAAAATCGCCCCAGAAATACCAAATAAGAAATTCGCAAAATTCACCCCCATTCTCACAATATCATCTAACCCGCATTTACCATCAGAGACACAAGCGGGCAATGCTAAGCGACCAACACCTCCTTCTTGTCCAACGGTGCCAGGACCTGCTGGCGCATCTGATTCACCTCCACCTACCGTTGGAGCCGTACCAATACCAGGGACGCAACAAAGCACATTAGCCCCGCCAGCACAGAGTCCGCTCACACATTTTGATTGCTTATCAGAAGCTGATAATTGTGAGGTGTTTTGACAGGTATAAGCATCGGCCTGCAGGCCAAGAGTGCCCGCCTGCGCAACAACCGATTGAATCTCTTCAGGCGTGCCGCCGGTATTTGGAGGATTCGTACCACAGACTTGCCCAAGCGTTGCCGTGGCCGCAAAAACAGGATTCGAGGTGGCAAAAAGAATACCCGCGAGTGCAATAACCATTGCTGACCCGAATGTAAGCGCACGTTTCATATGCGCCAGTGTATCACGTTATCGAATGGTCTGTGAAACAGCATCTACCGCGCGCTTCACAGCCTCATTGACCTGAGCACGGCCGGCAACAATATCGTCTACCATGGTACGGAGCGCGTCTTCGGTTGCCGTAATATTATTACCACGATACCAGTTCGTCGCCGTCAAAACCTGAGAGGCAAAAATCCCAACGCGCTCATCATTGAGTTGCTCGGTCAAAAGGGCTTTGCGTGAAGCGGGGCGCTTAGCAATATCGAGAATCGCTTTTTGCTGTTCGGCTTTTGAAAGATGCGTCAGCAATGACCAGCTTAAATCTTGAGAGACCGATTTGCGTGCAACTGTGAAGTACCAATAATTCGCGATATTAATCGGAGGACGTCCGCCAATCTGTGGCAACTTCGCAATACCAAGATTTAATCGCGGTGCACGTGCGCGAATCAAATCACCATGATAGGCATAGCCAAAGAAAAACGCCGTCTTACCCTGAATAAAGGCATCATACGAGTTTGGTTGGGTGGCATCCCACGTATACGTATCTTTGTTTGGATTCGCAAAATCCGTATAAAACTCCAAAGCGCGATAAGCAGGAGGAAAAGAGGCCTCCGTCACTCCGCCAGGAATGCGGTCAAAGCTCGGATAACCGTTCTCATCCATCATAATGGTGCCGTTTTGCATCATAAGCGCCGCAATCAAATCGACGCTACGTTCAACGTTTGAAGCGGTACCAATACTAGCAGCCGTGCGCACAAGCTTGCCCTCACCATCAATTTGGGTGAGTTTTTTTGCTTGTTCGGTAAACTGGCCCCAATCTTCTGGCGGTGTTGGGATATTGGCGGCGTTTAACAAGTCTTTATTGTAGTACATCGCCAACGTATCAATGCCGACAGGTACACCCATGGCGCGCTCTTCGTTCACCGGCTTGTCGGTCGTACCGACATTAACGGTGCGCACCAAATCACGGGCTACCGTATCTGCAAACTGATTTTTGATCTCGATCAATGAAACCGTAGGCTCGGTACGCAGCTCCCAGGTTAACTGTGGACGTACGCCACCAGTCGTCACGCGATAGGCAGTCGATGTTTGACGAGGCATTGGCGTAATCTTGCTCATGTACTCACCCGTCCAATCATTATGGATCAAGAAAATATCCGGCCCTTTGTCTTCGGCAAAAGCGTTCAAGAGCGCCGTCTCGTATTCTTCAAGGCGAAAACGTTTATACTCAACCGTGACATTGGTATGCAGTTTACGCCATGACTCCATGGCCGGCATATAGACATTATAATCATCCACCACACCCCATACACGCAGGGTCACAGGTTTTGAGGCATTCACCGTCGCCTGAGGCAATGCCTTGGTGCAACCTTGGCCGGTAATGGCGACCACGCCGATTAGCGCAATTAGTTTCTTCCACGAAGCAATCATATGGGGGCAGTATAACACGAATCACTTTCCTAATTCGCGTTTTAACATTTTCTTCACGCCGTCTTTCATGTCAGGGCGT
>JAMIEW010000008.1:0-8453 GCA_035906575.1 bacterium
GCCACAAGCGCACCACCCATGGTACCGATCGCCGTGATAACTGACTTGCGGTTCCATCCTGTCGATAAACCTGTTGATAACAATGTGAATACGCCAGCAAGCAAAATAGCAACCGGCACAGGATTAACCCCCGAGATAAACGCCGGGATCAAGACATAGCCGATCAAGCCAATGGAGATACCGATCGAAAGCGCCGTCTTAAACCCTTGCCAACCCGACAAGAGAATCAACATTGCGACAAAGAGCACAACCAACCAAATCAATGCGGCGCGGCGATCAAAGCCCTCTACAAATAAACTCCAATCATCACCGGTGCGCTGCATGAAGATCACGACCTTGTCACCCTGTTTTGGTTGGAGAGCATAAGGATTATTTGAAACATCGGATACGATATCTCGCACCTCGCCCTTAAGCGGACCAGATAAAAACTTCACTTGAAAAACCGTGGTCTGCTCACCGCCCACATCGGTCGGATTCACATCGCGGCGCACCGCTTCTACAGCGGCACGTTCATATTGACCGAGCTGGTCTACCGGCGATGTTTGAACCATCTCGGCAACAACAGGCTCAGCGCTGATTTCTGTCGTTGTGGACTGTGCCGAAACAGGCAACGCCAAAAACTGAGCCGCTAAGACCATCGCCAAAAAGAATCGCTTCATATCGTTAGGTTATCACGCTTGCTCGCTCCATGGGTATGGAGGCGCATAGGTCGTCTCAGCCGTCGCATAGGCGCGGATCCATTGCATGAGATGCGAAGTTGCCCGCACATCCGCTCGGTTATACTGGATAATCGAATCCAATATGGTGCGATCGCCTTTTTCAAGCCATTTATCGAATGCTAAAACCGACTCCCCACCCGAATGCACTTCGCCGTCCCAGGTAAAACCTAAAAATTTACCGATCGCTTTCAAGCTGTAGAACGGCAAAGGAAAGACAAGATAATCACCGACAATATCTTTCATGTCGATCATGTTTGAAACAAATTTTGCCAGCCACGGATTTTCTTCGGTGTGATAGCGGCGTGACAATTGACGAAGGCGTTGCAACTCATACGGCGCATAGTGATAAATCGTGTACTCGCTCGGTAAGGTTTCGATCCATGCTAAAAATTCATGCCACATCTTGCCTTCTTCTTCTGGCGACTCGGCGACGAATGAAAAATATTTCTGCTCAGAAGGGATCCAGAATCCGTAGAGGTAGTCGGTATCGGTTGGCGGATGGCTTTCGATATCAAAGTGGATTTCAAGCCCGCGAACCTCATCAAAAAATGGCGCACGAATAAAGACCGATTGGGTCATTACTGAACGCGCCTGGCGCTTTACGGCTTCAAGGGCACGAAGGGTTAGACCCGGGGCTTGGCCTTCGAGTTTGAGTGGGTCCATGTCGGCGGCGTCTTCGATGGTGCGTACGCCAAATGAACGCAACGCTTTTAATTTGCGTACGTCGACATTAAAGAGGAGTGCAATATCATTGGTGGATTTGGCGAGATGCTCACACGCCGCACCCCAAGGCGAAACATCCAAACACGATTTACGAAATACCGGATCAGGGCACTCGCCGCCACGCATGCGTTCAATCTGTTCAGCAACGTCATCAAAGTCTGCACGAGAGGCGGACGCACGAAACGGGATACGCTCCCCGTCCGCATTTAATATCGCGGGGTCTGGAGGAAACATCCCCTGAACGCGCTCAAGCAAGACGGCATAAAACGTGAGCTGAGCCATATGCTCTTTTTTAAGTTCATGGGCACGCTTCACGTCGACAGGCACATAATACCAATCACCCAAAAGACTTTTACCAGGGCGGCGCTCAAGGATATCCGGACGACCAACCCAGTCACCGCTTTTCAAACAGGCTTGATAGATGACGGGTACGCCTCGCTTCATGAGTTCGAGCGTTTGCACAAAGGCTTCGTCAACATCTTTGGTTTTGACCTCATCAAAGCCGCCGTAGATTTTTGTTACGATGGCTTGCTCATGGGTGAGGCCGTCAGCCAAGCGTTGCTCTTCAGCTTCGGTGAGCGGGCGGCGCAAATTTGGATCACCAAAACGCTCCCAATACGGCCAATGCGGGCACTGGTAGAAGCGGTAAAAATCATGGCCGGTGAGATAAGGTGAGTGCATAGCGAAACAATAACACAAACGCCCTGTTTAGGGCGTTGGTGCAAGGGCTCTTATTTGGTCTCTTTGTGAGGCTTATTGGTTTTGCAGGTTTTGCAAAACTTCTTAAGCTCGAGACGCGTTTTGAGCTTCTTGTTCTTGGTTGAGTGGTAGTTCACCTTTTTGCAATCGGTGCACTCAAGTTTGATCAAATTGTCTTGTGACATAGGTGGGGTTTTATGGAAACGGTCATAACGCACTTCTGCCGGAGCCTAAACAAGGCGTGTCACGTCGCTCGCGAGCGAACGTGACGTGGAGCCGGCGGTCGGATTCGAACCGACGACCTGCGGTTTACAAAACCGCTGCTCTAACCAGCTGAGCTACGCCGGCAAGGCGATAGTGTTCCGAACAGGCCGAATATTAGCTGAAACCGTCAAAATGGTCAAGCTGTTTGGGAGGCGCGCATAGAGCGCATCATCGCTTGCTCGGACTCAGCATGAAATACGTCATTTTTAAGGGATTCTTCAGGAGGACGGCCATATTTTGCCAGATATTCTAGACGCTTCTTAAAACCCTGCATTTGGGTCAATGCCTCTAATAGGTGATCAGGAAACATGAGCTTAAAAGCGTCCTCTAGAGCATAATGCTCTGCTGCGCCGATATCCTCCGGGGACTTGGCTTCAAGACCCTTTTGGAGGCGGCCCAGTAAAGAGGCCATCGCAACTCGGTCCTTAGGATCAAGGACAATATCTTGCTGGCTGAATACGACTTCAAGGGCCACACTGCGCATTTGACGAGAGACTAGGCCAGGGTCCTTTAGACGACCTCGTTCTTTAGCTGTATTCACACGGGCGATGCCGCCTTCTTGTGTTCGCCCGCGTGGGGCACAGAGACCATTGTCGATACCATGAATATCACCTGAGACAGGATCAACCAGCATATTTTCACGATGACGATCTAAGCTCCCCATCAACCAATCCAAAGCTGCAAGACGCGCAAAACTTTTTTTCAAATTTTCAACATTGCAACCCGGTAAGACGCTTTGCCACTTCTCTGAAGGCTGCTTCATCAGGGCTTCAATTTCCTTGGATGAAAGAGCTCGCGGTGGACGTTCTTTATCTGTTACTGGTACATTTTCTTGAATGCTAGCGACATTGTAAGCGACGCGGCTGCCTTCGCTTTCATGAATAACAAGTTTGCTCTGCACACGCATAGCGGTCGGCGGGATCTCTTTATAGCCAAGCAACATACCCACTGAACTCATCACCGCTTCGCGCGGTGCCATGAGACCAGCTGGTACATCGATACGACTTGTAAACATCCTGTCTTCACTACCCAATATTTTCTGGATAAAGGCTTCACGCTGTGCCTCTGGCAGACCCGCCAGCTCTGCAATGATGCGCGCATGCTCGTTTTGATACTCTGGCGAAGCGATGACTTGGTGTGCGTCGCGCGCAGCGCGGTCATCAAGCCTTAAAGGCCCTCCCTCACTATCCATCTGAAGCAGGTAGGCGTTTTCAACAACGCTCCAATGGTAAATATCACCGTCCTTGTCGAGAACACTCTCACTCTCTTCGTCCTTTACCCAGCCGATTTTATCCTTGTACTCTAACTGCTTCACGGTATTGATACCTTCAACAAAGCCAAGCGGCTTTTCTATACTCGCATCGGATGGCTTTACAGTATTAAATGTTTTAACTGTATCAAAATAATGAGCAACTTGGGCGGCATTGAGATGATTTGTGTTCGTTCGCACTAAATTCGAGAGCATGCGATCAGCGCGCTCCTTCATTTTTTCGTAGGCCTCAAACTTTGTGTGATCGTAGGAAGACTCATGCGTCTGCTCAGGGCCGGATTGGCGTTCTTGTGGTCTCATACACCGGAATCGTCATCAGGTGAACTAACATGCCATCGACGCGAAGCGTAACGAACAATTGCCTCCATGAAGCGCATGCCGTCATGCGGATAAACAACCCCTTGCCCCATACGTCCAGGCAAACCCCCTTCAAACATCGCGCGACGTTTTGCCTCGAGTCCTGAAAGATCTATACCCCCATTCGGAGATACCCGAACAAGCACAGGCTCTCCCGTAGGGCGACCCTCATGATCGATTTCGCGAAAAAAAACAGCCTTTGGCACGCCAAGCATCTCGGCCATTTCAGGCTTTTCTGCCACTTTTGGGGCAGGAGGGGTTTTTCCAAAAGGATTTTCCATGAAGCGAGTATAGAACACCCTCACACCGCTGAGAAGCTTAGGTAAACTGCTGGCGAATCCCCTTTAAGATCTCTAACTCTTCTTTATAGATTGCTACTTCTCGATCATGAGCTTGGCGTTCTTTTGCGCTCAACTCTTGGGATGTTTTCAATTTGTCTTCTAGTTCAGTGAGCCGTGCTTGAAGCTGTTCGATGCGCTGCTCGAGGTATTGAGAGCGAATATGGTTTTCAATGCGTCGTTCAACAGCTCGATCACGTTCATTTTTTTGTTCAAGCTCTTTATCTTTCATTTTTAACGTGAACTCTAATAACTCTAGCTGGGCGGCTTTATTGATTGCGGTAATCTCACTCGGTTGGGCGTTTTCAAGTACCTTTGCCCATTCAAGAACCATTGCTTCACCCGCCTTACCAAAAATCGCTTTTTGCGAATAGGCAAGCATCTGCTGCACATGCGCGTCTTCTGGACCTCGTTGAATGATGAGCCTAATAAGTAACTGGTATCGATCCAAGGCCTTCGTGATTTCAATTTCTTTGTCGGCAAAACGGATAGCGTATTCAGCAAGATGGTTAAAGCGGTCTTTTGTACCCGGTTCACCATGTAAAGGCAGGCCAAGCTCTAACACTTTTGTCTCGAGAGCATTTGTACTTTCAGCATGCGAGGTACCAACATTAAATGAGATGCGTTCTGGAGTATAAGCTGAGCTACTTGTTATGGCATTTGGCACCGTGCCAGCATCTTCAGCTTTATCTGAAATAATGTGACGCAATTTTTCAGCGACACTTGAGTCAGCTCCTTCTACCAAGAGCACAAACTCATCACCAGCATAACGATAGGCCTTGACCTTGGCTTTAGAAAACTTTTCCTTCATCTCTGGATCACTCGTCAACGATTCTAAATCATGCGTCAACGATTCTAAAATCTCTGCAGATTTTTTGATCGCCATATCACCCACGGCAGAACCACCTACTTTATCGAAATACTTCAAAAACGCCATATCGATAAAGAGCGTCGAAATCGACTCATTGCGATTGATCGCATCCTCCATATCTGCAAATAAGACACCACGACCTTCGAGGCCGGTCATGGTATCGCGTTTTGCCGCTTCAAGACGATATTCTAAATCAGCTAGGCTGGCTTTTTTTGCGAGCAATACATTTTCATCTTGCTCGGATGCCTCTTTGGCCGCTTTTGCTGCTTGAAGTTTTTTGTTAAGAATTTGCAAGCCCTCGGTTGCTAAAGGCTCAATAAAAGCGGTTTCATTTTTTTGCTTTGGTCCATATTTTGGGATGGACTCTTCATAGCGTTGACGTACGCGCTGAACCGTCGCTGCGTGAAGATTTGCTTCGCCTGAACGAACCTCTTCGCCTTCGTGCCGCAAGATTTTGCAACCTTCATCAATGGCGATTTGGGATTTTTGTTTTTCCCACTCAACGGTCCAGGATTCATCAAAAGCCCCCATCTCTTTTAACATCGCCTTTACTTCATCGAAGTTGGCTAAGACATCTTCTTCAGCCGAGAACAGAGAACCTAGGGCTTTTTTGAGATAGTTATCATAAAATGCCCGAGCCTTTTCTTCATCCCCGGCCTTCAAGAGCCCTTCTAAACGATCGAGACGCATGAGGGTTTTGCGCACATCGTTTTCTGATTGCAGCACCTCCTTTACGACGCCTACCGCGAGATCTGTTTTTTCTTTATTCTTCCATGTTTTAAAATTCTCTATCCCCTCATCGTGACGCAAATTATTGAGCACTTCATATACCTTGGCCATCGAAGCATGATTTGCCGCCAATGAAGGTGCTTCGATGCCTTCGTATTTTTCCGGCACGGCGTCCACCGAGCCGAAGCTTGCCGCAAGCTCCTGCATACTAAAGGGTGACGTTATTTTGCGAATCACCACGCTGAACTCATTGCCACCCGTGCGGTAAATATCATAATTTGCCGCAAGATCTTCGGTCTTCAGCTCTGGATGTAGATCATGCAAGGTTGCTTCGACTTTTTCGGCAATAACCTCATAAGCCATACGCATCCCCTCGTCGCCCAAAGCATGACCACCTTCTTTATTGAGGCGATCGAGCTCATTCATGCTCACGGTCAATAAATGGGTCTGCTTTAATTCTTCCGTCGGCACAAGCATCCCATGATCTTCTTGGATAAAGTCGTTCTCAAACATCTTTGCAACGTCCCCTCCAAAACGATTACCTTTCCAGGCCCCGCTCTGGTCGTGCTCAGCCTTAAAAAGCTCAAGGCTCATCTTGGCGATGTCGACTTCGTACCTCGCTACTTCTACTGACGTATCGTCAAGATTGCTCGTTGAGGCCGTCTCATAGCGTGCTTTAGCCTCTGCAAACGTTTTTTGAAGCTTGTCCCACTCATGCGTGCGCTTCACGTTACCGATACGTTCGCGATCGATTTGGTCTGGAGATGGAGGCATGCAGCTATTGTAGCAAAAAGAAGACCATCGCGTATGAGGCGATGGTCAGTCTGGGGGTAGAACGAGCGCCTAGGCGGCGGTCGTCTGTTTCGTGGGAGGGCACGTGGTACCAAAGTGGGCTGTGATGGCGTCATCGAGCACCTTGAGCTGTGCTTCATCGAGATCGTCGACGACCTCGTCACCTCTTGGGTCGAACGGGGCGCATGCCCCAAGCTTGACCTGAGCGCGAACGCTCAGTCCGATCGGGGTCGTAATCTGGCTACGACCCATGTGTTCTCTTGTTCGAAGCGTGGTTAGCACATCCCTGAAACGCGCCTTGACGCGCGCTCGCTCTGTCGTGAGTTCGTCATCGGTCATGGGCGTTTTCATACGGCACCTCCAACCCCTTCTTGGTACCACGGTTATAATAAATTGTCAACCTGGTCGTCGATCACCGTCTTTTGCTGACTCAAAATCATGTTCTGAACCTCAGGAATACGGGCAAAAAGCCCCGGTGCCATGTCGGTGCCCGGCATGCGTGGGCGCCCCGTTTTGACGACCTTGCCAAGCCAGCGCAAAAACAACCCCATCTCTTTAAGAGCAATCTGCCGGGTTATCTCGGGTTTACCCTCTACCTCGTAGGCGAAGACAAAGAGCTCTCGAATCAATCTCGCTACCGAACCGTTTTTAATCTCTTCTGGCAATGCCATAAGCCGTTTGCGTTCTTGTAGTGATTCGACAATGTCCTTCACCATCATCTTTTTATACGCAAGATGGTCCATGGTTTCTTGAAGGACGGTGCGTAGCGACGCACGGGCTTCATCGTCTAATACGAGGGACTTATTTTTTTCGATAAACTGAATAGGCGCGGATCTTATTCGGTCATCAGAAAGGATATCACCATTTTTTGCACGATAATGTAACGGGAGTGAAAAACCAAAATCAATCCCCCAGACACGCTGAGGCTTATGCTTTTTCTGCTTATCCGCTAAAGCATTATCTGTATGGCCATCAGAATATCCAACCCCATCGTGTAAAACCGCTAATCTCATCAGACTCTCAATCGCTGTATGCGGTCTGTCTTCTGCTATCGCACTAATGACACCGTCCTTCGTCAATAATCCTGCCGCCGGATGCCCAAGCCCAACAGCTCCCTTAATGCCTTTTTGTCGGCTATAGAGCTCTTCACCGTCTGTCATGAGAACGGTTGCTGGCACCACATTCAATCCCAATAACTTATCAAACATTGCGCTGACAAATTCACGCCTGATCGAAGCACTATGCTCGAGCATGCGCCTGCCAAAGGCTGTTTTGTCGACAGGGTAATCATCGATATCAAAACCATAGAACTCCGCGTATTTTTCTAAATGCTTGCGCGCTAACTGTTCTCTGCTAGCAAAGTAGAGTTGCTCGATATCGGCTTTTTTCTTATTCAAATCTTTTGAACGGAGATAGGTTGTTGAGCGGTAGCTCTTGTCATCATTACCCGTTTTAAAAACCGTTTTTTCTGTCAGCAAATCACCTGTGGCCGGATCGATGAGTTGGCGCTCTTCACCTTCGACAGACTTCTGAAAGGCCACCATACCACTCATGAACTCAAGTTTTTTCGTTGCATTCGCCCCCCCCCCGACGGGTTGTTCATCAAGAATCTCATCGCTCAGTAAATCTGATAGGTCACGTTCATAATCCATGTAGTCGAAGGATGTATCACCGGTATACCAGCGCCGCTC
>JAMIEW010000009.1:0-17129 GCA_035906575.1 bacterium
TTAGACGGATTATCTTACGAAAAAGCCCATGCGCTCATCGAAGACTCTATAGACACCGCCACGCGCAATGGCTTTGTTTTTCAATTTCGACAAAAAACGTATACCCTTTCACGCACTTCGGTACCGCTTGAAGACCCAGATGTCGCTACCGACCTCCTTGATTGCCGTCCAGATATTGCGATTAAGGCCGCTTTTGAAAGCGGTCGCGGTCGAGGCTTTATCTTGAATGCCTTCGAACGCGTCCGCATGACCCTGTCTCCAAAACGCATTAATATCCCATGCGAGGGCGCTGCTGAACTTCTTAAAAAACAGCTTAGCACTTCGCTCGAGCCCCAGCTTTCTCCTGCTCGTGATGCACGCCTTGTAGCGACCGCCACCAGCGGCTCAACACCGATCATCACCGTTGAACCAGAGACTATTGGGATTACCGCTGATATTGACGGCGCAGTCGCTGCCTGGGCGGCCATGACCGCTCGCATGGAGTATCAGCCGATTACCATTGTGAGCACTGAGTTATTACCACGCGTCACAAAGGCTCAGCTCGAGCCTCTCATTACCCGAGCTCCAGAACTATTGAATAAGGCCCCTGTTGCTCTTTTGATTGACCGCACGCCCTATACCGTCACTACCAGCACCTTAGCTGAATGGCTCACCGCCACCTCTACACCCACAGGCTACGAGCTCACGCTTTCACCTGAGGCGATTATCAGCACCCTTGAAAAGCCTGCCGCGTCATTATTGCGCGAGGCAAAAAACGGCTTTCTTGAATTAAATAGCAATAACACCATTAAAACATTCACACCTCCAACAGAAGGTGTGGCCGTTGATGGCGCCGCTACTGCTAAGCTTATTCTAGAGAGCTTTAACACAACGACCACAAGAAAAGCCGTCTCCGTTAGCCTCGCCCGCTCAACGCCACGCATCGACGGCGCTGATGCCGAACGCCTTGGTATTCATGATTTGCTTGGCGTTGGTAGCTCCTATTTTGATGGCTCCCCTGCAAATCGCCGTAAAAATATCGCCATGGGTAAAGATAAGATGAACGGCATTCTGATTGCCCCGGGCGAAGAATTCTCTCAGCTTCAGGCTTTGGGTGATATTAATGGCGCAAATGGCTGGCTCCCTGAGCTCGTGATTAAAGGTGATAAAACGGTCCCTGAGTATGGCGGCGGCCTTTGTCAGGTGGGCTCAACATCATTCAGAGCGGCGATGGCGGCTGGCCTTAAGATTACCGAACGCCGCAACCATAGCTACCGTGTTCGCTACTACGAGCCTATCGGCACAGATGCAACGATCTACGAGCCATCTCCTGATTTCAGATTCAAAAACGATACCTCCGCCCATATTTTGATCATGGCCGAGATGAAAGGCGATGCGCTTCATTTCTCGATCTGGGGCACCGATGACGGGCGCAAAGCCGAACAAAAGCTTTCAGGCGCATACAATATTATCCCTGCACCGGCGACCAAATACATCGAAACAACCGATCTCGCCCCTGGTCAAAAGCGCTGTACAGAATCAGCACATGCTGGCGCTAGCGCCCATGTCGATTATAGCGTTACCTACGGTGATGGCACATCCAGCACTGAGCGATTTGTGAGCGTTTATCGTCCTTGGGGTGCTGTTTGTTTGATTGGCGTTGCCGCTATCACTGAACCCGTCGATACTTCTGAGGCTATCGCTCCCCTAGCCGATTAAGAAAAAGCCCCCGAAAGGGGGCAAATTTGGCCAAGTTAAGCCCTACTCTTGACAGAATAGGTCTCTTCATGTATACTCCACGTCACGTTCGACAGCTATTTAAGCAATCCGCGTTCACGACAAGCATGGAATCTTTGCGTAGGGTGCCGCAGGTCTCACGACTCGCTCTCCCCTATAGAAAGATTTCTTGAATGCGGATTGCTTAAGTCGCTGTCTTTTTTGTTCCTCGCTTTGCTCGGAATGACAAATAACTTGTCATGTCGAACGCTAGTGAGACAGGTATTTTTCTGCGTCTAATGCGGCCATGCAACCAGATCCCGCTGCTGTTACTGCCTGACGGTAGCGAGAGTCTTGAACATCCCCACAAGCAAAGAGACCTGGGATATTAGTAAGACTTGTACCCGGTACCGTTTTGACATAGCGGTTCTCATCTAGATCCACCAAGCCGTCAACCAGCTTCACATTTGGCTCGTGACCAATGGCGGCAAAGACACCATCGATCGCCATCTCGTTCACCTCACCCGTTTGGGTGTTTTTTAATTTAACGCCACTCACCATCTCTTGTTCGACGCCTAAGATTTCAATTACTTCGCTATTCCAGATAACTTTGATTTTTGGATTGTTTAACGCACGTTCTTGCATGATCTTTGAAGCTTTAAAGCTATCGCGGCGATGCACGATATGCACCTCTTCAGCAAAACGCGTCAAAAAGCTCGCCTCTTCCATGGCGCTATCGCCACCGCCGACAACGATGACTTTTTTACCGCGAAAGAAAAAGCCATCGCATGTCGCGCAAGCACTGACACCCTTGCCGTAAAGGGCTTTTTCGGATTCAAGACCAATGCGGCGCGCTGTTGCCCCCGTTGAGAGAATAACCGTTTTCGACTGATAGGATTCGCCACCTGCAACAACTTCAAAACCGCCTTCGATTTGTTTGATCGATTCAACATGTTTTGAGATGATCTCGGTTTCAAAGCGAGCGGCTTGAGCGCGCATCTCAGCCATTAACTCCGGGCCAAGAATCCCCTTTTGAAAACCCGGGAAATTTTCGACTTCGGTCGTGGTCATCAGCTGACCGCCCGGCTCATTGCCTTCAAACACGATCGGCTTCAATTCTGCACGCGCAGCATAAACCGCCGCCGTCCAACCGGCAGGACCAGAACCAACGATAATAACATTGCGCATACAAAAAGCTTATTTGATGTAAGCTGCGAGTTTTTCTTTGAGTACTTCTTTGGTCATTGCACCGACAAACTTTTCAACGACTTCGCCATTTTTAAAAATGATCGATGTTGGGATTGAGAGGACGCGGTACTCCATGGCGATGTGCTGTGCAGCATCGACATCCAACTTACCAATAACAAGCTTTGATGCGTCAACTTCATTTGAGACCTCTTCAACAATAGGGCCAAAGGCCTTGCAAGGAGGGCACCATTCAGCCCAGAAATCCACAAAAACGGGTACCGGTGATTTCAATACTTCTTGTTCAAAATTCTCTTGTGTAAAGTGTTTGGCCATAGTGTTCAGAAAAAGATTCGTTCATAGATCTTAAAGACGAAACCGCCCCCTGACAAGGGAGCGGTTTTATTAACGAATGGCGTCGATTTTGCGTACTTTGGATTCTTCGATGAAGGCGTCGAGAACGTCGCCTACCATGATCTTTGCTTTACCTGAGTAGCTCAAGCCACATTCGGTACCAGCAGAAGCTTCTTTGGTGGTGGATTTACCCGATTGAAGGGATTCGATCTTGCCTTCGCCGATAATCTCTTCACCGCGCCAGACACGGAGTTTTGCGCCACTCACGAGCTTGCCTGTCTTCACGCGCATACCAAGCACCATGCGACCAGGTTCGGTGCGGAAAATCGCTCCGACTTCACCTTTACCCACGTCGATAATGGTTACTTCTTTTGGCAACAGGGTATTCAAGCGAACAACCGCGTCATCAAACAAGTCGTAAATGACTTTTGTCGTGATGATCTCTACTTCTTTTTCACGAGCAGAATACGCAACCGCTGTTGGCACAACCGTATTAAAGGCATAGACAACCGAAGGCTTCGTCGTCGCAGCGCGTTCTACATCAGCCTCAGTGATATTACCCAAACCTTTTTGCACCACGGTCAGATCAACCGCTTCATGTTGAAAACGCTCAAGAACACCGAGAATAGCTTCAAGCGAACCGAGCACATCAGATTTAAGCACGATATTCAATGTTGGCTTCTTTTCTTCATCCTCGTTCACCTGTTGTTTTGTCGCCGTGAAGGATTCAACCGATTGGCGAACAACCGCTTTTACTTTTTTGGTTTCAAGTGATTTTGCATCTTCTGGGATCTCGATAATGTCACCAACCGAAGGAGCGACTTTAAAACCGAGAATTTTTACTGGCATCCCTGGCGTTGCTTTTTCGATGAGTTTACCGTTCCAATCCTTCATCATGCGAACGCGACCATAGGCATTACCATTGATACCGATAACATCATTGCGACGCAACGTACCATTTTGCACGATCGCCGTTGCAACAGGACCTTCGCCTTTATCAACGTGTGCTTCAATAACGGTACCTGCAGCAAGTGAATTTGGATTTGCACGAATGCGTTCACGCTCAACTTCTGCCACAAGCAAGACAAGCTCAAGAAGCTCATCAATACCCGTGCCGTTTTTTGCGGAGATCTTTGCCATTGGCACCTTGCCGCCCCATTCTTCAACCGTGATACCGATTTCAGCAAGCTGACCAAGAACGCGATTAGGGTCAGCGTCTTCTTTATCGATTTTGTTCAAGGCAACAACAAACGGGAGCTTAGCGGCCTGAATAATATTCGCTGCTTCTTTGGTTTGTGGTTGAACGCCGTCGTCAGCCGCAACAACAAGAATTGCGATATCGGCAACTTTAGCACCACGAGAACGCATCACCGTAAACGCTTCGTGTCCAGGCGTATCGATAAAGGTGATGTGCTTGCCCTTCTTCTCAACCATGTACGCACCAATATGTTGGGTGATACCACCAGATTCGCCCTCCATGATATTGGTTTTGCGAATCGCATCGAGGGTGCGTGTTTTACCGTGATCAACGTGACCCATCACCACAACGACAGGCGGACGATCGACGAGTACCGCGTTGTCTTGTTTGGTGAGAATTTCTTTTAAACGATCTTCACTTTCAACGTTTTGTGAAAGCTCAGCGGCGTTGGCGTCTTGAGCGCTTGCTTTAAATCCAAGTTCTTCGGCGATGATGGATGCCGTCGTGAAATCGATACGTTCGTTTTGCGAAGCCAAAATACCCGCTTTCATCAGCTGCTGAATAACGCGCGTTACTGGCATATTCAATAAACCGGCAAAATCACGAACAGCAATGACAGAAGGGAGGGCAACTTCGCGCGGCTTGCCGTCTGCATCCGTCGCTACTGCACCACCTGCCTGTTGGCGATTGTACGTATCGCGAAAACGGTCGCGACGCGAGCTTTCAAGCCATTTCTTATAGATTTGATCGGCCGTACGGTCATCGATCTTGATCGCGCGAGCGCCGATGTCAAAACCAAGCTCCGGGAGCTTTGCAAGTAATACCTGCGGTGTAATACGCAAACGACGTGCGAGTTCAGTAACATTCATGCACGCGAGTTTAGGCTTATTTTAGCGAAAGGTCAACCTTTTTAGCAATAGAATACCTTCAAAAGGATAATCTATTGTCAGAAGTGGTGAAAAAGGCTACATAGAGGCCATGAATCCCCCAGAGACCCTGTCTGGACTCTTGCTGGTCGATAAACCCGCTAGCTGGACCTCGCACGACATCGTCGCCAAAATGCGTGGCGTTCTTGGTATTAAACGGATTGGCCATGCCGGCACCCTCGACCCCTTTGCCACCGGACTCGTCATCCTCGGGATCAATAAGGGCACCAAACATCTTGAGCGCATCATGCACGAGACCAAGGTGTATGAGACGACCATCAAGCTTGGTGCTACGAGTTCGACATTTGATACTGAGGGTGAAATAACCCCGCTCACGACCGACTCACCTGTGTCCTCTCTTGGAGAGAGGATGACTGAGCCGACGACTGAAGCCATTGAAAAAGCGCTTGATCAATTTCGTGGTGGTTATGAGCAACGTGCTCCCTTGTTTTCGGCAAAGCATGTGAATGGCAAACGTCTTTATGATTTGGCACGCGAAGGCAAAGCGACCGAAGAGATGCGTCCAAGCAAATTTGTGAAGATTGAATCGATCGATGTACTTGCCTATACCTATCCAGAACTCGCGCTCAAAATCACCTGTGGCAGCGGCACCTATATTCGCTCTATTGCCGACGATCTTGGTCGTGCGCTTGGCATTGGTGGATACTGTCTGACCTTGCGACGTACGCATATCGGGCCCTATCAAGCCAAAGACGGTATCACACCAACGGCGGATAAAATCACCGCTGAAGCCGCGATCCTCCCCCTCCCTGAAACACCGGCAAGTGGACAATAGGCTTATTCTTTGGTACTTTCGCCCCAAGAGCTTTTGGCTGACCTGTTGCTCCCTTTCTCTAACTTTCCCCTCCGTTTGGAGACCTAACAACAAAAACAAACGTTATGAACGAAGCCCTTATTGGGGCCGGATTCGCTGTGCTTGGCGTTGCTGCCGGTACGGGTATCGGTTACTACCTCCGCGAGCAAAAAAGCCGCCGCGGACACGATGAGATTAAGCGCTCGGCTGAAGAGCTCTTGAATGCTGCCGCGCTCAAAGAGACTGAAGTACTCTCAAAGGCCAAAGAAAAAGCCATCAAGATTCTTGAAGACGCACGCATCGAAGAGAAGCGCGCTCTTGAAGATGTGCGCAAACACCAAGATGCCTTGCTTGAACGTGAACAAACCGTTCATCGCAAAAGCGAAGACATCGACAAAGCCAAAGTTGAACTCGAGCAATCCAAGCTGCATCTCGCCGAAAAACACGCTGATGCTGAAAAAGCTAAACTCGAAGCGATTTCTGCCGTCGAGCGCGTTGCTGGCCTCACCAAAGAACAAGCTGTTGAACACTTGCTCAAGCGTATCGAAGCCGACCATAACGAGACACTCGTTGGCCGCATGAAAAAACTTGAAGAGCAGGGCGGCGAAGAACTCGACCGCAAAGCCAAGTCGATCATGGCACTCATCATTCAAAAGCAAGCGTCATCCCATGTCGCCGAAACAACGACAACCCTCGTTGAATTGCCTTCTGAAGAAATGAAAGGCCGCATCATCGGCCGTGAAGGTCGCAATATCAAAGCCATCGAACTTCTCACGGGCTGTGAGTTGATTATTGATGATACGCCAGGTGCGGTTACCGTCTCTGGCTTCTCCCCTATCCGTCGCCAAGTTGCAAAGCGCGCTTTGCAGAATTTGATTACCGATGGTCGCATCCACCCAGGTCGCATTGAAGAATTTGTCGACATGGCCAAAAAAGATTTAGCCGTAGACATTAAGAAAGCCGGTGAAGATGCGCTTTTTCAAATCGGTATCCCAGTTGGCAGCATCGATCCAAAGTTCACACAGATTGTTGGACGTCTCAAATTTCGCACGAGCTATGGTCAGAATGCGTTGATGCATTCGCTTGAAGTCGCTCAGCTTTCTGGCTTGCTCGCTGAAGAACTCGGCGCTGATGTCTCAGTGTGTAAAATGGGCGGACTCTTTCATGACGTCGGCAAGGCGGTGGACCATGACATGCAAGGCTCACATCCTGAACTCGGTTATCAGATCATGAAAAAATACGGATTTCCTGAAGAGATCTGTTATCAATCCATTGGTCACCATGAAGATAATCCAAAGACGCTTGAAGCGATTATCGTTAAGGCGGCTGATGCAATCTCAGGCGCTCGCCCTGGTGCCCGCAAAGATTCACTTGAGTTTTATGTGAAGCGCTTAAAAGACCTTGAGCATACCGCCATGTCTTTTGAAGGTGTTGAAAAAGTTTATGCCATTCAGGCTGGTCGCGAGATTCGCGTCTTCGTTAATCCAACAGCAATCGATGATTATTCAGCAGCAAAATTGGCACGCGCTATCGCCAAGAAAATCGAGTCTGAAATGAAGTTCCCTGGCGAAGTGCGCGTGACGGTGATTCGTGAAACACGCACAACAGAATACGCAAGATAATAAAATATCAACGGTATTTGCTCGGTTAAGCCAAATTTTGTATCATCCATCAAGTCTAATCATTGTTCTTAACTCTCGCATATGAACAAGGCAGAACTCATTAATCATCTTTCGGAGAAGGTCGGCATCAATAAGAAGCAGGCCGAAGATTCTATCGAAGCCATTGTAGAGGTCATCACGACGACCCTTCAGCAAGGCGGCGAAGTCAATATTGCCGGCTTTGGCGCCTTCATGGCCAAGACCCGCAAAGCACGTATGGGTGTGAATCCTCAGAACCCAACGCAGAAGATCCAAATCGACGAAGTACGCGTCCCTAAATTCAAAGCAGGCAAAGGCCTCAAAGACGCTTTGAAAAAAGGTTCGGCCCCGGTACAACCCCCACAAGCCATATAGTTAAATCACCCCCACACGTGTGGGGGTGATTTTTCTTTGTTTTTTTATTCGGCGAAAGCGACACTGATCGCTTCATTCAAATCTTCGAGGGCGACGAGCACGGCTTCTTCGGCATTGCGCATCTTCCATTCGACCGCGGATTGAGCGAGGGTCTTTTCAGAGATGACGATACGAAGTGGTAGACCGATGAGATCGGCGTCGGCAAATTTTTCACCGGCGCTCACATCGGTGCGATCATCCCACAAGACTTCGATATCTTGTTGCCAGAGTGATTCGTAAAGTTCTTGTGACGCCTGCAAGACGCGTTCTTGTACCTCTGGATTTTTATTTGGGATGCTCACGAGCTGTATGTGATAGGGCGCAACCGACGAAGGCCACATCATGCCACGATCATCGTGAAGGGCTTCGACGATGGTGCCTACAAGACGTGTAGTACCGATACCATAGCAACCCATCTTTGCGGTCGTGCGCTCGCCATTTTCTGCGGTAAATGATACGTCGAAGGCATCTGAAAAACGCGTACCAAGATCAAAGATATTACCTACTTCGACGCCGGTATGCAGCTCAAGCGGTAAACCGTTTTCTGGCGAAGCGTCCCCTTCTTTCAAGCTGGTGATTTCGGTGTTCTGTGCAAAGGTCCCGTCGACGGTTGTGAGAATCTTGTCTTCACCCGCTGGCGTTAAGACTTGAAATTCATGTGAGAACTTTTTTGAAAACGCGCCACCAGAAGCTTCGACGACTTTCGCCTGCAATCCGCAACGCGAGAACACGGTGAGGTAAGTCTCAAGAGCTCTTGCATAAAATTCTTCAAGATCTTCTTGCGTTGCATGAAACGAGTAGAGATCCTTCATGCCAAATTCGCGACCGCGCAAGACGCCGCTCTTGGCGCGTAGCTCATCACGAAACTTGGTTTGGATTTGGTACACCGAAAGCGGTAGGTCTTTGTATGAACGAATAAACTCCTTGATCAAAGGTGTGACGACTTCTTCGTGTGTTGGACCGAGGCCATAGGTTTTGCCGGTTTGGCTCTCGAGCTTAAAAAGTACATCTACCGAATCCCAACGACCTGTTTGGTCCCAGTGCTCTTTTGCCTGAAGAGCTGGCAAGAGCACTTCTTGGGCGCCGAGGCGATTCATCTCTTCGCGGACGATATTCTCGACCTTGCGCAAGACACGCAAACCAAGCGGCAACCAGGCATAAACGCCCGCCATCTCTTGGCGCACAAAACCGGCTTGCAGCAATAACTTCGCATTCACGGAGTCCGCGTCATGGGTGACCGACTTGGAGGTTTTAGACACCATCTTCGAGTACAGCATAGATAATCCAGAGCATAACGGCGCGCCGTGCTTCGCGCAAGCGTCCAAAAACGCTATGATACCCCCATCAACATGGGAGAATCCTTTAAACCCGGCTCGATGGCGGCCGGCCAGGAGAAGCGCGAAAGACCGTTTCGCCTCATTGGAGCTGTCGAAACACTCCCAAGCCCAGATCATCCTGAGCGCAATGAAGATCATTCCATCTATAGGCCGGATGATGGTGTTTTTGGCGTGGCAGATGGGATAGGTGGAGCGCCGGCGGGTAACTTTGCCTCCGAAGCAGCGATGGCACAGCTTGAGAAGTCTGTCATTGAATACCACTTACGAAATGCTAAAGACCCTGTCGCCCATCAAGAAGCCCTTATTGCGGCCAATGTTTTTTTGGCCGACATTTCGCACCCACAAAACGAAGCCAACGTAAAACGCGCAGGTCGCGCCATTTTAAAACGCATGACGCAGGCCATTGATCGTGTCGGCACGTTAGGTGACCCAGCCGTCGTTAAATCGATTTACATCAATGCCATCAAACGACAGCGAGAACGTAGATACACCTCTGAAGAGTCCCTCCTTGCTGAGGTTACTTCAGAAATTGGGACCACGGTGACCTTTGGTAAACTTTGGCAACGCGAAGATGGTAAGCGCTTTTTAACAACCTTTCAACTCGGTGATAGCGCGATCTTTTGTTTTCGTAAAAGCCGACTTGAGAAGTTAACTAAAGACCATTCTTATGTCCAAGAACTCGTCGAAAAAAAATTACTAACAGATGAAATAAGCTACAACGAAGAAAATAAAAACAATCCAGGCGCTCTTGATTATGTGGACTTAACTGTTTCTGTTGGCGATATTCGTGCTACATTTTTTGAAAATCACCCTGTTAGAAATTTTGTGAAAAAGCTTTCAGACGAAGCATCTATTTCGGTACTTGACCTTCGTCGCATGCTCACTCAGACAATGAACAAATACCCGATGCAGGCACAGATCGCTAAAACTGAAACGACAGAAACACTTGATGGTGACATCTATCTAGCGCTTACCGATGGCATTACCGATAATCTCACCATGAACGAAATAGCGACGATCGTAGAGCTTCATACCGACAATCCTGAGATGATCCCCTTGGTACTTGCCCATGAGGCCGCGCAACGAGCAGAAGAGCCCCTGCATCATCGAGCAAAGCGTGACGATATGACCGCCGTGGTTATCGCTGTAACTTAAGACTCGCGATCTCTATTTAAATAGGCATTTTGCCCTGTTTGCTTTGACAAATCGCTAGGCTCTGCCTATAATCCGCTCACAATTTATGGATTGGTAGCTCAATCGGTTAGAGCAGAGGCCTCTTAAGCCTAAGGTTCTGGGTTCGATTCCCAGCCGATCCACCATATCAAAACCCCGCCAAATGGCGGGGTTTTTGTTGCTACTTACTCAATTTGATTTTGCCCTCATCATCCCCCACTTCAGCGTCAGCACCTTCAAGACCTGAAACGAATTTCACCTCTTTGGCGCGAAGTTCTTTGAGTAACGCTTCGCCAGCTTCTTCGATCACTTCTTTTGCTTCACCCGAGAAGTCCCATTCGACGATGGCGAGATCGGTTGGGACGAAACCGCCTTCTTTGCGCAGGTTCATCACATTGCGGATGAACTCGCGCTTCATGCCCTTCTTTTTTAATTCAGGCGTGATGACGGTGTCGAGTGACAAGGTCCATGCGCCTTCAATCGTATTTGCGGATTCAACACGCGCGACTTCGACATTTGCTTCTTCGGCGAGAATGCCGAGTAGGTCGGTTTGGCGCATGAGACGTGCGGCTTCTTCAGCGTCTTTTACTTGAATCGTGAGCGAGGCAAGGGCTTGGCGAACCGGGATCTTAGCTTGTGAGCGTTGTTCGTGAGCGCGTGATGCGGCATCACGGATCCATTGCATGTCGAGCATCAAACGTGAATCAATAACGCGCTCGTCAGCCTTTGGCCATTTTTCAAGATGAACCGACGCGAGTTTGCCGCCGATTTCAAGATAGACTTTTTCGGCGATGAACGGCGTGAATGGTGCCATGAGCTTTGACGTCTCAAGCAACACTTCAAGTAAGGTCTTAAGCGCGTCCATGCGCTCATAGGCATTTTCAGACTTCATGCGATCACGCGAACGGCGCAACCACCAAGTCGAAAGTTCTTCAACGAATTCTTTGAGTGGGCGACCACCTTTAACAAGGTCATAGCCATCCATCGCGGTGGTTGTTTCTGCAATGACTTGGTTTAAGCGAGACAAGATCCAACGATCAAGTACGTGGGCGCTTTTTGGTTTATCAATCTTCACGTCTTCGTTTTCGGCAAAGGTAAGATAGAAGGTTTTGATATTCCAGAACAAGTTTAAGAAACCACGAACGATCGTCTGAAGATCACGTTCAGAAAAATTCAATGGCTCAGCTTCAACAACGGGTGAAGTCGCTAAATAGTAACGCACCGCATCAGCACCGTGAGTTTGAAGAACCTCCCATGGATCTGGATAATTCTTGAGACTCTTCGACATCTTCTTGCCATCCTCAGCAAGAACAAGACCGGTACAAATAACATCTTTATAAGCCGCTTTACCAAACAATGCCGACGAAAGCACGTGCATCGAGTAGAACCAGCCACGCGTTTGATCTTGCGCTTCGCCGATAAAGTCAGCGGGGAATCCGTCTTCGAATTGTTTTTTGTTTTGAAACGGATAATGCACCGAAGCATAAGGCATGCTCCCCGAGTCGAACCACGTATCAAACACTTCAACGATACGCTTTGCTTCTTTACCTGATTCAGTCATCACAATAACGTCGTCGATCATCGGACGATGAAGATCGAGTTTTTCTGGCAATGTACCTGGTTTTGCTTTGGCTTTGAGTTCTTCGATTGAACCAATCACCACACGCTCACCATCCTCCGTCTCCCAAACCGGGATTGGCGAACCCCAGTAACGCGTACGGGAGATATTCCAGTCAGGTGCGGTTTCAAGACCTTTGCCAAAGCGTCCTTCTTTAAAGTGAGATGGATGCCAATTAATGCTCTCGGCCGCCTTTGTCATGGTCGGGCGGAGTTTGTTCACATCGATATACCAGGCAGGCTGCGCCTTAAACATGAGGCGCGTTTTGCAACGCCAACAGGTGGCAACGCTATGTGTGATGCTTTCTTTTTTAAACAAACGATCCGCGGCTTTGAGCGCTTCGATCACCGGGCCATGCGCTTCATTAATCGCGAGACCGGCAAAAGCACCCATCTCTTCATCAAAGCGGCCTTCTGCATCTACCGTCATCAAAACAGGCAACTGATGCTTTTGATGCATCTGAAAATCTTCTTCACCAAAAGCCGGAGCCGTATGCACGATACCGGTACCGTCGGTGTCGGTAACATGTTCGCCTGCGACAACCCGATACGCGTCACCTTCAGGTTTTTTGACTTCAAGAACAGGGGCATAGCGTTGACCGACAAGCTCACTGCCTTTTTTCGTCCATACGACTTCGTATGCACTTGGATCTTCGCCAAAGTATTGCGCAACGCGTGAAGCCGCTAAAACGTACTTGATGTTAGCGTCAGCCGTTTTTACGGCAATGTATTCAAGATCCGCGTTTACGGTGAGGCCGGTATTTGCAGGCAGGGTCCAAGGCGTTGTCGTCCACGCTAAAAAAGCCGTGCTAGCATCATCAGCGAATGGAAAGGTGACGGTGAGCGCTGGATCTTTGTGGTCCATGTACTCGCCCATCGAAACTTCTTGATTTGAAATCGCGGTTGCACAACGTGGGCAGTACTGCGCAACACGAACGCCCTTGTAGACTAATTTCTTTTTGAACATTTCTGAAAACGCCCACCACTCGGATTCGATATAGGAATTATCCATCGTCTTATACGAGTTCTCAAAATCGACCCAGCGACCAAAACGGTGCACGTAGCGCTCCCATTCTTTTTCGTAGGTAAAAATATTTTGGCGACATTGTTCGTTGAACTTGCCGATGCCGTATTCTTCAATTGCGTGCTTGGTACCGAGCTGCAATTCTTTTTCAACAATGTTCTCAATTGGCAAACCGTGACAGTCCCAACCCCAGACGCGAGGCACGCGAAAACCCTTCATCGTCCAATAACGCGGTACAACATCTTTGATCGCAGATTGAAGGAGGTGGCCATAGTGCGGCAAGCCGGTCGCGAATGGCGGCCCATCATAAAAATGAAAGGTTTTATTTTCTGGTCGTTCTTCGATTGAGCGGCGAAAAATCTCTTGCTTCTTCCAGTAGGCGCCGATTTCTTCTTCGATCTTGGCAAAAATCGAAGCTTGAGGCTGTTCGGAACGGTTTTTGTCTGACATACTGTGGTAGAATGCTTGGCTTTTTGCTTTAGGTCAAGCCAAATTTTATGCCCCAAAAACCCTCCCTTTACCTCGCCGCCGATCATGCCGGTCACGCTCTAAAAGAAAAGATCAAGGCTAAACTCAGCGCAAAACGCCAGGTTTTAGATCTTTCGCCAGATCTCGATAAAGACGACGATTACCCGCTTCATGCTAAAAAAGTCGCCCTCGCACTGCAAAACGACCAAAAAGCCCTCGGGATTCTCTTCTGTGGCTCGGGTCACGGGATGGACATTGCTGCGAACCGCTTCAAAGGGATCCGTGCCATCGTTGCCCGAACGACCAAAGACGCCGCCCTTGCCCGTGAGCATAATCATGCTAATGTGCTCGTTCTTGGCGGGTGGGGTACCAAACCCGCTCTCGCGCAGTCGATTATTGAAACCTTTTTAACCACCAAGCCCTCCCCTGCCGCCCGCCACAAGCGCCGCGTCAATGAGCTTGACCAACTCCTCTAGCATGACCCTCGAACTCATCCCTGCCCTTCTCGTGAATAGCGAAGAACATGCCCTCGTCCAAGTGACTAAGCTCGGCGATTATTCTGGTTGGATTCAAATCGATATTCTTGACGGGACACTTAACCGCTTCAGCGCTTTTTCAGACCCTGACGCGCTCGGATTATTATTGCCGCAGAATCCGATTGAATTGCATTTGATGGTTTCTGATCCGCTTTTGCACATGAAAGAATGGCAGCGCGTCCTCACACCATCACAATCAAAGCGCGCCATTTGGCATATCGAAGCCATGGTTGATCACGGTGGCTTGATTGAATACTGTCTCAACAATAACTGGCAATGCGGTTTAGCGATTGGTCCAAATACCAAAATTGAAGCGCTACGCCCATATCTTGATCGCGTGAATGAAATCCTCGTTCTTGGTGTGCATCCTGGTCAGAGCGGACAGCAGCTCATCCCAAAAACGCTCGATACCGTGCGTGCCCTCAAACAACACCCAGGTCGTCAGTTCGTTATTGGGTTTGATGGCGGGATTAATGGCCAAAATATTCTTGATGTGAAAGCGGCGGGCGTTGAACGCTTTTGTCTCGCGAGCGCGATCTTTAAAGCCGTGAGTCCGACCAATACCATTGGCCACCTCTCGCAAAAACTCGGGATCTCGTAAATGTGCTAAACTGGACGGGTCTATGACTATGAAGACCCTTCTGCTCAAAGCCATCGCCCCTGTAGGCGCGATTGCCCTTTTTGCGATGCCGGTTGTCAGCCATGCTGAAACCGCCGTCCCCACCCTTTATACCTCGCTCCCAGCGGCCAATAGCCTTATTAAGGGCTCGGGCCCTGCTGTCTATTATCTCTCGTCGAATGGCAAGCGCTATGTCTTCCCGACCGAGAAGACGTATTTCACTTGGTATAGTGATTTTGCGAATGTCCAAACCATATCTGATGCCGACATGTCGACCATCACTATTGGCGGCAATGTCACCTATCGCCCGGGTAAACGCTTAATCAAAATCACCACCGACCCACGCGTTTATGTTGTGGACGCAAACGGCGTCTTGCGTTGGCTTGGGAGTGAAGAAGCCGCGAAGGCACTTTACGGCGATATGTGGGCAAAGCAGGTCGATGACTTGCCGGATGCCTTTTTCACCAACTACAAACTTGGTACCAATGTCATGACCGTCTCGGATTTTTCACCATCAACAGCCATGAGCACGGCAAGCTCAATTGATGTTGATAAAACGATTGTAACCCCAACAACACCAACCACTCCGACCACACCTACGACTCCGACAACTCCGACGACAACAACACCTGTTGTTACAAATAAAGGGACCCTTTATCTTTCAAAAACAGAAGAAAAGATTTTTGGGACCGTGAATCTTTTGGCAACAGCAAATCCTGCAACGAACTTCAATAAAATTGATTTGTTCTTCAATGGAATTTTAACCAAGACCTGTGAATATAGCCCCTGCTCAACGGATGAGACCATCCCAGCAACCGCTGCTTCAAGCGTAGCCGTCGTTGCAAACTTCAAATGGAACAACAATACAACCTTTCAAACGACTTCTACTATTACGGTTACCCCGGGTATCGCAGGTCTCTCGCTTGCCGTCACTCGCCCTGAAGTAAGACCAGGCTCTTATCGCGAAGTCGTTGCCACTGTCGACAATAACCGCATCAGTGCACGCATCATTGAGATCTTTATGGATGGTGTCTTGGTGAAAGCCTGCGACAACGAACAAGAGTGCCGTTATTCTGAACTCGAACAAGGCGCTATTGGTACCGTCCACACCTTTACCGCCATCGTCACTGAACCAAGCGGTCAACGAAATACCTCAGAATCTAAAACGATTTCTGTCGTCGCGAACGAGTCCCCTATCATTACGGCCTCCATCGGCAATCTCTTGCCTGTTGTCGGCCAACAAACCGATATCACCACCCAAGCAGGCGACGAAGACGGTGTTGATAAGATTGAAATTCTCGTAAATGGAACGGCAATAAAAACCTGTTCTGCCGCATCGTGCAATACCATGCTCGGTCCTTGGACAATTGCTCAAACGGTAAACGTACAAGTGCGTGCCACCGATCTTTTGGGCAAGGTTGGATCGTCAGAAATCTTCAAGGTGAATGTTCGCTAGTTTGACGGGTATGCCACATTGTTGGCATCCTATAGTCACTTACTCAATTACTCAATGTACCACTTCTCTATGAAGCTCATGCTTTCTCGCGCAGCCGCGACCCTTGCAACGGTCTCTATGCTCGCAGCACCTCTTGCTGTCGGCGCTGCAACCACTGGCAACTTTAACGCCGGTGAACTTATCAAAGGTTCTGGTTCAGCTGTTTACTACTTTGCTTCAAACGGCAAACGCTACGTTTTCCCTAACGACAAAACGTACTTCACTTGGTACAAAGATTTCGCAACCGTCCGTAGCATCTCTGATGGCGCACTCTCGTCCATCCCACTTGGCGGCAACGTCACCTACCGTCCTGGTTACAAGATGGTAAAGATTACGACGGATCCTCGCACCTACGTCGTTGACCAAGGTGGTATCCTTCGCCAGATTGGTTCTGAAGAGCTCGCAAAGACGCTCTACGGCCTTACCTGGAACAGCCAAGTAGACGATATCCCTGATGCGTTCTTCACTAACTACCGCTTAGGCACCGCTATTCAGACCGCTTCTGACTTCTACCCTGGTAACGTGATGACCTTGACGACCACCATCTCTCAAGACAAGCAATTCGATGAAACGATTGCAACGATCACCATTAGCTCGGTAGCGAATGGCTTCGTCCCAGCATCTCTCACGATCA
>JAMIEW010000010.1:0-6397 GCA_035906575.1 bacterium
CGAGCAATCGGGCGAACTTTCTGGCTTATCTCGTGTGCTCTCGATTACGCAAGACGATGCTCATGTCTTTTGCCGCGTTTCACAAGTAGGGGATGAGGCCGAAAAAATCTGGGACGTCATTCAGAAATTCTACAATACCTTTGGCTTTGATTTGAAGCCTCGTCTCTCTCGCCGTGATCCAGAGAATCCGCAAAAATATCTCGGCAGCGCTGAAGATTGGGACAAGGCAGAAGCCTCCCTTCAAGCTATTCTCGAAGAGAAAGGTCTCGAATGGACGGACGGCGTGGGCGAAGCGGCCTTCTATGGTCCAAAAATCGACTTCATGGCCAAAGATTCGATCGGACGTCCTCACCAAGTCGCGACCATTCAACTTGACTTCAACCAACCAAAGAACTTTGGCTTGAACTGTGTGAATGAATCCGGTGAAAAAGAAGGCGTACTCATGATTCATTGCGCCATCATGGGCTCTATTGAACGCTTCATGAGCGTTTTGATCGAGCACTATGCCGGTTCGTTTCCGCTTTGGCTCGCGCCGACGCAGATCGCGATTTTGCCAGTCGCTGATCGTCACGCCGACTTTGCGCATACGCTGGCAAAAGAGCTTGAAGCTGAAGGATTTCGTGTGACGGTTGATGATTCAACCGAATCTGTTGGCAAAAAAATCCGTAATGCTGAAAAGATGAAATATCCACGTATGCTCGTAGTGGGCGATAAAGAAGTTGAAGGCGGCGATCTCACGGTACGTATTCGCGGTCAGCAAGATCAGGTCGCCATGAGCAAAAAAGACTTCATCGCTAACGCCACTGAAGAAAACGATAAGCGTCTCGCATAGCAAAAAGAACAGAATGAAAATCGGCCCACCAGGAGTACTGGTGGGCCGTTCTGTCTGGTTACGAGCGCTTGCCGCCCATGATAACGCTGAGCTTTGGACCTGGTCTTGGCGAGCGTGGGCTCGTCGGTGCAGATTCATCGTGCAAGATCTTCATGCAGTGATCATGCATGGTTCTCGAATGGATTTTGGCTTGGGTATAAAGCTTATGTCTTGTTGCGATATTCTTCGCACCTTGAATCGGTTTTTCGATGATCCTGCGCGTTGGTCGATGGTGATAGGCGAGATGCACGAGGGCATCTTCGTAAATCCTCAGACCAATCTGCAGAGCCGCCCAACTTTTTAAGCTTGGACGATGCCGCTCTGATTGATACAACAGATCATTATAGTGCCGGGAGGCCGCGCCTACAGGCAAGGACTCAGTGACCCTAGTGAAGTGTGCGGTGAGATACATGAAGCGCATCTCTTCGGTGAGATAGCGATAATGCTTGTCCATCCATGCATCGTCCATGGACTTGATGGCTGCTATCCATAGCACGAACTCGCGATCAGCTTGGCCATTCTCATGCCGCGAAAACTGGTCTGGAGACGTATTACTCACAATCATCCGCCACGCAGCAAATACGGATTCAACCGCAGCCGTCGACAGATGTTTGTTGTCGTGTGCCTCAATGAAATAGAGCGTCGACTGCACACAGGGTCCGCAGAGATTGGATGTCGCTGCATCGTGGCCAAAATGCCGATCGAATTGTTCAGCAGTATTCATCCAGTTATCGTAGACCGGTTTGGTTTTAATCATCCTACCTCCGAGAAGAAAGAGCTGTTATGGATTATCAATACCTGGCATCTCTGTCAATTGAAACGCCCCCTCTATTGCTAGAGAGGGCGCAGGTTCACTTGCCGCCGCGTATCAGTTGCAGGACAGGTGTCCGTTTTGCAACCGGCCGCGGAGAGCTAGTTTCAGTCTCATCTTCGAGTGAATCGAATAAGCGCCTCCATCGCTGGTAAGAGTCGATGGCTTGTTCGATGGCGAGCTGCTCGCGTTTACGGAGCTCCTTGCCACCTTCGGCACCTACTTCACGTTCGATCTCGCGGCGTGTTGTTGGGTGATGCCAAGCGACATGTACAACCGTTGCCTCAAAGAGGCGAGTGATCAGGTACATCGCGCCCCACCGTGGGCCAGATTCAGTAACGAGATCACGTGCTTCAATGAGCTCTCTGTGACTGGCATTGAGCGCCTTGCCGTCGAGATCGAAGATCTCGGTCGTAAAGGCTTTATCGAGAAGCTTGTTCCAGAGCTCGTCGGTGAGGTACCCACGTAGGTCGGGGTACTTGCCACCGAAATCGGGCTTCCAGAGCTCGAATCGTCGATCTAACGCCATCGTTGTGTGGGGCAGAAAGTAATTGACTTTTGTACCCCGTCGAACCAGGTCCATCGCATGAAAGAAGGCTTCCATGAAACCAGTGTCTAACAACCCCTCGAATTGAAATTCGGGTTGCATGCTCTCGATAATGTAGAGGCACGGTCCTCCCGAGGAGTGACGGTAGCCAAGATGACTATCGATCTGGCGCGTGATTTGGCGCCAAAAGGCAATTCGACTGGCGGACGGTTGCTGATTCACGGGGTACCTCCAAGAATGTGCTGTACGGGTATTACCATTAAAATATGATTTTGTCAATCTTAACTTAACAAACACCGCCCATTCGGGCGGTGTTGAAAACGGGGGGGGTGATCTAGTTCTTTTTACGTCCTACGGCTTTAGCAGCAGCGCTCACCTTAGGTGGAGCTTTGCGCTTAACAAGCGGGATAGGCTCTTCGTCCAGGAGTTCAATGTCTTTATCGTCTAAGAACTCAGCACGGTCTTCAGCGGCGGCTTTTTTCATATCCGCTTCGCGGATAGAAGGCATTTCAGCGAGTTTAGCCTCTTGAACCGAGATGGTCGCAGCAAAGCTTCTTACGGCATCAAGCTTGTCGTTGAGGGCTGTCAGCTTGCTTTGTGATGCCATGGATTTGCTGTTTTTAAGTGCTGCCGCTTCGTTCACCATGGCGCGATAGGTATCTGCAACGGTATTGCTTGTAATCTCTTTGAGTCGCGCGGCAGGGGTGTTTGGGGCCATGAGCTTAAAGGCCCTTCTTGCATCACCTTCAGAAAAACCAGCAAGATACTCAACTTCACGAGTGAGCTGCATCTGCTCGTTCTTATTGATTTGTTCGATTGTTGAATCGAGAGCGGCAGCATCTGTGGCTGAAATACGATCAACCGTACCAGGCTTCACCATGCGACCACCGTTCATACGGGCATTCGCTTCATCGAATTCGCGCATTTGCGCTGCGCTCAAGCCGCCTTTGAGGGGTGTCTCTTTTGGAGCGGCAATAGGAGCTTCTGCGCCTACGGTAGCAAGCTCTGCTTTTGCGAGTTTGGTATCGAGATTCTGTAAGATGTCCGAAAGACCACGATCAAGTGAGCTTGAGCCCGCGCCACGGCCTGCGGTTTTTAATGCGCCAGAACCAACGTCAGCTTGTTTGCGTCCTGCGGCAACCGCACGACCTGTAGCAACGTCTTCTGTCGCTAATGCAGAATTATTGTTTTCGTAGCGAATCGTTCCGACAGCTTCAGCAAAAGCTTTAGCGTCTTTTTTATTCTTTGTGTAGATCTGGTTATACGCTTCACTAAGAAGAGTCTGACTTTTGACGAGATCAGCAACACTGAGTTCTTCAGTGCCTTGGTCTTCGTAGGTGAGCTTGCCGTCTTTTGCGATGGTACGACCTTTGTCGACGCTAACGTTATATTTTTCAAGCAAAGCATTTGCCGTAGATCCTGGATTGATTTCAGCTGACTCAATAACGGTAGGTTTTTCATTTTGTGTCGCAGGTTCTGCGGAAAGCGCTTTTTCACCGCCTTCGCGTGTAACGATGCGACTACCACCAAGACTTGGGCGACTTCTTGGCGCGGCTTGGATATTCTCAAGGTCTTTTTGAGCGGGTTCATTGACAATGGTCTCAGCAGCCTGGTATTCGGCCATGAGTTTATTGAGTTGAGCGGTATCTTTGCCAGCCCAAGCTTGCCCCGCAAGACGGCGGAAGAAATTTTTTACGTTACCGAAACGCTCTGGCTGATCGTCCAATGGGCCATTTTCAAGCATTTGATAAAACTGCGCGGATGTAAGTCCAGCGGCTTCAGCCTTTCTAACAATGGCGTCTTGTTTGTTTTTAGCGGCGGCATATTCAAGAATCTTGTCATCTTTAGATGCAGCGGCTATATCTTCAGATCTGAGAGTCGCGCGGACTTCGCGGATAGCGTTGGTTGTAACGAGGTCCTCGTCCTCCATATGTGAGCGCAACGCCGACTCAGCAGAGCGCTTGTCTTGTTTTGTAGGTTTATTCGACGGTTTCTCTACAGAAGGAAACGTCTTTGGATTTTCATTGCGATTTTCAGATGCGATTTTTGGCATCTCGTTCAATTTGCGTGGCATAGATAGTGGCAGTATAGCAAAATTATTCACTATATGTTTTATACTAGTGGATAACTCTGATATACTGGCGCTATGAAAAGTGAAGTCTCTCTGCCCAATGGGCGCGCGAAGCACCAAACCCCGGTCTGGGACGAGGTCTCTGGCGTGAGAATCCGTCCAAAAACGCCCGTTTATCATGATGATGAACAGGGTATTATCTCATCGGTAGATTTGCAGGCCTATGCCAAAGAAGAGCAAAAGCGTGCCGAGCAAAAGCAAAAAAAGATCAGCGAACTCGAAGACAAGCAGCACCATCTACAGCAGCAGCTCTATAATGCAGGTCTGGACGAGTACAAGCTTCAGCTCGCGCTGGTCTACGCTGACCAGAGTCCAAACCCCTATTTGCAAAAAGAACTCTCGCGCTTTAGAGGATTCTTTGGCCGTCCAAAAATCGAAGAAGTTGAAGCTCTCGCAAAGCAATTATTAGCCGTCGAAAAAAAGCTCGAGGCCCTACGGTTGCCTGTTGTACGTCGTCCGATGAAAGAAGAACAAGTAGAGGCTCCGATATTCATGCCGGCACCCGTCGGGAGGGGAGTTGTCGATCGCAAGCCACTCACGGTCGGCGGTTCGATGGGGACGGGCTCGCCATCATTCGGCGGCTCAACGCTCGCCATCGGCCAACGCGGATTCGCTGTGCGTTCTGAGCAACCATTTGAAACCGATAAGTTTCGTCTTAAGTGGCAGAAGGTCATTCAACAGATGAATCCAGAAGAAAAAGCGATAGCCTCTAAGCGCTTTGCCTATGTCAAAGGTCTTTTAGAGAATAAGCGCTTTCATCCGATTAATCGCGCTGCGCTTGAGCGACTTTTTGGTACCGAAGACATTGCCACCGCTTATGCATTGCACGCCTACACCATAGATCGTACAGCAGCGACCAAGGTTGAAGATATGGGAGGGGATATTTCGGCGCGTGTCTATAAGCGGGCAAATCGCTTGCTTGAAAACGGTATTCCTCCGCGCGATGAGGCGATGGTTGAGCGAGTCCGCAAAGCGCATGAGGCCGTGCGTCCGCCAAAGGGCAAAACCAAAGCAGAACGCCTACGCGACCTAAATAATTTTGCTGATGAGCTCGTTAATGAAGAGCAAACACAAAAAGCTGAACGAGAAACAAAGCAAATGCCGTTCAGTGGTACATTGATCACCCCTACAGCCGAGATGATCTACCCAGAAGAAGAATCACTCAGTCTCGGTAGCGAAGTCGTTGAAGGTTTAGATGAAGAAATGCCGACATCTTCACTCACTGAACTATCTGAGCAATTCGATCGCGTATTTGAACCTCCAGAACCTGATCACGAAGAAGTGCGCCGCCTACGTCGCCGGGTGCAAGAAATGGATCCGGTCGAGACCAAGGTGTCTACCGAGGGTTTTTTACCGGCAACGCGTCCCATAAAAGAGGTGAGGGGATTAAGTAAAACCGATATCGAGAGCGTCGCTGATCGGTTAATGGCCGTCATCGCGCCTGAGCAGAAAAATCCGGTTGATTGGTTGAGGACGGAGCTCGGCAGTGTTCAAAGCCGTGAAGCAAAAATCGGCGTCCTCGAGTTATTGATCAAAAAGTTTGATCTTGGTAAGTCCTTCAAAGAAGATATCGTTCTCATTAAACGAGGTGGCTATCGCGAAACAACAGATAGGTATGAGAGGGCTATTGAAAGATTTATCCCAATATTCGAAAAAGCTCTTAAGAACGGCAAACTCGTTGCTAAAGGAGATGTCGAAGGATTTGTAGAAAAGATTCAATCATTCGCCGTCATGAAATAAAAAACATCCTCGACATTACGTCGAGGGTGTTTTTAAGGGGATTAACCCTTCACGATTTTAGCAAAAATCTGTGGGTGCTTTGCAGCGAGTTCAGAGAGAACCACACGGTTCAATGAAACATCGCGCTTTTTGAGTTCACCCATGAGCTTTGAATAGCTCACACCGAGTTCGCGTGAAGCGGCGCCGATGCGCATTTGCTGCAAGCCGCGATTTTCACGCTTCTTGAGTTTGCGACCAACATAGGAGTTCTTGCCTGCCTTAACAGCAGCGATCTTTGCAAGTTTGATTTTGGACTTG
>JAMIEW010000011.1:0-3546 GCA_035906575.1 bacterium
GATTCAAAAAGCGCTCAAAGAGCAAACCATATCGCAAAGGGTCTAAGTTCGTAATTCTGAGCGAATACGCAACAATCGAGCCCGCAGCAGAGCCGCGACCAGGCCCTACAATCACCTTATGGTCTTTTGCCCAGTTAATATAATCAGCCACAATCAAAAAGTACGCCGCAAAACCCATGCGCTCGATGGTATTTAGTTCAAATTCTAAACGCTCTTTTGCTTCTGGTTGAATAGCCGGGTCAGGATAGCGTTCTAATAACCCAATTTCACAAAGGTTCTTTAATTGTGAAAACTCCGTCTCCCCTTCTGGTACATCGAACTTCGGTAAATGATTCACGCCCAATTCAATCACGACATTGCAACGATCGGCGATTTTGCGCGTATTCTCAACCGCTTCAGGCAAATCCGCAAACGCCTCGACCATATACTCTGGTGTACACATCGAGAGGTCCAAGCTCGACATGGTGGATCGGTTCGGGTCATCGAGAATCTTTCCATCATGAATACAGCACAAGACATCTTGTGCTTCTCGGTCTTCTTCGACGAGATAATGAACGTCACGTGTGGCAACCACAGGCACGTCCGTCTTTTTTGAGATCGCAATCAATGCTTCATTTACTTCGTTCTGTGTTGGCGATTCTGGATGGTGGACCAATTCTAAAAAGAAACAGCCCGGATGGAAGATTTCTTTAAACTCCTCAATAGACTTTAAGGCCTTCTCTTCGTCATGCGCGTGCAACGCTTTTGGGATTTCACCCTTCAAACACCCTGAAAGCGCGATGATGCCGCCATTATATTTTTTGAGGAGTTCTTTATCGACGCGAGGACGGTAATAAAAACCATCGATATTCGAAATCGAAACCAATTTCAACAAATTGTGATACCCCTCATTTGTTTCTGCGAGCAAGGTTAAATGGGTGGTGTGTTGATCGATACCCGCACGCTTATCGGTATGTTTATTCGGTGCAACGTTTATCTCAACACCAACAATGGTCTTTAGGCCGTGTTTCTTGCCAGATTCGTAAAACTCAATCGCAGAATAGAGGCCATTGTGATCAGTTAGCGCCAAAGCGTCATAACCAAGGCTTAAGGCATGCTTCACAATTTCATCCGGACTGCCCATCGCATCCGAAAGCGAATACATTGAATGGGCGTGCAGATGCACAAAAGGAGAACGAGGCTTTTCTTCAGCCTGGGATTGTATAAGATCGGCCATAGATTGTGTGGACCCGCTGACGGCGCAAGGCCTGCGGAGATCGGACTTAATAGCAAAAAGGTACCTGGAGGGTACCCCTTTTGCAACTCCCCGCTCGGCTTTACCCTCCCTGCGCTTCGCTGGGGTGTCCCTTTTCACTTCGTGAACAGGGAGTTAAGGATTTTATCTATAAAATAGTAGATAAATCGATATCCCCTTTTTCACGAAGTGAAAGAGGTGCCAAGCGCAGCGTAGGCGGAGAAAGCTTTATTCCTCATCCAAATCCGTCAAACTCGGCATCCCCTTTCGGCCTTTTTTCTTTGAGGATTTAAAGATGGATTCATCGCCTCCTGTTGCCTGGTTCATGAGATAATCCACGATCTTCTCGCCTGCTTTTGCCATGACGCCGGTATAGCCTGAGAGGCTGGTGAGTTTTTCGCCGATCATGTCGATGAGGCGTTCAGCGCGCTCGACATTTTCGCGAATCATGTCTGCAATGAAGTTTACATTGCGCAAGAGGCGGGCGGCTTCGTAGAGCGTCCAGCTCAAAAAACCGGCAACCAGTGCCAATGAAATGATGCCGACGATATAAAGCAGATCCTGCAAAGAAATGTACATATAAAAAGAGTATACCAGATGGCACTAGATTGAAAAAGCAAAACGGCGCACAAGGGTGTGCGCCGTTCATTGTCAGGCATGCAGAATCGATGTTCTCGATCCGCTAGAAAGGGCATGTCGCAGACCCTCTGAGTCCACGACGAGATCGAGTGGTGAATCTTTGATGATCATGAAGGATGATTCAACACCCGAGAACCTTGCATGGTCGAGCGCGCAGCGCTTGATATTTGCATAACAGAGTCGCGAGCAGGTGAAGTCTGCATGGCGAAAGTCGGTACCCTGAAACCGGGTATTCTCGAGGTTCATGCGCGAGAAGTTTATTTCGCGTAGATCGCGATAATCGAGTCGCGCGCCTTCGAGATTGATGATCTTGTCAGGATGCTGTGCCCGCCAGGTATTCCACGCGAGAACACCTTGGTCGAGTAGGTTAAAGTAAAACGCGTACTTACTATCAGGTAGCCTCATCGGGTACTCCTTGATGAGTAACTCATCATAAATGGGCAAGTAATTTATTACCTTCTTTGTGGCCTTTTGTCAACAATAGAAGAGAACGCTCAAAGGCGTTCTCGTCAGGTGGGCCGAAAAAATTCGGTTTGCCAGCGCATGGCATGTTCAGATGAGTCGAAGATCATAATGCGGGCATTATAGCGCCGACCCTGGTCGTCGGTATAAGTATAGGGCGTTCCGATCCCAACCTTTAACTTATCGTCCAACGATTCAACGACTAACGAGTCGAGTTCGATTTCGATGGGGGTAAAAAACGCATCAGCTACAAGCTGATAAAAACCGTGTCGGATATAGAGCTCGCCGACACAGTACTGAGGCTCGCTCTTGTCATGAATGATGAGCACGTGCACCCCATAGATAGGGATGACCCCAATATCAGACCGCTTGGCCGCGGACGGAATGCCAATATCAGAGTGTGATGTTGGCAAAATCGAACTTGTCGGTTTGCGATGATATAACGACACACAATTCCTTTCGACAAAAAACATTTTAGCACGATGAAAAAAATAATTCTGAAAAATTTGTGGACAATAAATCAAAAAACAAAAAAACTTCTCGACATCATATCGAGAAGTTTTTCAAAAGGGATTTATTGTTTATTTACCGTTGCCTCCCAATATTGTTGTTTGCCCGTTTTCTTTTCGGTGATGAGATAGCGCATATAGACTTGGGCCTCAGTCTCCCAAAGAATTGAGCCTTTGCTTTCATGGGTTAATGAGCTCGCATGATTTGGATCTTTAGGAAGACCGTGTACAAGGATGGTTTTTACGTCTTCAAGTTTTGGACCGTTGGTGACAAACAGCGTGTGGCCATTGCTATATTGAATGGCGGTTGATTTGAAAAAAGACCCTGGCTCTTCAACTTTGGTATAGTGAGCTTCGCCATTTCGGATGCGATAATACGTATTTGTAGGGTCTTCGAATCTCGGTCCTTCGCTGTTTGTCGTCCAGTCAACAGCTTCTTTTGTTATTGTTTCGGCGACCAAGTATCCATCCGACATTCGAAAGAATAAAGCGAGAACGGTTTCATTCTGAGGTACCGTTGTTAGATCGCGGTAACGCGGCAGTGTGTGTAGGTGAAAACTCGTTTTCTGATCAAACGTGATCGGACGACTGTCCCCGGTGATTTGGCCATTTTCTACAACGAGAAGACCAGGAACTTGATCGATACCATCAATGCTTAGTGTTGGACCTCCGCCGAGGATGGCGAGGGATTGTAAGAGATAA
>JAMIEW010000012.1:0-7681 GCA_035906575.1 bacterium
GTGATGGAGGGTGTCGCCGATGTCGGTGTGCCTATCCAAGTCGATTCGAAGCATGGCAAAAATTGGGAGGAGATGAAATCGCTCTAAATCATCCCCTGCCCCTTCTTTGTGAAAGAAGGGATTATGAGGTTGCAGGATATCTACGCATCAAGCATTCTTTATCTATGCTAATCATCTGCTCGGGCGCTGACAGTTATAAAGCGTTACAAAAAGCCAAAGAGCTCGAAGCAGCGTATAAAGCAAAACACGACCAGAGTGGGCTCTCGATTGAGAGTTGCGAACCAGATCAGTCCCCTGTTCAATTTTTGCAGGAGCGACTTGGTGTCGGTTCGCTTTTTGCGAAACGTTCTTTTTTGCGCGTTTCAGGATTGCTACGCGTGAAGGCGGCGGACAAAAAAGTTTTGAAAAAACTTTTTGATCATCCAGATGAGATGACGATCGTGGTGGATGTTGAAGAAGGTTCATTAAAAATGTCTGACCTCGATAGTTTTTCTGAAGCATCTGGAATCGTGCGTTATGATTTTCCTGAAACGAAAGGCGCGGCGTTTGAAAAATGGTTAAGTGATCACGCGGCCTTTCTTGGCATCACGGACGGAAAACTCATTCGTGAAATTGCCCAAATGTATGATGGTGATTCGTGGGGTGCGATCAGCGGTTTGATCCAGGTTTCATGCGGGTATCCTATCGCTCTTCTCAAACGAGAGGCAGATACAACGTATCAGTACATTGATAGCGTTTTACAACAGCAAAAGAGCCGTTTTCAGTATGATGCTTATCGACAATTTGATAGTTCGACGCTCGCTTTAATCATGCAACAGGCTTCGCAGGCAGAACGCGTAAAGAATAATGATACAGCTGGCATTCATCCGTTTGTCGCAAATAAGCTTAAGAAAATCGGCGACTCCTCTACTCGCGTTTTGCTTACAGCGATCGAGGCGCATGCACTCGTTCGCTCCGGATTTGCTGTAGATACAGAGGTAAACGTACTTTTCTAAGAAATAAAAACACCTCGTTGTTACGAGGTGTTTTTATTTAGCTGATTATTTCTTCGAAACGGATTTCATGGCAGCGCTGATAACGCGACGTGCCTTGTTCTTGTGAAGAACGAAGTTCTTGCTAGCCTTGGCAGTAGCGCTCTGTAGTTTTACAGAGATTTCTTTTGCTTCGGACTTGCCTTCTTTAACAGCTTCTTTGAGCTGTTTCGTGAGGCTTTTTACGTGGGTCTTCATGCGTGCGTTGCGTACGGCGCGACGTGCGTTCTTGCGAAGATCCTTAATGGCTGCATGCTTTTGTGGCATAATGTTAGCGCTAAGATAAGCGAAATCAGAATGAGTGTCAAGCCGTTGACCGAATATTTGGCTAACCGTACACTCCGATTCACGAATGACGCGTTTAAATCGCCTAGAAATGATTTCAAGGTAGTTAAGGTCGTGATAAAAGCTGGTTCGATTCACCTACGCTATAGCAGAAGCGAATCATTTTAATCATTAAATTATCTATTTATATATTTTGCGACACATGAGGAGTTTTAGTGCAGTATTGTAAAATAATGTTTCTGTAGTTCAATGGATAGAACAAGGGACTCCTAAGCCCTAGATCGTGGTTCGACTCCACGCGGAGACACCATGTCTCGCTTTGCTCGACATGACAAAGTGAAACTAGACCAAAGTAAAATCCCCTAGCGGGGATTTTATGATACTTGATTTTTACCTTAAAATATGCTATATTGTATTCATTGCTTAAAACTAAAAAGCAAATATCAAATAAATACTTTGTTCTATGGAGAAGATGTCGCGTCCTCGTGTTATTAACACAGAAGGTTATAAATCTCATTCATCTACTGGCGATCATCGAGAGCGTATTGCTGCGGATGAGCGTGCAGTCGAGAATTCTATTGGTAACGATGAATTTCTGGATTTAGAAGATTCGCTACTCAGTGAATCAGATACGAACAAGGTCTACGGTCATCGAATGGGTCAATGACATCTTCCTAAACGTGAAAAACCAGCAAGAGACACAATTAGATATAAAGAAGCTGCTTAGATTTTTAATAAATAGCCGACATGCTTGTCCGGCTATTTATATTTTGATGATGTTTCACATGAAACAATCCACAGGCTTTAATGTTTTGATTGAAAGATGACGAAAGTTATTAACAGGATGTGTGCAACTCTGCTTCTTTAACGATTTTATCGAAGCGATACTGTGAATAACACCTCAAAAGTTAAACACATGTTTATAACTTGGCTGTGTGTAACTTGTTTTTGATACAAAAAATGTACCTTGGTATGTTGGTAAGTAACAAATAAGTGCATAAACCTGTTGATAAGTGTTTCACATGAAACATTCGATAAGGATTTAATATATATACATGTGAAAGTTATCCACTTTGTTTGTGGATAGAAAATAGTCACTGAATATTCCTGTCTGGGCTGGTCTCAAATAGATCATAAAGAATATTGCCCTCGGTGAGATTCCCTACGGGCGATATTCTTTATGGTCTATTTGAGATGGGAGCAAATATACTAAATAAAATTCCGACTATGGTGATTCAAAAAAACAAATAGAAACCGCCAGACGTCTCTTCATCCACTTGGATGCATGTTTGAAGAGAGAGGTCTGGCGGCAGGTCAGGAGCGTATCACGTGAGTGAATGGCTCAACGAGTGGTCGCGGGTCGTACGCTACTGATTGGGCAGTTGCAGTGTTGCAAACCACTTTGTCAGATTTGGCAGGCGGGGACAAGCCAACTGATGCGCGGAGTATAGGAGAGATAAGGGTATGGTGTCAATAATATGAGGTTGAATTTACGTATAACGTTTTGCGACCCTATATTATTTGGCTGTATTAAGAGTAATTTTTCTGAACGTGTATTTTTTGCTATAATCTATCTATATGTGTTCTTTGCGTACGCTCTTTAGCGTTGTGATGAGTTTGCTCTTGGTAGCATCGCCGGCCATGGCGATGACGAGCACGAATTTTCAAATTAATTGGGACACGGTCTCGGCCGGTGGTGCTGATTTTGGGACGAGTGCGAACTTTGTCACTCACGATACGATTGGGGGTGAAGCAGCGGGCCAAGGTTCAAGCGCGAACTATCGTTTATCTGCCGGTTACCGTTTGCCAGAGACGGCAAACCTTCTTGGCTACGAAGTAAGAGCAAATGCCGCGAGTCCAACACCAACATGGACAGTGTTTGATGGTGTTGATGAGGTAACGGTCTCATCGGTTGCAGGTTTTGCTATCGGGGATCTGATTGCGATGGTTGAAAATGTCGGACTGACACAAGAAGTAGCAGTGGGTAGAATCACAGCAATCAATGCACTCGTTATCACCGTCGATGACTTTCAGGGTGATACGGCTGGCATCTCGCTTATTGCTGCCGGCGGGGATGATCGCGTTTATCGTCTCTCATCCGCAACCTTGGCTCTTGGTAATGTGAGTGGTGCAACCGTGGCTACCGGTATTGTTGGGACAAATGTCATCACGAGTGTACCAACCGGCTATTCACTTTATGTGCATGGCAATCATTTGATGCAAAGCGGTTTGAATACGATCCCAGAAGTGCTTGATGGTGCGGTGACGCTTGGGTCTGAAGAGTTTGGTGCAAGCATTACTGGACCTGGGGCGGTTAATCCGGGTACTGATCTCGGTGTGACGACAACGATGCGACTTGTTCAAACAAATGGTGCGGCAACAGGCGGTATTGGTGATAGACTTGGTTTTTCTTATAAGCTCTCGGTAGCAACATCAACGGCGAACGGGGCGTATTCTCAAGATACGTACTATACCCTCGTCGCTAACTACTAATTATGTTTTGTTCTCGCTCATTCATTGGATTGCTTACCGCCATTGTGGCGGTATTGTTGTTTCCATCTGAGGGGCGAGCGCTTACGGCCGGGCCGGCCTTGCTTGATATCGCTTTAGAGGCGAATTCAGCCACAACCGTGCAGATTATGGTTGGTAATAATGCGGCGATGTATCAAACGTTTGATCTTGCAACTGAATCCTTTATTTCAAGCGGTGAACAAGGCCAGCCACAGTTTATTGGCAAAGAAGGTGCGTCTGAATGGTTTATCACCGACGCTTCGATCACGTTGCAACCTGGAGAAAACCGTCGTTTACCAGTTTCTGTGCGTGTGCCAGAGAATGTGGCCCCGGGTAGTTATCATGTCGCCTTGTTTGTGAGTGAACGGGCTTCGGCTGAATCCGGTGTGACGAATAGACAAAGAATCGGCGTGCTCTTTTTTATCAATGTGTTAGGTGATTCGCGAGTAGAGTGGACGAATGTCTCTTTTACCCCGGTCTTTTCAACAGTTTCAACTCTGGGTAATGCGTTTGATATTCGTGTAGAAAATCAGGGGACCACCTTCGGGAGTCCGAGCGGTACCGTTGAAGTACATTCGGTTTTTGGTGTCACAAAAACCGTGCCGCTTAATCCTCAGGCAGTGCGTATCCTCCCAAAAAGCGCCCGATCGTATACGATTGGGTTTGGAGATTTGCGTCCAACAAAAAATATCATTGAACAGTTGAAGCAAGAGTGGAGCGGTCTCGCGATTGGTCCTTATAAAGCAGTGATGCGTTTAGAGGGTTATGATAAGCCGATCGAGGCATCGTTTACGGTCGTACCAAAAGTTACTTTGGTTTTGGTTGGTATTGTCCTATCAGTATTGTTACTGATGGGTTGGTGGACGAAGCGGCTTCAGCGCGCCGTGTGATCTGGTGACGATCAGTGTGGATTCAGAGGAGTCCTTACTGATGGTTACCCGATATGAAATACACCTTCTTTCGCTCTTTTTTGAGCGCCCTTCTGTTATTGGTAGTGACGGCAACGACCGCATTGCCCGCTTTTGCTGCTCCGCTCACGGGTCGAAGCGATATCATGACGCGCCAGGCGCCAAATGTTGGCTCAGATCATGAGATTCGCTTTGTTACGCCGAGCGGTGTGGACGCGCCAACCGATACCATCACGCTTCAATTTGCGTCTGACTTTGATGTATCGCTCATCACCCCTGCTGATATCGATCTCTTTCATGGTGCGATTACGGGGTTAGAAAATAGTGAAGTGATTGGTGCTGCTGCCGCTGCTGGCACCTGGGGCGCATCCGTCTCTGGGCAAACGATCACTCTCACCGCCCCAACGGATGCCGTTCTCGGTGAGATCGCTGCGACGGACATTGTGATTATTCGTATCGGGTTAAACGCAGGTGGCGCCAACCAAATCATCAATCCGGGCCCTGGCACGGGTGGCGACCCGCGCAATCTTTGGATCGCAGGCACCTTTGGTGATACCGGCGTCATTGAAATTCCTTTTGGCGACCCAACCAATAACGATGTTATTGGTGTTACCGCTACGGTGAACAATTCAACGCCAGGCGGCGGAGGTGGTGGTGGAGGCGGATGTGTGGGTCTCGCTTGTGGCGATGTTTTGGGTCCGGTGATCACAAATATTCGCGTCGTTAATATCACGACCTCAACGGCGATGGTGATGTGGGATACGAATGAGCCATCAACAACCGCACTCTATCACGGACTCGATACCAGCTACGCACTCGGATTTAATGGTAATGGAGCTTTTGTTACTTCGCATTCGGTATTGCTCACAGGTTTGACGCAAGACACGATCTATCATTTTCGCATCAATGCCGCTGATGGGTTAGGTAATACGTCGGTATCGGGTGATAATACCTTTGAAACCCTCGCTCCAGGTGAGCCGGTAGAAAATCTCATCATCTCAAATGTTCAAGCGATCTTGATTACAGATTCGACGGCTGCCATTATCTGGGACACAAATCTCCCATCAAATAGCCGTGTTGATTATGGGATCTCGGATGCCTACGGTGATATCTCGGTTGTAGGCACGTTCGTAACGGGACATTTAGTGAACTTGAGTAATTTGAATCCAGATACGATCTATCATTTTCGTGTGATGTCCGAGACGGCATCAACGACGGCGATGTCAGGTGATTTTACCTTTAGAACGACCGTCGATGTTATTGCTCCGTCGAATCCGTTGAACTTTACGGCGGTACCTGGCCAGTATCTTAATTTGCTTTCATGGAACAATCCTCTTGATGCGGATTTTTCACATGTACGTATTCTCGCAAGAACGGATCGCTATCCAAATAACCCAAATGATGGTGTCCTCGTCTACCAGGGTAACGGACAAAGTGCTACGCATAGCGGTTTAACGCCGGGTCAGATCTATTACTATACGAACTTCGCGTACGATGGTCGCGGTAATCGCTCTTCAGGGGCACTCGCTCAAGCGACCCCGTTTGGAGAAGAGATTGAAACACCGACCTCTACGCCTCCGGTCTTGCCGCCCGTTGTAACGCCTCCAGCAACGACAACGCCTCCGGTGATTGAGCCTCCAACATCCACGCAACCAACAACAACCACTCCACCGGTTGTACCAACAAGTACTGAGCCGGGTACGGTGACAACGACCACCCCTCCTGTTCAGCCACCGATTCGTAATGTTGTTATCACGCCAGAATATACGGTAGGCAATGGCACGGTTTCACTTATCCCAGACGAGAACAATCAGATTAATACGGTACCAGGCCCAACGGTGACCGTGCGTGTGCCGGCATCCCAAGTGCCAGGTACTCCAGATACGGCGGTGATTCGTGTCGGTGATGACCGTTACTTGCTCACAAGACAGCCGAATGGTGATTGGATCGCGAGCTTTGTGCCAGATCGTTCAGGTGAAATGCCTGCTGAAGTGACTTTTGGTTATGGGGACGGGTCTATCGCGCGCGCGACAACGACGGTTTCTGTCGGTATCCCAGGTCAGATTATCGTTCGAGATATCCCGTTTATTGGTCAAGCGCGTCCCGTTGAGAATGCGACGGTAACGGTTTATGAAAAGGTAAATGGCGCTTGGCGCATCTGGTCAGGTACTGCGACAAACCAGGTGAATCCACGTATTACGACATCGGATGGTGTCTGGGGATTCGTTGTCCCAAATGGCGAATATCGCGTAACCATTGAAAAAGAAGGGTTTGATACTGAAGAGCGTGTCGTTACCGTGACGAATAATTTGCTCGGGAGCCAAATTGAACTTAGACAGCCGCTCCCGGTTGATCTCACTACGGTGGGTTTGATCGCTACGGCGGTCACGATCGCCAATATCGCGACACTCGCTAGTGTCTTGAACTATCTCTGGTACTTGTTGACTCAGCCGTTCATGATCATCGGCGCACGTAAGCGCAAAAAGTGGGGCGTTGCCTATAATGCCATCACGAAACAGGGGATTGATCTTGTTGCGGTGCGTTTAATTCATGTTCAGACGGGTCTCGTGATTCAGACACGTATCACGGATGACAAAGGTAGATTCTTCTTTCATGTAAAAAAAGGCCAATATCGAATTGAGGCGGTAAAGGCTGGATACCTGTTTCCAAGTGAAACAACCAAGGGCAAAAAAGAGGATGATGACTATCTTGATGTCTATCACGGGCAACCGATCGATGTTGAGGCGGAGTCTGATTTAACGCCAAACATCCCACTTGATCCAAACAATAAAGAGATACCGCCGAAAAAAGTCCTCTTTAAAGACTTCTTGCGCAAGGTTCAAAATCTCATTGGCGCCCTGTCACTCATTATTACCGTTGTTGCTTTTGCCCTTCAGCCAGGTTGGATCTTGTTTGGTCTTTGTCTCTTTCAGCTCGCAACCTTCT
>JAMIEW010000013.1:0-12041 GCA_035906575.1 bacterium
CCAACCAGAGCAGGGATTGCTCGCTGGTGAAATCATCGAGATTAGCAAAGATTTTTCTTTGGTGACGATTAAGGCCTTTGATGGCGCGACGTGGCGCGTGAATGGCGAAGATCTGCGCATCCGTGATTGCCAAGCGCTTATTCAATCAAAAGAGATTCGTTTTGTTGGGTTGCCAGTGAAGCGTACCGAGGCAAATGGCGAGACTTCGGTCTTTCATGCCTGTTTTGCCATCCCTTGGGAGGTGCGTGGGATGCCATCGCCTCGACCAAGGCAGGTGCGCTCTGATCTCTCCCAAATTCTCAGTGACACAAAATTCACTTCAGAGCGTAGTACTGATTGTAAGGGCGTACGACCTTACCAATTTCTCAAGTCGCTTCGGAATGAAGAAGCGCTAACCCTCTAACAGTCTATGAATAAACGCAAAACTCTTTACTCATTAGCGGTGATTATCCCGCTCTTTGCCCTCATGGTGATTATCGCGCCACTTGCCAGCGTTTCGGCGCATGGTTTTGGCAGCGGCTCAGCCAACCTTAGCCAAGAACAAAAAGACGTTCTTGAAAAAGCAAAAGCTCTTGCCAAAGAAGGCAAACAAGATGAAGCAAAAAAACTTCTCGAGGATGCCGGCCTTAAGCCGATGCACGGCCTTAAACGCGGGATGAAAGAGCCAACGGCTGAGATGAAAGCTCATCACGAGGCTGTCATGGCCGCGATCAAAGCGAATGACTTCGCCAAGTTTAAAGAGCTGACGGCTGATAAGCCATTTGCTGGTGACATTGATGCAGACGCTTTTGCGAAGCTTGTAAAAGCCGATGAGCTACGTGCAGCGGGTGATGAAGAAGGTGCAAAAGCCCTTCTTAAGGACGTGATCAAGCACGATATCGGTAAACATCCTAAAGACAAAAAAGTCTTTAAGCACAAAATGAAACGCGGTGCCGATAAGCCTTGGAGGGCTGATCGCAACGCTTCTACCACGTCAGAATAAGAGCGCTGTTATAGGGGAATAGCGTTCGGTAAGGTTTGCCAAGCATGCAGTAAAAAACCGCCTTCGGCACGATCGTTCATGAACGACGTGCCTTCGGGCGGTTTTTCTGTTAGGTGAGAAATGCTTTTTCAAAGGCGGTGACGGCTTCTTGATAGCTCTCAGGGCGTTCATCGGCTGCGTCATGCGAATAGCTCCAATGCCAAGAGAGTTCTTCTGGCGTTTTGAAGCCAAAGAAGTCTAAGACCTGTTTCTGCGTGCGAACGACATCGTCACCGTTCCAGTTTTGACCGATGGCGATAATACCGGCATCAATGTCTTTCAAAAGATTCTCTTCGCCGAGCGTTGAATGGCGATTCTCGAGCCACGTCAGGCGCTCGATGAGTTTTTGATAGTAGGCATTCATTTGACCCCAGCGAATCGATCCAAAAAAGACGACGGCATCAGATTCAAGAAGAGGTTTGCTGATTTGCCAAAGTTCATCGTCGGGATTATTCAAGCTCGCCCAGCAGCGATGGCACCCGCTCGGATTCTTTTCATCATCTTTAAGCGCTGCCTTCTTTTCACCACAAGTGTTGCCACGTTCAGTTGAGACATTGCCTTCGCAGGGGTAAATCTTGAGTTTGGTCGCATCGATAATAGTGACGCGTTTATTGCCGACAAGTTCGGCAATGCGTTCAGCGAGTTTGGTGCTTTTTGGCTTCTCACCGCCCTTTTCTCCGACCCAGCGGTTCGAAGTCGTTAAGAAGAGAATCCGCTTTTTGCCTTTGAGATGTTCAATAGTGGCATCCATCTTTAAACGGGGAGAAAAAGGGTTCATGCGTACAGGGTATCAGATCGAGGTTTACCCACGAAGCAACGGAGTGCTATCCTGTGGATATATGCGTAAAACTCTTGCCTTGTTGCTTACCGCGGCGCCACTTTTGACCATGGCACCTCAAGCGGCTTTTGCTGGTGCCTGTTTTGAAGATCCAATCTATGAACGTGCATGGACCGCTACCGTCACCACCGGCGCTCGCGTGCGCGATGTTGCGTGTATGGAGGGTTCAACCGTTTTAACGACGCTTGCTGTTGGTAGCAAGGTTGCGCTGATCGGCGAGACCGATGGTTGGTACAAGGTGAAGACGAGTGATGGCAAAATGGGTTGGGTTGGTCAGCAACTCGTGAGCGTTTCTCAAACGCCCTACACTGCCCCTACGACCGCACCAAAGCCAGAACCTAAACCAACCGAGCCAACGGTAAGTGCACCTGCAGCAACACGTTTACGTGGACGTATTTTGTTGCGTGTTGAGAAGAATGGTGAAGCTTGGTATGTCTCACCAGCCAATGGTGCGCGCTACTACATGAAAGACGGCGCGACAGCTTATCAGATGATGCGCTCATTTGGTCTTGGTATCACCGAGCAGGATTTTGTAAAGATGCAGGTCGGTAATGGTCCATTCATGGATAAGCTCAAAGGCAAGATCGTTTTGCGCGTACAAGCGCATGGCGAAGCGTATTATGTTCATCCAAGCGGTACGATGCATTATTTGAAAGATGGTGCCGCAGCTTATCAGGTGATGCGCGAGCTAAGCCTTGGCATTAAAGATTCAGACTTGCTCAAGATTTCAGAAGGAGCCATTCAGGTAAAATAAAAAACACCCCGACATCATGTCGGGGTGTTTTTTATTATGGGGCAATCAAGCGGACCTTTACCATGCCTTTGCCTTCTTGTGATTGTAAAGCAAGATAAGAATTGGCGAGCTCGACATCCATCGGGTTACCGGCAATCGCGAGATAGCCTTCGGACCATGGATGTTCAATAAGTTGAAGATACTGCGTTGCTTTGTTTTTGATACGTTCAATCGCGTCATGCAAGCTGATTTGCGGTGAAGCGACGAGTGAAAGATGGAGAGCTTGCGGATGCAAGGTGACATGCGTCACTTCAGTATCTGGATGTTCGTAATGCAATTGCATCAAAGCTTCTTTGAGACGCGTAGCCATTTCAGGCGAATGATTGAGCGTGCTGACATCCGCCGCAATAACAACGTGATAGCGAAGATCGAAAAGGGAGTTCGCGGTTTTACGCAATTCCCAAGACATTGGGATGGCACTCGTGATCACTGGTGCCTGTTGTGCGGGGATATGAATGGTTTCCGTTGGAGCCTGGGCAAAGTCCGGTGTCGAAGGCGCTGCGGCTGATTTGCGGCTGCGGATTTCGATACGAGGCAAGAACATGGCGACGACGATACCAACGCCAACGATGATAGCGGCGACCACAAAGACTTCGCCCACTGATGAAGCAAAGGCTGTTGCGATAGCGTGATTGAAACCATCAAGGCTTGAAGTAAGCGCACCGCGCACTTGCTCAGGCGCTTGGCTAATCATGCCCGAGAGGCGTTCTTTGCCGTCCTTGGTCAAGAATTGCGTTAGAGCATTCATGTCGACGCCAGTCGGGGAGTTCTTTTCAAGCGCCGAGTAAATCGGATTCTTTTCGATGCCAGAAAGATTTTTCGCCATGCGATCATTCAAGACCGAGCCAAGAATCGCGGTACCAACCGTGCCACCGATAGAGCGAAACATTTGTACGCCTGCGGTAACGGTGCCAAGTTTTGAATGATCAAAAGCGCTTTGGGTAACGATGGTAAAAATCGGCATGGTAATACCAAGGCCGAAACCGGTAACCACCATATTCATTACGAGAATCGCTTGGGTTGTATCGACGTTCATGCGTGAAAGCAAGAACATACCACCGGCCGTAATCGCCATACCAAGTACCGCGAGAAACTTATAGCGGCCCGTACGTGAAACGATTTGTCCCGAGATGGCGCTAGCCGTAATAAGGCCGACCATGAGTGGCGTGAGAATCAAGCCAGAATAGGTTGCCGTAACCCCAATAACACCTTGAGCGAAGAGTGGGATATACATGATGGCGCCGAACATACCCATCGCCGACAAAAACACGCTCATTGCCGAAGCGGTAAAGACGCGGCTCTTGAAGAGTTCGAGGGGCAAGATTGGTTCTTTGGCATAATGCTCAATCGTGACAAAACATGCCGCCAAAAACGCTGAAGCACTAAAGAGGCCGAGGATTTCGCGTGAGTTCCAAGCATATTCACTACCGCCCCAAACAAGGCCAAGCAAAAGCGTACCAAGCGTACCGGCGAGCGTGAGCGCACCAGCATAGTCGATTGAACGTGATTTGGTATCTGGTTTGATTTTTGGAAGGGTGATGGCAAGCACGATAAGCGCCAAAATACCGACCGGGATATTCACATAGAATGTCCAACGCCAGCTGGCATTATCGGTAAGCCAACCACCGAGCAAAGGACCAATGATACTCGCGAGGCCAAAGACGCCGCCAATCATGCCTTGGTATTTGCCGCGTTCGCCTGGAGGAAAAATATCACCAATGATGGCAAACGAATTCACCATGATGGCACCACCACCAATACCCTGAATGGCACGGAAGAGGATAAGCTGGGTCATGTCTTGTGACATGCCTGAGAGCACTGAACCGATCAAGAAAATACTGACACCGAGCAGATAAAAGCCGCGGCGGCCAAAAAGGTCAGAGAGCTTGCCAAAAATCGGCACGGTAATGGTCGAGGCGAGCATATAGGCCGTAAAGACCCAGCTCAAGTGCTCAAAGCCGTTCAATTCTGAAACGACTTTCGGCATGGCTGTCGAAAGGATGGTTTGGTCGAGCGCAGAAAGTAGCATGGCGAGCATGACACCGCCCATGATGAAGATATTGCGGTTGGATTCGTTGATAGCCATAGTAGAAATATTGACGGCGCGACCGTATCATGGTATTGTTTTACTGTCAAACAGTTTGCATTGCTAACTAATATGCCGACAAGCCCAAAACGCGAACTTACCAAGCTAGCAGACTTGCTCTTGGTAACAGGCCGCGCCATCAAAGAATCGCCAACCGGCGCCAGCCAGGATCCATTGCCCATGGGTCATTTCAAGGTATTGCGCTTTATTGCCGAGCGGCAGTTGCCGTCCATGCGCGATGTCGCTGAAGAAATGCGCATCACGCCTCCAACGGCAACCGTGATGGTTGATGGCTTGATTGCCAAAAAGTTTGTTCGCCGCAGCGCTGATCGCAAAGATCGCCGTCGCATTCTTTTGCAAATCACTACGGCTGGTAAGGATATTCTCGCTGAGCAAGAAGCGTGTTTTAAAAAACGCGTCACGGGTGTGCTTTCTTGTTTGAATGCCGATGAGCGCAAGCAATTCGAAAGCATCCTCACCAAGATCGCGACCAGCGTTACCAAGAAATAATATGCAAATCAAAGAATTGGGCCACGTCGTTTTCTACGTGACGAATCTTGAACGCTCAGCAAACTTCTATCGCGATACGCTTGGATTTCGCGAACTCGATCGTGGTAATGGCTTCGCCGTGTATTCATCGGGGCGCACCCACCACGAACTGCTCTTGCTCGAGATCGGCGGACAACCAAAAACCGCGCGCCATCCCGAGCCCGGTCTCTACCATATTGGATTCAAGATCGGTGACACCGACGATGAATTGCGCGCGGCGCTCAAAGAACTCACCGAAAAAGGTGTGACCATCGTGGGTTCAGCTGATCATCATGTTACGCATAGTCTGTACGTGCTTGATCCAGATGGTAATGAACTCGAACTCTATATCGACGCTAATCACGACTGGAAGGACGATGTGAAGGCTGTAATGAAGCCCGCAAAACCGCTCATGCTATGAGCGGTTTTGTTTTGTGTGTTTGAGATTTGCTACCAAGATAAAACTGATGATCACGAGTAAGAACCACGAGCTGATTTTATGCAATGAGACCATGTTCCAGGTCGTGAGTTGGTTGGGATACTTCCATGCACCGAGATAGGTTGAGATGTTTTCGGCGATCCAGATAAAGAAGGCGATAAGCAAAAAAGACAAAACAAGAGGCATGCGTCTCGTTTTATCGGTAACCGTGAACTCGACCCATGTTTTGCGATAAATAAGAAAGACCGCCAAAGCTAGCCACCAGCGAATATCGTAGACAAAATGATTCGCGAAAAAATTAAGGTAGATGGCGATGCCGATAATGGTTGAAGCAAGATAAGGGACGGGTCCTGCGAGATTTAATTTCATGATGCGCCACGATTGGCTGATATAGCTGCCAACGGCGGCATACATAAATCCGCTATAAAGCGGGACGGTACCAATTTTGAAAAAACTCTCTTCAGGATATGACCATGACCCGACCGATGGATGGGTTTTGAAGATCTCGAGACAAAGTCCAAGCACATGAAAAAGCGCGATGGTTTTGATTTCGTCTTTTGTTTCGATCTTGGTCCAATAAAGAACGAGTTGAATCGCGACCGAAGCGATAAATAAGAAGTCATACCGAGAAACCGGCCCAAGGGGGAGGTAATTTGAAAGAAAAAGCAAGACAAAGAATGATCCGGCAAAAATACAGGCGCGGACCTGTTTGAGACCGAAGATCCAGAGCTCGTGAAGGGCTGCCTTGAAAGTCATATGCCCAGTATAACGTATCAACCCTGTGCGGGTGACGGATCTTGACCTTTTGCCTGTTTTTGGCGGGTTACTATGCTACTATCTGCACATTCTATGGCTAAAAAACACAGCACTACGGCGCTTACCGCCGAACAAAAGGCGGCACAAGACGCGCGCTTTGCCCAAGGGTATGAGTATGACTACGTGATTATCGGCAGCGGTAACTCATCGCTCGTCGTGAGTTCACTTTTGGCGAATAAAGGTTATAAGGTGTGTATTTTAGAAGCGCATGATATCCCAGGTGGGTATGTGCAATCGTTCAAGATGGGCGATTTTTATTTCTGTGGCCAGGTGCACTATATTTGGGGCTGTGGTCCAGGTGGCAAGATTTATGAATTCTTGAAGCGTATTGGTCTTGAAAAAGACATTACGTTTGAATTGATGGATCCAAAAGGCTATGACGTCATGTCGATGCCAGATGGCAAGCGCGTCGGTATCCCGTACGGCTTTGACAATCTCGTGAAGAACATCGAAGAAGCCTATCCAGGTCAGGGTGCGGCCGTGAAGAAATTCACCGATAAGATCATGGCGGTGCGCAAAGAATTCGCCTATTTGCCAGCTCGTACGTGGACGATCAAAGACTACGCAACAACCTGGTACAAAGTACTGAATTTGATCAAATACCAAAACGCAACCGTGCAAGATTTGTTTAACGAGTGTGGCGTGGCTCGTGAGTCGCAAGATGTGTTGATGGCAGGCGCGGGTGACTTTATGGAGTGTGCTGAAAAGCTCTCCTTCTTTGCTTTTGCTGGATTGTTTGGTGGCTACAATACGGGTTCGTATTATCCGACCAAGCATTTCAAATACTATGTCGATCGTTTGGTGCAATTCATCACCGACAAGCCGGGTTGCCATATCTATTATGAAACCCTGGTGACAAAGATCGTGACCAAAGACGGCAAAGTACAACACATTGAAACCAAAGACGGCAAAGTCTTTAAGGGGAAGAACTATATTTGTAATGCTGATCCTGCACTCGCTGCAAAACTTATTGAAGGCGAAGACTTGCCTGCCGAATACAAAAAGAAATTGGAGTACGAATATTCGCCATCGGGTTTAATTATCTATCTTGGTTTGAAAGATATCGATCTCACGAAGTTTGGATTTGGCAGCTTCAATATCTGGCACCAAGAGCAATGGGACATGAATAAGACCTGGAAGGACTTGCTCGGCGGCGATTTTTCAAAGCCATGGGTCTTTTTGTCGACGCCTACCTTGCATACCGATGCGCCGGGCACCACGCCAGAAGGCGGGAGTATTCTTGAAATCGAAACCCTCGTTGATTATCAAGAGATGAAAGACTTGATGGACAAATCGTATGTTGACTATTTGAAGCGTAAAAACGAAATCGCCGAAAAGCTTCTCGATATCGTTGAAGAAAAGTTTATCCCGAATTTGCGCAAGCATATCGCCGTCAAAGTTGTTGGTACCACCACGACCAATGAAGACTTTGTCATGGCGCCACGCGGTAATGCCTATGGTGCCGCACTCTATCCGAAATACCTCAAAAAGCGCCTCTTTGGTACGACGCCATTCAGTAACTTCTTCTGGTGCAATGCCACGAGTGGTTGGGGCGGCGTTTATGGCACGACTAATACGGGTATGAAGCTCTATAGTCAGCTCACGGGGGATGAGTTCTACAACGACGTTACCGATGAGCAGCTTATCGCTGAGTTGCCGAAGAACTATCCAAATCAGTTTTAATTCGCGCGGCTAAACGTTGGCCGTAGCGCAGAACGCCCTCCGTCCAGAGGGCGTTCATATAATCTCCGCAAAGATAGAGATGGTTCTTGCCCTGGTGATTCTTGAGATAATCGCGCACGAGTTTTTGATGGCCGGTAGCGAATTTTGGCATGGCATAGTCCCAGCGCTGAAGATCGTGCAGCTCAAGCTGTGATGCAGACGTGAGCCAATCGGTTACGCGAACAAGTTCATCGCGTACAGCACGTGAAACTTCTTCATCAGATTTTTTCATGAGTTCAAGCGCAGCCGCTTCATGAAGCCAAATCGAAACGAGAGACGTGTCACCGATAGTGCAGTCATCGCCCTTCATCGCTTGATTTGAAATACTCGCGACGATCTCGCTTTCAACAAAAGGTACCCAGGTTACACCACGTTTTGGGGCGAGATCTTTTTGGATTTTAAAGGTGATGCTGATGGTGGCGGCGAATTTGCTTTGTTCGAGAACGTGCTTTGTTTCTGGGGTTGGATCCGTGATGAGCTTGAGGGCAATAGGTGCTGGCGCGGTCATGATTACCGCATCAAAGGTCTCGGATTCGCCTGATTCAAGTGTCACGGTATTGCCCGTCACCGAGCGCACCGTCGTCGATGTTTTGACATTGAGACGGTTCGCGAGTTGTTGTGGTAAGGCGATCATGCCGCCTTTGGTTCGGTGCAGATTCCACAACGGGCCATCGCGTTTGATCGAGTTCATAATGGCAAGAAAGGGCGCGATACTGATTTCGTCAGAGCGATGAAATTGGTAGGCACTGGTGAATCCATCAACATAGTAGATCGATGCTTCTTTACCGAGCTTGCGCTGGGCATAGTGCTTGGCATTCTCGTTGTCGTGGTCAGCAATCAAATTAAAATCAAAAAGTTCATCGATCGTTTTCATCGTGAGCGCATGCCAGGTCATACGCAGCTTACTGAAAAAATTTACGCCTTGTGCTAACGGGATGGTTTGGTGTTTTTTGATGAGTCCGTATTTATCAAATTGCATGCGGTGCCATTCGATCCCGAATTCTTTGCAGTACTCTTTCATGTGCAAATAGAGATTGCAAAGATGGTCAGCGCCGATATCAAAATGAAAGCCATCTTTAACGCGGGTCGACATGCGTCCACCGACGAGAGCTTCTTTTTCATAGACGGTGACGTCAAAGCCGAGTTTTTTGAGCTCATAGCCGGCGGTGAGGCCTGAGATACCAGCGCCGATAATCGCAATGCGTTTCATATTGTCGGTCACTGTAGCAAATGACCTATCTTCCATCGAGAGCAAAGGTCTTGACATTGACGTTACGTCAACCTTTATGCTACCGAATGTGTATGACGTATACCGTACACCAATTGGCCGAAAAGGCCGGTATTACCCCAAGAGCCCTGCGGCACTATGACCGCATTGGGCTCTTGAAGCCGGCCGAGCTCGCCAAGAACGGTTATCGCCAGTATGGCGACCGAGAACTGATCCGCCTGCAGCAGATCTTGTTCTTTCGCGAACTCGATTTTCCGCTCGAAGAGATTCAGACGATGATTGATCATCCTCGTTTTGATCTCGCTGACGCCTTTCGTTATCAGCGTGGATTGCTAGAACTCAAGCGCAAACGATTAGGTACCATTATCAAGTCTATCGACACCACACTCAAATCTATGCAAGACAATAACATCACCGACCAAGAACGCGATCTCTACGGCTCACTTTCTAACAGTGAAATCCAACAGTATAAAAATGAAGCCAAACAGCGCTGGGGAGGTACCGACGCGTACAAGCAATCGCAAGAGCGCGTTTCTAAGCTCACCAAAACTGAGATGGCTGAAATGAAAGAAGCGGGCGAAGCCCTTTGTCGCGACTTGGCTAACGCTGTTGAGCGCGGCATCATGCCAGAAAGCGATGAATTTCAAGCCCTCGTCCAAAAGCATTTTGAAGGAATTAATTTCTTCTACGATTGTTCAATGGAGATTTATCGCGGACTCGCCGACATGTATGTGCAAGACGATCGTTTTGCCGCCTACTATCGCAAGTACCACGCGGATCTTCCGGAGAAGCTCGTGCAGGGGATGCGTTATTACGCTGATAAAAAGGAAGGTAAATAAAAAAATCTCCGACGAAACGTCGGAGATTTTTTAATGATCGCGTAAGAGATATTTATCAATTGTATCAAGCACGTCACCCTTGCCCATGGTTTTGGTACTTGAGTGCATGATGACAGGCAAGCCGTCATAGCCTGTTTCAAGTTGGCGCTTGAGGGCGATCTTTTCAGAATTGGTGAGCTTGTCGACTTTGTTGGCGATAATCGCAAACGGCAAACGCTGCTGTTGAAGAAACGTTAACATTTGTTGATCGAGCTCGGTTGGTCCGAGACGCGCGTCGATAATCACAAAGACGAGTTTGAGATTTTTACTGCCTTCGAGATAGCCACCGATCATATCATCAAAGATATAGCCGGTTGCTTTGCGGCCTTTGGCATACCCGTAGCCTGGGAGGTCCACCAAAAAGTAGCGTTTGTCGACATCAAAAATATTAATGGTACGTGTGCGGCCAGGTTCTGAACTCGAGTGCGCGAGTTGTTTTTGACCGGCAAGGTGGTTGATTAAAGACGATTTGCCCACGTTAGAACGCCCAATAAAGGCAATCTGAGGGTGATTGCCCTTGGGGAGGTGTTCGAGCGTGGTACCGCTTTTAACGAAGGTGATCATGTCGGGAGGCTAGCATTTATTGGTAAAAAAAGAAACCACCCGAGCTCGGGTGGGTTGAGGTGGCTGGCTTCAGCGGGTTGTCGTTCGGGTCCTCATGGGCAGTTGTCGCAATAACAGAATATCTTCAGGAAGATGAAGATCATGTCTGGCTTTTGCGACCAGTTCGCTCATGGTGTCAAAGGTATGGATTTTCTTTTTGACAAAGAATCCCCAGGCTTGCGTGACCATTCGTACTGAGGTCATCGGGGTGGCGAGGTAGACGGATCCGATATTCTCGGTAATGGCACTAAAGACCGTTTGCCACACCGAGGTCCCTTTTGAGTTGAAGCCTTGAGTTTCACAGAGATCGGCGATACCCGTCCAGGGACCAGGCGTTTTGACCGCCTGTGCGCATTCATAGGCGATCTTTTCATTCGTCGAAAGATCCATTGTTCCTGAGATCTTGACGTAGATAACTTTTTGCTTGTGATAGATCTTCACAAACGAACGACTCATGCTGCTCTCAGCGGTTGAATTCACTGATTACCCCCTAGTAACGTAGAAACCATCGAGATGGTATTTATTCTTCTGTGGACTGTCAATGAAATTTAGGATATCGTCCAGACATGATTCAAACCATTTCGGTCGCCGAGCTTAAAGAGCTTCGCGCCAATACTATCGAGCACCTACTTATCGACGTTCGGGAACAAGATGAGTATGACGCAGGTCATATCGACGGTTCTATTTTGATCCCGATGGGCGAGTTGAGGGCGAAGATTGACGACGTAGCAAAACAAAAAGATCAGCTCATCGTTTTGCATTGCGCTGCCGGACGTAGATCAGCCTTGTCGGCTGAAGAGCTTCAAGATATGGGTTATACCAATGTCAAAAGTCTCGAGGGCGGATTTCAAGCCTGGTATTAGTGAATTTCTTCGTGGATTCTGTTCAGTACGTATTCACCTTGAAAATCTTTCGGGATGACATGATAAGAATTTTCTAGCCAGACGATTTCTTTTTGTTTTGATGCGAGAAGGTTATAGAGAATGATTGCTCCTTTTGGTACTGCTCGGTGATCGGTACGTGATTGAAAAATAAGGGTAGGTGTTTTTATTTTTGGCAGGATAGGACGTACGTTCTCAAGGCAATCAA
>JAMIEW010000014.1:0-14280 GCA_035906575.1 bacterium
CGGTATCGGTATCACGCCATTTCGTTCATACGTTGAAGAATGTGTGATTCAGGGCAGCAAGCATCCGATTGTGCTCGTGTATTCAAATCGTACCATTGAAGAAGCCCCGTTCATGGCTGAGATGCAAAAGCTCGCTGAGCAGCAATTACTTATCCCGCTTTTGATCTTAACGCGTGATGCACCAGATGATTGGACCGAACCGGTCGGTCGTTTAAATGAGACGCATATCGACAAGCTTGCGCCGGTACTCGAGACGGCGATCTTCTATGCTTGTGGCCCAGATGAGTTTATGGCCACCGCCAAGAATCTTCTCGCGGCAAGAGGTGTGGATGTTAAGACAAGGTACAAACAAGAATCGTTTGGATAAAACGCCTTCGGGCGTTTTTTCTGACCTTCTGCTATCCTTTTCTGCATATGAATACACGTCTCTCTTTGGTAGCCGTAGCTGCCGTGCTCGCGTTAACTGGTCTTGGTTGTCAGAATCCTATGGATGCGATGCAAGACAAGCTCACAGAAAAGATCGGTGAGAAGATTGCTGAAAAAACGATCGAGGGTGCGACGGGTGGCAAGGTTGATCTTAAGAAAAACTCCGCGACGTTTAAGGACGAGAAAACGGGGGACTATCAATCGTATGGTGAGGATGTTGAGATCCCTGCGGACTTTCCATCAGATTTGAAAAAGTTGGACGGTGCTACGGTGACTCATGTATCCGCAAAGGGTGACAAGTCTTCGGCGGCCATCGTTCAAATGGTGTCAGATACTGATATGACCAAGGTCGCTGATACGGCTGATGTGGCATTAAAGGCTAACGGTTATACCCGCGCTTCAGACGCGAACCTCGGTGGTACCATTGTGCGCAGCTACGAAAAAGACAAAAACCAAATCACAGTTATGGTGGTAAGAGATACCGAAGACGCTGAAGCAAAAACCATGGTGACCATGACGCTCTCGGTCGAATCAGGGGAGTAATAAAGTAAAAAACTCGGCATTAGAAAAACAGCGGCAAAACCGCTGTTTTTCTATGGTGGGCGTACCTGGATTCGAACCAGGGACCTTTACATTATCAGTGTAACGCTCTAACCAACTGAGCTATACGCCCGTGTTCATTTGTGGCGGTAGATTAACTAATTTCGCCAAACTAGGCAAGTAGCCGCCGGGATAACAAAAAACAGCCCGTTTAGGGCGTTTTTTGTGTGGAGCGGGTAGGGGGAATCGAACCCCCGTCTCTACCATGGCAAGGTAGCATAATAGCCATTATACGATACCCGCGTGACCGGTTCGCATTGCTGCGAGTGGCCACAGGTTAACAAACCCTTACGAGAGTTGCAAGTCCCCGAACTCGCGGGCGATGGGCCCTGAGGGGCTGCCAAGGCGTTCGGCGAGCTCCTGTGTGCGATGAAGGAGGGCGGCGTGCATTTCTTGAAGCTCGCGGATTTCTTCGACGAGTTGCTCACATTGGTCCATCCAAGAACCAAAGGGATACCATTCTGGATTCATACTAAGTGATAGTGACGATTTGTTTATTAAGTGGCTTGCGTTTGCGCCAGCGTTTGAGGCTTTCATAGGCAGCAACCGTGACACCGGCGGCGCCAAAAGGCACCCAATCTGGCAAAGAAGCTTTTTGTTGGCCGGCCTGCGCTTGCTCGGCGCTTTTTAAGATCGTGATGTCTTCAGCAGTGATTGGGTACAAGGTTGGTCCATCCTTTGTGAAGCTGAGTACACCCGTCACATGAATGAGATCACCTTTCTTTAAGCGTTGAACACGATAACGCGTTGCGGCTTTGACGAGCACGGTCAGATGAATGCCGTCGACATCAACTTCAGCCTTACCGGCACTTATCGAGAGGATGGTGCCCGTCACGGACATCTTGCTCCATGCGTCTTCAGCTTCTTCGGCGAGCACGTCGATAACACGTGAAGGAATGGTTATCGGATCAGTCGACAGAACCGTCCAAGCATCTTGTGTTTTCATAGTGAGAAGAATGCCATCATCGTCATCGGTAATACTGCCCGTGAGTTCAATGGTGGCGCCAAGGGTTGGTGTTTTTTGTCCGGTGGGGACTTTGACGAGCAGTCCGCGGCCATCGGGTGCATGCAAAATGAATTGCCGTTTTAAGAGAATGCCCGGTACCGTCCCGACCACGCCTTGCACGCGTACGCGCAATGATTGCGGTTGCATAAGAATCTGTTCAATGGTTGATGGGTAGATAATGTTCGCAAGCTCCGTTTTTGTAAGTGTTGGAGTTTTTGTTGCTGCGGTTGTCTTTTTTGCTGTAGTTGTTTTGGTTGTCGTTGTTTTAGATGTTGTTTTAGGTGCCGTACTTTTTATGGCCGTTGTCTTTGTGCTCGTGACGGTCGGTGTAGGTTCAACAGATGCAATCGTTGTGATAGTGGGCGTTGGTGTGATTATTTCTTCCGTCGTTCCCCCGACGGACGTCGGGAGGGCAGGGGGTTCAGTGGGTGCAGGCATTTTGGTAACGGGTTCAACGGCCTCGCTGTCATTTTTCCATTCGCCATCCAATATCCATGTCGTGCCTTTTTGGGTGGTTGGATAGGTCATTTGTTCGCGTAGCGCGCCACTTGCGTCATAGATCGAGATTGTGTCGCCGGCATTAAGCAGAACCGAACTCTTGAAGGTGACGCGTACAAGATCACTGTTCTCAACGAGATTGGTGCGCGTGGATGTTGAGAAGCGAAAGATTACGCTGTCACGATCATTTTGAATCCGCCATCCATCGAGACGGCTTAGATCGTGGGTTTCATTCGTCCACGCAAGATCAATCCATTCATACGCATTATCTGGGGCAGGAAAGACGGCTTGTAACCTGACTCCAGGCGCCGGAGGGATGATAACGGGAGCTGCTGGAGGTATTGGAGCTGGTGTTGATATTGGCTCAGTGGTTGTTGTAGGTTCTGTGATTATTATTTCTACCGGAGTGACAACGGGTTCTGGCGCTTCGGTTTCAATAAGTTCTTCGGTCGTTGTCGTTGTTTTGATTTTAGGTATTTCAGAAACGTCTTCGATGATTTCTTCTGTTGAGGTTGCGAGCGCGACTCCACTATCAGTCGTCCTCTCTTCGAGAGAGGGCAGGGTGAGTTCAGGAGGTTCTGAAGGGACGAGGGGTTCGCACCCATCACAAAAACCTGGTGTGCCTAAATCCGTAATGTCCGTTTTCATGAAGTTCGTTGTCGTTGCGCTAAGCCATGCCATGTCTAGAGCTGAGCGAATCATGGTGGCTTTTGGTGAACTTGATCCAGCGGGCGGAGTGCCTGAGGCTAATTCGTCCACTAAAACATCGTTGGCATCAAAGAGTCGAAGGCTCAACGTACTATTTGAAAGTGAAACCGCCGTACTGACGAGGTGGGTTGTTGTAGCGATGGAGCTCTTTTCATCGCTTGCGTCATAGTTAGCGATCAAGAAAGCGCTTTGGGGAGCGATGACGTGAACTTGATCAAACACGATAGATGAGGCCGAGGCGCCTTCAAGGCGATAGCCTGATAAGTCGAGCGGAGTGTCACCCAGATTCCAGAGCTCGAGCCATTCATCAGCGCTTGAAAGCGACGAACCTGCCCACGCGACTTCGCCGATGAGAAGAATAGGCGCCTCACTTGCTCGTGCGAGAGGCGTAAAGGGATCAAGAAAAGAGCATCCCAAAGCAAAGAGACAAAGTTGGCCCATAAGGCGTCGAAGCATACGAGGGTCGGGCGCCTATTCGACATGATCCGCTTAGGACGAATGGCATGGCGATATCGCGCTCTTCTCTACTCCGTTGCCATAAAATGAGAGGGGGTCTGTGGATAACGTCAAAAAACCATCAAATAACGCAATAAAAACAGGGATGAATACGTATATTGACGTAAGCCTGATATCGTTCTATTTTTGTTCTAGTAGCCTATGACCCCAACACTTACCCCCAAGCAAAAAGAAGTTCTCGACTTTATCGTGAACTTTATCTCTGAGCAGGGATACCCTCCTTCGTATCGCGAGATCGCGAGCGGCCTCGAGCTTGCCTCGCCCTCAACCGTGCATGCGCACGTGCAGTCTTTGCGTGAGCGCGGCTTTCTGAAGGGTGCTGAAGCCTCGGGTTCGGCACGTGAGCTTGAGCCGACCGATAAGGCGACCAAGTGGGGGCGTAGCGTGATTTTGCCGCTCGTCGGCTTGATTACGGCTGGTTTGCCCATTGAGGCCGTCGAAGAGCGCGAGACCTTGGCGGTGCCAGTTGATATTGTTCCTGATGCGGCAAACTCTTATGTCTTGCGCGTTAAAGGCGAGTCCATGATCGATGAAGGTATTCATGATGGTGACTATGTGATTATTGAACGCAATCCATCACCAAAAAACGGCGATGTTGTCGTTGCCTTGCTTGAAAACTCCCACGCGACGCTCAAAAAGTTTTTTCGTGAAAAAGATCGCATTCGTTTGCAGCCAGCCAATAAAACCATGCAACCGATTTATTGCTACGATCCGCTGATCCAGGGTGTTGTTAAGGCCGTGATTCGTTCGTACAGCAATTTTTAATAACGGTTCACTACATTCACGTTTATGACATATGAGCAGGTTAAACAACCTGTAGAGGTTGTTGTTGTCTTTAAGCAGCGCAAACCCGAGCCGTTTATTTTAAAATGGGGCAAGCGCTATATCCGTCTGCGCAAAGTCCATCTCGTGCATTCAGAGCGTATTGGTCGAGACAAGGTCTATTACTTTTCTGTTTCGGATGATGCGAATGCGTATCGACTCTCTTTTTCTACAGAAACGCTCAATTGGCATATGGATGAAGTACGAGTGCTTTCTTAAGTTGTTTATGCGCGCCTATGAAACCTATTATCGCCCATATCGACATGAACTCGTACTTCGCGAGCGTCGAACAGCAGGCGAATCCTTCTTTGCGTGGGCGTGCTTTGGGTGTTTGCGCCTATTTGTATGAGCACGGCTGCGTGATTGCGGCGTCTATTGAAGCCAAGCGCCAGGGGATGAAGGTCGGGATGACACTCAAAGAAGCCCGCGAGGCGGTGCCGGGAGCACGCTTTGTTCAAAGCGATTCGGCGAAGTATCGCTCGGTGACAAAGCGTATTTTTGCGATCTTTCGTCAGGTTACTGATAAAATGGAGCCGTATTCGATTGATGAAGCCTTTCTAGACATGACGGGTTGGTGTCGCGATGAAGCTGAGGCGGCGTTTTTACTTACGCGCATCAGAGACCGTATCCGTGATGAGATTGGGGAGTGGCTACCTTGTTCGATCGGGATAGCGCCGACGCGTTTTTTGGCAAAGATCGCTTCAGAACGAAAAAAACCCAATGGCCTCAGTGTGATCACTATGGACGAATTAGATGCATTGCTTGCCGTTATTGATTTGCAAACTCTGCCGGGCGTTGGCAAGCGGATGCAGCGCCAGTTTTCGAAGGTAGGTATTTTTACGCCGCTCGCACTGCGGCGCGCCGATCCAATTGTTCTCCTTCGTCACTTTGGCAAGGTTGGTTATACGCTTTGGGCTTCGATAAACGGTATCGAATGCCCCAGTCTTTTTTCTTCGCCTGAGATTCCAAAAAGTATTGGTCATTCATATCGCGTGCCAGATCGCGTTAATCAAGAAGGGCAAGTGCCTTCGACATTGGCTCGTTTAACGGCCCGCGCCGGTGATCGACTGAGAAAGAAAAAGCTCGTCGCTCACGGCCTTTCGCTTATCGTTGGCATCCATGAAGAGGGGCTCTACCGCCACGTTCAAAAAAAGCTTCTCCCAGAAACAGATGACGTACTTGTTTTACAAGCACAAGCTGCGCAACTTCTGGGTCTGCTTTGGCAGGATGAGCGTGTTGTTTTTTTAGCGGTAACCCTCACGGACTTACAACCTCCTTCGGGCCAAGTTGTCTTGCCCTCGCTTCATGAACATCGCTCGGCGAGTTCTTTTGTGGATTGGCGTGACGTGTCACAGGGTCTTGACCGTGTTCGATCGCGCTACGGTGACGAAGCCCTGTTCTTAGGGCGAGAGTGGGCGGCATTGCGCGACAAACAAGCTCCTGACCGTATCGGGTTTCGCAAGATCGAAGGACCGGGGTATGATACCGATGAATGAAACCTTCTTTTCGACAGGGTTACCTACTTCTTATCTTCTGTTTGCTGGCGGTGTGTTTTATGTATGTGCGTTTTGCTATTTTACCAGGACAGCAGACTGCTCAAGAACGACAAGAGCAACTGTATCAACAAGCCCTTGAGCGCGTAGCGGTCACAATAGGTCTTTCAAAAGACCAAGTACCCATACGGTCTATCGTGGACGATGTCGCAACATTGAAGGCGGTTAATCCGATGTTTTATGAGCAGGCGAGAGCGGGTGATTGGGTATTGCGCTATACGGATACCGTTGTGCTTTATCGCAGCCAAACAAATGAAGTGATTACGACACAAAAAATTCAAGCGACGCCATAGGCGTCGCTTTTGAGATAAAAAAATCCTCCCACCTTGCGATGAGAGGATCTCCTCCGTTTAAAGATTAACGCTTTTTGGTCGTTTTCTTTGCTTTCTTAACGGTCTTCTTAACTGCTTTTTTAACAGTTTTCTTAACGGTCTTCTTAGCAGGTTTCTTTACTGCTTTCTTAACGGTCTTTTTTACCGTCTTCTTTGCTTTCTTGATAGCCATGTGGTTTAACACCTTCCTTTCTGTTTGGTCGCTCCGATAAATTTCGGAGTCGAGCGCGTGATGTTGATTCACGCATGCACTAAATAGTATAACACATCTTTTTTGTTTTGTGTGTGAAGTGCAACCTGTGGATGAATTTCTTTTGCAAAATTATTTCTTTTATACGCGATGCGCATTTATTTTTACGCCGCTGATTGTTATCGGAAGAATTTCACTATGAATGTTTTGGACGCGTGCATGCGCTTGTTCAGTAATAAGCGTTTCGTTTTTCTCTGCAACATCCTCACCGAGTTTTGATGCGAGGTTTAATTGATCGCCGTATAAGTCATCACAGAACAACAGCGTTCTACCAAAACCAATACCGATTGAAACATGGACATCACTTTCGTCGGGAGTGTGCTCGTTGAAAACGGCAAGCTCATGCCTTATGTCGCGCGCGGCATCAAGCGCTTGCATGACATCAGGAAAAACAGCAAAGCAATTATCTGCTTCGAACTTAACGACTACGCCGTCATAGCGCTCGACACAAGGGCGCACAACTGACCGCATCCGCTGGACCATGGCCAAAAAATGGATGATCCCATGGCGCTGGACGACCGATGAGAAGCCGGACATGTCCAAAACAAAGACGGCACACTCTTTTTCGAATGAATCGATGATTTTTTGGTCGATATCGGGTATGCGCTCAGGGTACTGCAAACGCTGCTCCAAAAGGTCATGAAGTTGGCTGCAAGGGGGGAGGGAGATGTTTTTGTGCATGGGTATTATTGAACCCCAGAAGCCCCTTCTTGACAATTTGCCTTTAATATGGCATTATGTATGCGGATATCACGTGCGAGAAGCCTCCAAGGTTTTGTGGGTCAGGCGCAAACGGTTATCCTGACTCATTATTGTTTCTTGGGCTTTCGAGCCCATGTACACGCACATGTCTGCAAAATTGTTTGTCGGCGGCGTTCCATTCCGTGCTACGGAAGAGGAAATCCGCGACCACTTCGCTCAAGCTGGTGAGGTTGTAGAGGTATTCATCCCTCTCGATCGTGAAACCCGTCGCCCTCGTGGCTTCGTGTTCGTAACCATGTCCGACGAAGCTTCGGCTGAAAAAGCGATTTCCATGTTCAACGAACAGGACTTCGGCGGCCGTCAGATCAAGGTTAACTTGGCTCTCCCACAGGAACGCCGTTAATCTTATCTCAAAAACCCCACTCGCAAGAGTGGGGTTTTTGTATCTCTCAGATTTTTTTAGAGACCGAGTTGTTTTTTAAGTTCTTGTTCTGCGAGTTCTGGATTGACGCGGCCTTCGGTGGCTTTCATGACACAACCCACAAACCACTTCACGAGTTTTTCTTCACCATTTTTAATTTGTTCAGTTTGTTGTGGGTTCTGCGCGATCAAGCGTTCGACCGTTTCAGTAATCATTTTTGGATCGCTGATTTGGCCGAGGTGATGATCCTCCATCAACTGACTTGGATCAGCACCGGTGTCGACCATGAGCGCCAAAAGTTTTTGGGCATTGGTGCTGCTGACGGCGCCGTCATTGACGAGCTTCACGAATTCAGCAAAGTTTTCTGGTGTGATGCGCAGGTTTTCAAACGCCAATTCTTTTTGGGTGAGGATGGCTGGGAGTTTGCTCAAGAGCCAACCGCTGGCGAGTTTAGAGAGCTTGCTAATCTCGGTGGTGTTTCCAGACGAGATCATCCATGCTTTGAGTTCGCTCATGGTTTGATCGGCATAGTCCGTCCAACCATTGTTTACGATTTGTTTTGCGTCGTCGGTCGTGAACTGGTATTCATCCATCAAGCGAGCGCGCTTTGCGGATGGCAATTCAGGAAGGCGAGCTTTTTCTTGCTCGCGAATCGCCGCGAGATGAAGCGGAGGGAGGTCTGGTTCAGGAAAGTAGCGATAGTCGGCACTATTCTCTTTGCTACGCTGCTCAAACGTCTTGCCGGTATTCTCGTCCCAGCCGCGTGTAGCGCCTGTCGGGATCTCGCCGCGGTCATGCATCTCATTTTGGCGCGCAATCTCGTAGATGAGCGCGTGCTCGACCGAACGAAACGAGTTGAGATTTTTGATCTCTACCTTTGGATTGAATTCATCTTGCAAACGACGGCCATTCTCATCGACTTCGAGAAGCGAGATATTGGCATCGCAGCGCATATGGCCTTTTTCCATATCAGCCGCAGAGGAGCCGATGGTGCGCAAAATATTTTGCATTTCTTGCACATAAGCTTTTGCTTCAGCTGGCGAGCGAAGATCTGGTTCGCTGACAATTTCAATCAAAGGCGATCCGCCGCGGTTATAGTCGACAAGAGTTGATTGCGTTGCGCCATCATGCGAATTCTTTGCTGCGTCTTCTTCAAGATGGGCTCGTGTGACGCCAACGCGAATGTGATCGCGTGGCGCTTCTTGGCCGGGGACGTCAATCCAGAGTTCGCCATCGATACAGATCGGATGGTCGAATTGGGAGATCTGATAGCCCTTTGGCAAGTCAGGATAGAAATAGTTCTTGCGATCGAAGTGTGCCTCGTCTGGAATACGGCACCCAAGAGCAAGGCCAAGGCGTACGCCAAGGTGAACCGCCTCTTGGTTTACGGCAGGTAGCGCGCCAGGTTGACCGGTACAGACCGGGCAAATAGCGGTATTTGGTGCAGTAGCATCGTCCACGTTAAGACAAGAGCAAAACATCTTGCTCTTGGTTTTAAGGCGGGCATGGATCTCGAGGCCGATAATGGTGATGCGAGGCATAGATGCAGCGTTTTTACCCCGTTTTCGCCCTGGGGTCAATCACTCAAAACGCAAATCCCTCCGACGCAATGTCGGAGGGATTTTGGTGAAATGAACCAGAGTTAGACCGTTTCTTTGAGATTTTTGTAGAGACGAACCGAGAAGATCATAAAGAGCGGGATAAAGGCTGATTGCACGACGGCGCCCAACATCTGACCAAAAGCCGAGGTTGTGGCATCAGAAGCGCTACCGAATCCGCCCACCAAGAGGCCAATAATAGCACCCAAAATAAGAGAGATAAGAACCATCAAAATACCAAAGATGATGCCGCTCACTAAGCTGCGCCAGAAGGTTGCCCACCAGCGACCTTTAACAAGCTCAGCAGAACGTTTAAGTGCTTCTGCACCGCGCTTGTCTTCGTCGATAAGAACGATATTCGTGAAGGCGAGTAAGCCAGCGAGCCAAATACCTGGAATGATCAATAGGATTAAACCGCCTAAAACAGCGAGAGCTTGCAAGATACCAACCCAAACGGCTGGCCAGAAATACTTCCAACCAATGTTGTTATCGAGCGTCGTGACGTTTTGACCACTCGCTTTTTTCAACAATGCGTGAAAAAAACTATTCGAAGCGTGCAAGGCAATAACACCGCCGCCAATACTAAGCACCAAGGTAATAATGCCCGTAGTCGGCGTCATGCTGCCGTCGGCTTTCATCAAGAAAGCCGCAGGGATGGTGGTCAAGACGCTTGCGATCAAAAAGCGCACAGCACCTTCAAGATTGAACTTCCAGTCGGTACGAAACTGGTCCCAACTGGAGCGAAGGAGTTCGCCAGTGGCAATAAGGGGTTTGCTCATATGTCTCTAGCATAGCAAAAACCGTTAGAAATAAGAAGAACCCCCAGCGATGGGGGTTCGGTCGGAGATCGAGCTTGAGGCTCTATCCGAGATAGGGTGCGAGCGCTGTGAAGGCTCGCTCGAGGGTTTCGTACTGGCTACCTGTTGCATCGATGTCGATGATCTTGGTGCCTCGATCTGTGAAGATCCTTCGTAGTTCGGGCGAATGGTAGTTCGTTCGGCACGCGTCTTGAATGTTGCCTGCGTCGAACATCGAAGGATCATCTTTTTCGCCGCGTGCTGCCCGTCGTTTTGCCGCCTCGTTTTCAGGAAGGCTGAGCAACAAGAGGACTTTGGGCGCGTACTTGAGCTCGAGTTGGTTGCCCGGCTCACGCAAGACCTCATCGAGGGTGATCGATGGGTCAACCGCAGGTTGGTAGGCGAGCGAAGACGAGAGCCCTCGCACCTGAATGATCGTTCCACCGCTTTCGAGAAACGGGATCACGAGCCTTTGGTAAAGCGCGGACCGATCTTCGGCGTACATACGCACGAGCTCGCGTTGCGTTGTGGTGCTGCCGGGCACGATATGATCGCGCAAACGGTAGCTCGCTTCACGATGCTTCACGTAGGTCGGTTCGCAGACGAGAAGAAACTCCGCTTTGCGAACATCAGCATGATCGAGCACGGGCAACTGCCCATGCTCTTTCTGGTAGCTGATCACATCAAAGACGCGACGCCCGCCTTGAGCGAGCTTGTCGAGGATGCGGTTCGCGAGCGTGTCCTTTCCCGCGCCGTCGATGGCGTCGATGACGATGATTTTTGGGTTCATGTCTTTTCCGTGATGGTTTGAGTGCCTCGCTTCATGTTGAACGGATTGGTGTCATCCAGATCGACATGAGCCACGATGTTGGGGTATGCCTCGTGAAAAAGGGTATACATGTCGATCGTAGCATGGCGCGCGGTGGGGTGCACCGTCTGCCCCGTTCGCAGTTCGAACATGTACAGCGTCGAATGCAGCGGAAACTGCTGCCGACACGGTACGAGATATCCCATGGGGATATAGTACTGACGAACGACCTCATCATCGCAGATCGTATCGAGCGCGATGCGCTGCGATTCAAGAAGTGCAAGCGCTTCTTGCTCGATCTCTTCGGTGAGTTGGCTCAAATACCACGAGTGGAATCCGAGCTTGTCGGTGAGGAGAGGGATGCGGTTCACGCCATTACGATGGCGCTGAAGATCACGAAAGGACGCGAAGTCCAAGACGTAATCGAAACGCACCGTGCCTACTTCGGCGACGAGCGGAGGAAGCGCGGCGCGATACGGCCGATTCTTGAGCAGGTCGGCATAGTCGGCGAGCGACTCGTCGTTGAAGCTTGCCGTCATCTTCGTTGTGCGATGGATGACCTTGGGCTTCCAGAGAAGCTCATTCGACCACTGGGCCGCATGCACCTCGGTCTCGGCATAGGTCTTCATGAAGCCGCTGCCCGAATGCCGTTCATTCAAGAAAGCTTGGATATTGGCTGCGCCTTCGCGAACGACGGCGTCGGGATGATGCCGCAGCCAGATCAGCTTGTCGCGGATCTGCCGCAGGTTGCCATGCCACGAAAGGTTGGTACTGGCACCAGCGGGCAAGAAGGCCCGCATGATGTCGAAAGCCTTAGCTTTCACCGTATTGAGATAGCTCGTCAAAGCCTTCTCATCAGCATCTGCCGGTGGCGGATACTTGGCCTTGATGGCCTCGATCAACCGGGGCAGATTTCTGAGGTAGAACGCGCGCCACCGTTCGAGGTGGGCGTGGCTCTCGGGCGTGCCGATCGGATCAATGAAGGGCTGGTTCGAGAAGTCGATGTAACGGGTACTTGCTTCTTGACCGCTATACAGCGGCCAGTCCTGGATCGCCTTGGCGAAGAGCATCGAAACGCCTTCGAGGCAGAGCGTGACTGAGCCGCAGTCACCGATACTCGGGTGGCCGTAGCCAACATAGAACTTGTCCATGAACGACGTGGCGCCGCTCTTCTTGAAGCGCTCCATACGCTCTTCGATCGGTCCGGGATCGCGCGAGTAGAGAGCTTGCGCCATGGCAAGCTCTTCTGCGGTAGGCGGACGACCGAGGGCCTTAGTCATCTCTTCGAAAAGGTCGAGAATTTTCACGGTAACTCCTTGGTTTCAAATGTCCGCTCCAGCCAGAGCGGCGGGATCACCGAGACCTTAGCGGGAGGGTAAGTGGCCTGCAAGTCGAGTCTTGACGCTTATCTTTTGCTTCGTTGGCGCTGCCTGTAATATACCAATTCGTATGCCATCTCTCATTATCGGCCTCGTTGGCCAGGCCGGTTGCGGCAAAGGTACGGCTGCAGACTTTCTGCAAAAAGAATACGGTGCGGGGTATGTGCGTTTTAGCGCGATCTTGGGTTCTATCCTCGATGCATTAGCCTTAGAAAAATCACGCGAAGAATTTATTCGCATCTCAGAAGTGTTGCGCAAAGAATTTGGTGAAGATGTTTTATCTCACGCTATCGCTCGCCAAGTGCTCATGTCTGATAAAGATATTATCGTGATTGATGGCATCCGCCGTCTCGAAGATATTGTCGCTTTTGAACCTTTGCCTCAGTTTGCCCTTGTCGCGATTGATGCACCCGCTGAACTCCGTTTTGAACGCATGAAGAAGCGTGGTGAAAAAGCCACTGAGTCCACCATGACCTGGGAACAATTTCAACATGAAGAAGATGCGCCAACTGAGCGCACCATTCCCGAAGTAATGGCGCGTGCGACGGTGACATTTGATAATTCTGGCACCCAAGAAGCGTTGATTGAAAAAATAAAAGCATTCATGCAAAACCGTTAAAACAAAGAGAGGCCCTTGGACAGATGTCCAGGGGCCTCTTTTCATTCAGGCGGCGTCGAAGAATTTGGCGAGCTTGATCGCGTCTTGCAAGCCGTAGTTCGAATTGATCCCGGCGCCATAGATCTGGTTGGGGCGTCGCATCATGCGCTCATAGGCCATCACGCAGATGTTTTGCCCATCGCGCAAAACCGTGGCGCTACTATGGACTTCGACCTCCATCACAGCCACATTGCCTACGATATTGTTATCACCGTCGTTTCGCCAGCCGAAGCCGGGGTCAAAGAAGCCAGCGAAGTGGGTGAAGAGGTTGCCGATGGTGGCATCGTACTGCACCATCTCAGCCGCATAATCCGGCGGGATGACAATCCGTTCCCGTGTCCCCAAGAGATAGAACTCTCCTGGTTTGAGAACGAGCTCGCCACTCGTCGGACGTTCGATGACCTCAAAGTAATCTCTCGAGTCGACCTTGGATGTCGAGCTGAGATCGAGCGCCCGATGCGGTCGCTTGGATCGGTAGGCAACGACAGGGTTGATCGAGAGGTCTACCGTCATAATGACGCCTTCTCTCGAAACGTGCTTTTCGCAGGGCAGTCTGTTGCCATTGCGGTCACGCAATAGTCCGAACTTATCAAAAGCCATCTGGTGCTCGAGTTGGTTGAAACGCTCGTCACCATAGAAGAATCTGAGTTGGTTCAGCCGCAAACCTTCGTGCAAGATGACGTCGAATGACTTTGGTACGATTTCGACCCAAAGGTCACCGCTATAGCCGTCGGGGATGAAGTCGTATCTCTGAATGTAATCCGCCAAGAGGCGGCAACGAACGTCGACGCGACCGGTCGAGCTCTTGCTGCTACCCTTGCCACAGATCCCTGACGGGAGTCTGAGAGAGACCTTCAGCTTACAGAGATAAACATCATCCCGCCTGAGAATAGTACCGGGCAGCACCACGATGCCGAATTTGGCAACAAAATCGCGAATGCGCTCGTTCTCGCGGGGCAAGATAGACCCAGGCATGCGATAGATCTCGAGCGAGATCGGCAAGTCCATGGACGAAGGCTGTATGCAAGCCTCGTCTGCGCCAATAATCAGTCCGTCCTCGATCATCTGAAGCAGAGTCTGATCGGGGAGTGCGCCATTGCGCTTTATTGCCATCATGAGTAATCCTCCAGGTGAAGGTGCGAGTCTGCCGGCATCTAAACACCAAATAAAAAACCCCGCAAACCAACTCACCCTGCCCTCTCTAGA
>JAMIEW010000015.1:0-6455 GCA_035906575.1 bacterium
TGGATGGTCTATTTTATCATTATTTTTGATCTGTATTGGTTGTTGCGAGTGACCTATTTTGCACCATTTCTCGTCGTGTCATGGTGGCGATACCGTCAGGCTATCAAACGTGATTGGGAGTCAGAAGCCCGACTTTTGCCGAATTACGAAAAAATCCGCCACGTGATTTTTTTACCGACCTATAAAGAGCCGCTTTCGGTGGTACGTGAAACCTTGCACACACTGTCAAAGGTCTCGTATCCAGCTGATCGCATGTTTATTGTTGTAGCGGGAGAAGGTCGTGATGAAGCGAATTTTCGTTCAATTGCTCAACAGGTCGAAAGCGAATTCAAAGGGGTCTTTGCAGGTTTTTATGCCACGGTTCATCCGGTCGGCTTGCCTGATGAGATTCCGGGTAAAGGTTCAAACTTGAACTACGCTGCCCATCAAGTTGAGGCTTCATTGCTTGCCGCCGGCCTCGATCCTGATTGGACCATCGTGTCTTCTTTCGATATCGATACCATCGTTCATCCGCAGTATTTCTCAAACGTGACGTGGGAGTATTTGCGAGTGCCTGAGCCAACCCGTAGCTCGTATCAACCTGTAGCGCTCTACAATAACAATATGTGGGAGTCGCCAGCCGCTGTGCGCGTGGCCATGTTTGGTACCACGTTTTGGCTCATGACCGAGCTTGCTCGCCCTGAGGGCATGATGACATTCTCTTCGCATTCGATGTCGCTGCGCATGTTAATGGATGTTGGGTATTGGCAAAAAGACATCGTCTCTGAGGACTCGCGTATTTTTTTGCAAGGGCTCATTCATTATCACGGGCATTATCGCGTGACACCAATTCATTTACCGGTATCCATGGATACCGTCATGACGGGCAAATACTTTCAGGCATTGCCGGCGCTCTATAAGCAGCTGCGTCGTTGGGCTTGGGGTGTTGAGAACTTTCCGTACATGATTGAAAAGTTTTCAGAAGATAAACACATGTCTCGATGGGAAAAATTTGTTTGGATCTTTAAGCAATTCGAAGGCACACTCACCTGGGCAACGGCACCGCTTTTGATTACGGTCCTCGGCTACTTGCCATTCTTTGTGGCGCCTGAAGCCTTTCGTTCATATGCGATTTTTCAGAATACGCCGTTTACTTTGCAGTGGCTGATGCGTTTGTCATTGCTTGGGATGTTTGTGTCAGCAGGTTTGGCATTGACGTTATTACCGCCGATCCCTCACCGCTATCCGCGACCGTTTGCGTATCTCACGATTTGTTTGCAATGGCTTTTGGCGCCAGTGACGCTCATTCTCTTTGGATCTATCCCCGCCATTGATGCTCAAACGCGCATGATGCTTAATAAACCGCTCGGATTTAACGTGACTTTGAAGCGCAAGGATCCCGTCACGAAAACGTAGTATGCAAGCTGCGACGAGACTCATGACCATCGCGGTCTTGGACGGAGACGAAACCCTCTGGCAAGAAACACGCGCCACCCTCGAAGGCCAAACAACCGATGATTGGCAATCTTTAGTGATTCAAAATACCCCCGATCGTTCAGTGGCTGTTGATGAAGATCCGAAGACGGTGATGCTGCGCCAAGCAAAGCGCCAAGACCTCTCACTCTGCTGGAAGCGGGGACTGCGCTTTGCGCTCAACCGTTGGGAAGGACAAGATCTCGAGAAGCGTTATGTGGTGTTTGTGCGTTCGGGTGTGCTTTTTGGCCAAGAAGCGCTAAAGCGTTTTATGGACAAGCTCGATCGAGAGCCCGCCATCGGGATGGTTGGTGCAACCGTTTGCGCCGCCACCCAAGAACAAGACGCCGACGAACGTCGTGTCTACGCCTTTTCAAATAAGATTCTATCTGCGGGCCAAGCACTCAATCGTTTTCGTCGACCAATCGCCTTATTGCGTGGGCGTGATCGCAAAGAGCTCGTATCACCGATGGTCTGGTTTGCGCCGGCGCCACATGCTTTTGTGGTGCGTGCGTCATTACTCGCTTCGCCTGTTTTAGCAGAGTGGTTAGACGACGCCTCATTATTGCCTTGTTCGCCCGATCATCTGCTCGCGCTCTTAACAGCAACCGGCGCCGTTTCAGAGCGATTAGACGACGCCGCCGTGTGGTGGCCGGCAAGCTTGTCCCTTGATCGCGGCAAAACCTCGCTTGAGATGATGCGCTGTTTTCAAATCGTCGAGTCCGCGATGGACCACGGTCTTTGGCGTTTTCGTCATCTGCCATGGATTATTCTACGGGCATTTTATGGGGTGTTTTTGTTATTGATCAGTCCTTCACAATGGGGCAAGACGTCTAAACAGTGGCAGGCACGCTTTATTGCCTATCGCTGGCACAACAAGTATCGCCGCCAACTTATTAGCGCCGCCAAACGCAAATCTTGGTTCACGCCCCTTGTCGGAGCGGGCAAAATCTGATACATGTGCGCCATGTCGAATCCTCGACCAAAGGTGAGTTTTGTCACGGTAAACTACCGTTCGGCACATCTCATTAGGCATTTATTGCAAAGCGTCCAAGATGCGGCGCTTGGTTTTGATTACGAATATTTTGTCGTTGATTGTGATGGTACCGATGGTCTACAAGAGATGGTGACAGAGAAGTATCCATGGGTAACCTATATCAAGGCGGGAGACAATTTGGGTTTTGGACGCGGCAATAACCTCGCACTTAAACAAGCGACGGGGGAGTACGCTGCATTAATTAATCCCGATGTCTTATTGTTTTCAAATGAACTTGAGCGTTGGGTAGAATGGATGGATGCGACCGAAGACGTCGCTATCTCTGGCCCGCGCACCACGAATCCGGACGGCACTGAGCAAGAAAATTGTTACGCATTTCCTTCTATCATGGTGCCGATTTACCGTCGGACGTTTTTAGGTTCATTACCTTGGGCAAAGCGGACCCTTGAGCAATACCTCTTAAAGTCGATGGACCGTGAACAGGTGCAGCACGTCGATTGGGTGATGGGTTCGGCGATGTTAATTCGTCGCCATGTTTACGATGCCTTAAACGGATTCGATGACCGCTTCTTCATGTACTTTGAAGATACCGATCTTTGCCGTCGTGCTTGGGAGGCTGGACATCGTGTCGCCTATTATCCGGGCGCGAGACTTGTCCACTACCATAAGCGTGAAAGCCGTCTTCGTTCGCCTTTAGATCTCGTGACAAACCGCGTCGTTCGCGAGCATATCAAGAGTGCCGTTTATTATTTTTTCAAGCATCGCGGCAAAGCGTCTCCACGTGTATCATAGGGGCATGACCCATTCGTCCCCAAATCTCTTAAACGAGGTTCCAGATTCGCACCAAACCCCGCCAAAGCAAAAGACCGAAAAGCCCTCCTGGCTTAAAGATATTCGTTGGCCTATTGCGTTATTCGTTGGTCTGCTTGTTATTGTCTTGATTTTGCCTGTGCTCTATGGCTCAGCATTGGCGAGTTCGGGGGCGATCTCGGCACGTGCCGCCTTAAAGCGATTGCCTGAGCGTGTCGCGGGGTTAGACTTTGCTGGCGCTGACCAAGATCTTGTTGTCGCCGAAGAGGGATTAAGGGACGTACAAAATGGCTTCAAGGCTTTTGGCGCATGGCGTTATGCGCCATGGATCGGTTCACGCATCCAATCACTTGAATCTGTCGGCCGCGTTGGTGGTTCAGCGATCTCAGGCGCCCGTGAGCTCGTTCAGGTGGCAAAAGAAATTAATGAGGCTCTTAACGATGCCGCCTTACCGGGGCAGGTGATTGGCAGTAGTCGCTCTTATCAAGACCTCACGCGTGAAGAGCGCAAGGCCATGATGACCAAGCTCTATGAGCTTTTACCAAAGCTCCGCTTGGCGCGTGAAAAAATTGCCATCGCTTCAGATGCATGGGCACGCATTCCACAGGATGAATTGGTTGCACCCGTACGCGACGCGGTATCGCCTTATGCGAATCGTTTAGCCGAAGCCGACACGGCTCTCAAAAGTGCGGTCGACGTCCTTGAGTGGATGGTGCCGCTCTCTGGTATCCCAGATAAAAAAACCTATTTAGTCTTATTGCAAAACAGCGATGAGCTCAGACCAACAGGTGGTTTTATTGGTAATATCGGCGTGGTGAGCGTTGATGCCGGACATCTAGAATCGTTTGAGTTCGAAGATGTGTATACATTGGACAAGTCCGTCGAGGGTCTCTGGACCGAACCCCAGCCAACGGGTTTAGCGGGGCAGTTTTTGAATCAAGTATTCTATTTACGTGACGCGAACTGGTCGCCAGACGTCCCAACCTCTGCCGCGACGATCATGGATTTTTATGTTCGTGAAAATAAGCTCGGTCGCAACAAAGACGTGCAGGTTGATGGCGTGATCTTTGTCACCCCAGAACTCTTCAAAGGCTTTTTGCGATTAACGGGTCCGATCACGGTTGAGGGTCGTGTCTTTGATGAGACAAACTTTTTTGACAAGCTACAATTTGATGTTGAGCAAGGCTTTCTCTATGAAGGCAAGCCCGAGGCTCAGCGCAAAGAAATCGTAAAACAAGTTGGTGATGCGTTGATTAGTCGTCTGATGTCACTACCTGCGTCATCTTGGCCAACCTTATTGTCGGTTGTGACAGATGCGCTGAATAAAGGGGATATGATTGTGTCTTCTCGTGACCGCGCAGTGCAAGAGGTGCTTGAGCGCCGTGGTTGGACAGGTCGTACCATGGCTACCGACCATGATTATCTCTGGATTATTGATGCAAATATCAATGCCCAAAAAACCGATGGCGTCACAGACAAAATGGCGACCTATACCATTACTGAAGACGTAAATGGCGCCTTGGTTGCGACGGTGCGTTTGAACTATCGCAATAATACCAAGGTGGCTGATTGGCGTTATTCTCGATATCGAAGCTATACGCGTGTCTATGTGCCAGAGGGTTCAGAATTCATCACCGCGAGCGGTTGCCGCCCTGATGTGTACAAAGACTTAGGCAAGCAGGTCTTTGGTTGTCACTGGGCCGTAGAGTTGGCGTCAAGTAATAGCATCTCATTTACCTATAAGTTACCCCCACGGATTCTTGAGCAGGTGAAAAAGGGTGAATACAGCCTTTTAGCCCAAAAACAGCCTGGGGCAAAGCGTGAATTGACGCTCGATCTCTCATTCGGTAAGAACATTAAAGACGCGGTACCTCCTGAAGATCGCGTAGAGTGGGGAGATCTTTTCTACCGCTATACGAAGTTTTGGGACCTGACTCGCGATTTTAGCATTACCTTCTAGCCGCTATGTTTGGAAAAAAAATTGGCATCGACCTCGGTACAACGACGGTACTCGTCTACGTTCCGAAAAAAGGGATCATTATTAACGAGCCATCGGTCGTCGCTATTTCATTGGCTGATAAAAAAGTGCTCGCCGTTGGCAAAGAAGCCAAGGACATGATCGGCCGCACACCTGATACCATCGTCGCAAAGCGCCCATTAAAAGACGGTGTTATTGCTGACTACCGTACCACCGAAGCCATGCTTCGCTATTTCATTAATAAGGCGCTTGGTGGCGTGCGTCTTTTTCGTCCAGAGGTCATGGTCGCGGTGCCGGGTGGCATCACTTCGACCGAGCGTCGCGCCGTTATCGATGCGACGATTAGTGCCGGCGCTCGTGCCGCGTACATCATTAAAGAGCCGGTAGTAGCCGCTATTGGTGCCGATATCCCTATCGGTTCAGCCTCTGGCCATATGATCATTGATATTGGTGGCGGTACGTCAGAAATCGCCGTCATCTCTTTGGGTGGTATTGTTGCTTCTTCATCTGTTCGTATTGGTGGCAATAAGCTTGATGGCGCCATTCAAGAACACGTGCGCCGCAAATACGGCCTCGCGATCGGTGAACGCACCTCTGAAGAAATCAAAATCCGCATCGGTTCAGCCCTTTATCTTGAAGAAAAGTTAGAGCTCGAAGTCAAAGGCCGTGACATGATTAATGGATTGCCGCGTGTTATTACGGTCACATCCGACGACGTTACGGATGCGATTCAACATGAACTCGCGGGCATCGTGGATGCGATCAAAGATGTTTTGCGTAATACGCCACCAGAGCTCTCTGCGGACGTCATGCAAAAAGGCATGGTGCTTTCAGGTGGCTCATCTCAGCTTCGTAATCTCGACCGCCTCTTTTCAGAGGCGACCGGTGTGCCGGCTTTTATGGCCGACCACCCTCAGCAATGCGTTGCTAAAGGCACGGGTATCGCTCTCGAAAACCTTGATCTCTATAAACGCAGCGTCTTCTCTTCCTAACGGGGGAGATTTTGCTATCCTACAGATATGAAGATCGGCATCGAAGCATCACGCGCAAACCGCGTTCAAAAAACCGGCGTTGAATGGTATGCGATGAACGTGATTGAAGAATTAAAAAAGCTCGATACCGTTCACGAGTGGTTTTTATATACGAATGAATCATTACGGGGCGCCCTCGCTCAATTACCACCGCATTGGCATGAGTCACGTTTGGTGTGGACGCCGA
>JAMIEW010000016.1:0-35419 GCA_035906575.1 bacterium
GGGTGAGGATTTTGATCGTGAAAAAGTCTTGCAACGTTTGGTGGATATGCAGTTCACCCGCACCCAAACCGATTTGACCCGCGGTACCTTTCGCTTGCGCGGCACCTTATTAGAAGTGATGCCGGTGAATGAAGAGTTTGTTTATCGTATTGACGCCACACGCGGATTCATCGAGCATATCGATCGCCAAGATCCGGTGTCAAAAGCGTTTGAAAGCAAAATCAATGACTTATGGCTCTTTCCTGCTAAGCACTTCATTACGGCAACCAAAGAGCGCGAAGAGGCATTGGTGAAGATTCGCCAAGAGCTCAAAGAACGTCTTGAATATTTTGAAAAGAACGGCAAGCTTCTTGAAGCAGAGCGTCTCGAACGCAAAACCAAATACGATCTTGAATTGCTTGAAACCCTTGGTTATTGCAATGGTGTTGAAAACTATTCGCAGCCACTTTCAGGTCGCGCTCCAGGCGAGCCGCCGGATACGTTGTTTGAATACTTTCCTGAAGACTGTTTGATTGTGATTGATGAGTCGCATGTCACCGTACCGCAACTTGGCGGCATGTATGAAGGTGATCGCTCGCGCAAGCAATCGTTGATTGAACATGGCTTTCGTTTGCCTTCAGCGGCCGATAACCGTCCTTTGCAATTTCATGAGCTCGAAAAGAAGATGAAGAAAACCATCTTCGTTTCAGCAACGCCTGGCAAATATGAGCGTGAGAACTCTTCGCGTATCGCCGAGCAAATCATTCGTCCTACCGGCCTTGTTGATCCTGAAGTGGTCTTATTGCCTGTAACTCCAGGCGAATATGAGGCGGGAGACTTGCCGATTGAATTGCCATTCGCTATCCCATCGCCATACGAAGGCCAGGTTCATGATCTTTTGAATAACCGCATCCCAGAAGTTATTGCGCGCGGTGAGCGTATTCTCGTGACGACACTCACGAAGAAGATGTCTGAAGATCTCACGACCTTTATGACCGAACGTGGGTTGAAGGTGCGTTATTTGCATAGCGGTATTGAAACCGTCGAGCGTCTTGAGATTCTTTCTGAATTTCGCAAAGGTACCTATGACATTATCGTGGGTGTGAACTTGCTTCGTGAAGGTCTCGATCTTCCTGAAGTGTCATTGGTGGCGATTATGGATGCGGACAAAGAAGGTTTCTTGCGTTCTGAAACGTCCCTCATTCAAACCATCGGTCGTGCGGCACGTAATGTGCGCGGTCGCGTGCTTTTGTATGCCGATAATATGACGGGTTCACTTGATCGCGCGATTAAAGAAACCGAGCGCCGTCGTGCCAAGCAGGTTGCGTACAATATCAAACACAAGATTACGCCGAAGACGATTATTAAAGCGATTGACGATCTTCGTGAAATTCTTGGTTTGTCCGCTAGTGAAAAAGACATTAAAGAGATTTTGAAACTCGAGCTCACCGCAGATTCGCATGCGCTCGGTGATATCATCAAACAAAAAGAAAAAGAAATGAAAGAAGCAGCCAAGAATCTTGAATTCGAATTGGCCGCCATTCTGCGCGATGAAATTAACCAGCTTGATAATGAGCTTCGCAAACGTAACCGCGAATCGGCTTTGCCGGACAAAGAGAAGAAAAACGTTGAGAAGAAGGGGAGACATGGGAGGACGAGATAGGCTCCTGAGGCCACTCACCCAACCCCGACATACTGTCGTGGTGTCCCTCTCTGTAGAGAGAGGGTGTTCTGAATCTGAAAACCCTCTCCAAACGGAGAGGGACCGCCCCGTAATAGCAAGCGTAGCGGCGTTACGGGGCAGGGTGAGTTGGGTTTGTTCTTTTTTCGTACGGTATGATAAAAGCGGGGTATGGATGCCGTCCAAGAAATTAAATCACGACTCGACGTTGCCGATATTGTAGGGGAGTATCTGCCCCTCAAACCCTCGGGTACAGGTACGTTTAAGGCGAATTGCCCATTTCATAATGAGCGCACGCCTTCGTTTTTCGTTTCGCGTCCGCGCCAGAGCTGGCATTGTTTTGGATGTGATGAGGGAGGTGATATTTTTTCATTTGTGCAGCGCATGGAGGGGTTTGGTTTTCGTGAAGCGCTGCAACATCTCGCTGGCAAAGCGGGGGTGACCTTGCCGGAGTTTGAACACAAGCCAGAGTACAATAGCAAACAAAGACTTTTTGAAATTAACGATCTTGCTCGTCGTTTTTATCGTTCAACGCTTGAGACCGCTCAAGATGCTGAGATCGCACGTGCTTATGTCGCGAAGCGCGGTGTTGATACGCTGACAGCGGATCTTTTTTCTCTTGGATATTCTCCAGATGAATGGTCGGCGTTTGCAGATTATGCAAAAACAAAAGGCATTACTGACACTGAATTAATTCAAGCTGGTCTCGCGAATAAGCGCGAGAAGGGGAGTGGCGTCTATGATCGTTTTCGCGGTCGTCTCATGTTCCCCATTTGGGATGTGCAGGGTCATGTGATTGGTTTTACGGCGCGTATTCTCACCGACGCAAAAGATCAGCCAAAGTACGTGAATACGCCAGAAACGCCGGCCTATAAGAAGTCTGCAGTACTTTATGGGTTAGATAAGGCCAAAGGCGCGATTCGCCAAGATGATATGGCGGTGATCGTTGAAGGTAATATGGACGTGGTGGGTTCACATCAGTTCAATGTACAAAATGTGGTGGCATCGAGTGGTACGGCGTTAACAGGTGAGCAATTGTTTTTGATTAAACGCTTCACGACCAATATCGCGATTGCCTTTGATCAAGATTCTGCCGGTGTTGCGGCGACCTTGCGTGGGTTGGATTTGGCGCGCTCTCAAGATTTTTCTATCCGCGTGATTACGTTGCCGCCTGAAGCGGGTAAAGATCCTGATGAGGCGGTGCGCAAAGATCCGCAATTGTGGAGAGATGCGATTAAGAATGCCATCCCAATTATGGAATGGGTCTATCGTATGGGTTTTAAGGCCGGGTCACCGTCCACACCAGAGGGCAAAAAAGAGATCGTGAAGATGATTTTACCCGAGATTGGTCGTATCGCTGACGCCGTTGAGCGCGATCATTGGATGCGTCGCCTCGCGAAAGACCTTGATACGAGCCTTAGTGCCCTTGAAGAGGTTCTACAGAAGCTGGGCAAGGCAAAGATCTATGGTACGCCATTACCGCGCGAAGAGGCGCCTGCCGAGGCTCCTATCGAGCCGATGGATCCTGATCGTCTCTGGAATGAAGCCCAAGAAGAGCGTATTTTGGCGATGTGTTTGTATTTTAAGGAGGACCCTAAGAATATATTGCAAGAATGCGGCTGGGCCGAGCCGGTTTTTGGCCGTCCAGACCTCGAGAAGCTTTACATGGCCTTGGGGACAGCCTATACTCAAACCCGTCAAGAAACACCGTCCAATATTGCGACGGGTATCCGTCCTCCGGCCTCTCTGGCGTCGGATGAGGCGACGACCTTCGATGCTCTCGCATTTTTTGCGGAGCGCGAATTCCAGGGACAACCGCTTGAGCAACTCAAGCGCGAATTACAGAGGGATGCCGCCGCTCTTCAGGATCGCCTGAAGAAAATAAAGCGCCGACATCTCGAACAACAGATGCGGGAAGCAGAACGCCTCAACGACCAAGAGCGCATGACTGCCCTTCTCGAACAGTTTCAAAAACTGACCTAATGCTGGCACCATTGAGAATATCTCTGTGCTGGCGAATCTATGCCTACCAAGCGCCCTACCAAGGCTGCCAAAGCCGTTAAACCGGCTTCTAAAGCCAATAAATCCGCATCGAAACCGTCCCTGAAAATGTCGAAAACGTTTCAACCCACCAAGCCTTCGCCGAAGAAACTCGCGAAGAAGCCTTTAAAGCCCGCTCCGAACACCGTAAAGACGCCTGTCGCGAGTGCTGTTAGAACACCTGTTGTTAAACCAAAGCCCGCTGTCAGAAAGTCTGTTGCCATCATGCATCAGCCTGTTCGCGTACCGTATAAAAAATCCCAACCGCCTTCACAAGAAGCGATTGACCGTTTATTTGAAAAAGCCAAATCACGCGGATTTTTGACCGAGAATGAAGTCTTATACTCATTCGCTGAAGTTGAAGACTATATTGATATCTATGAAGCCTTTATCGATCGTCTTGATGGCGCCGGTATTGGCATCGTCGAACAAAAAGAAGGTATTCTCGGCCGCCAAAAAGAACGCGACCAAATTTTACATACCCTCCACAGTGTTGATGAACGTCGCGGTCGTGTTGATCCGTCAGAATTGTTGACGGCAGATTCGATTCAGATGTACTTGCGTGAGATTGGTAAAATTCCATTGCTCACCGGTGAAGAAGAAGTTGCTCTTGCAAAACGCAAAGAACGCGGAGAAAAAGAAGCAGAGCAAATGCTTATCGAAGCCAACTTGCGTCTCGTTGTTTCTATCGCAAAGAAGTTTACTGGTAAGAGCTTGTCGCTTCTCGACTTGATTCAAGAAGGTAATATCGGTCTCTTTAGAGCCGTAAAGAAATTCGAATACCGCAAAGGTTTCAAATTCTCGACGTATGCAACGTGGTGGATTCGCCAAGCCATCACCCGTGCCCTCGCAGACCAAAGCCGTACCATTCGTATCCCAGTGCATATGGTTGAAACCATTAATAAGTTTCAACAAATCGAACGTGAGCTCATCCAAGAACTTGGACGCGAACCGTTGCCAGAAGAAATCGCAGCCGAAATGGGCCAAGACCTCGACAAAGTCCGCCACATCATCAAGATCTCACAAGATACCGTCTCGCTTGAAACCTCGGTGGGTGATGATGATGAAGATTCAACACTTGAAGATTTCATCGAAGACGTGAAGAACGTCACACCAGATCGTTCAGCGGCTCTTCAGTTATTGAAAGATTACGTGAATGAGATCGTCAAAGACTTGAATCCGCGTGAACAGAAGATTCTTGAAATGCGTTTCGGCCTCGTTGATGGCGTATCCCACACCCTTGAAGAAGTAGGTAAAGAATTCGATGTTACTCGTGAACGTATTCGTCAGATCGAAGCAAAAGCGCTCGAGAAGATCCAAAACCATCCTCTTATTCGTCGCCTCGCTGATTACTAGACTTCCCCCTACCCCCTTTCACTTGGTGTGAAAGGGGGTTTCGGTTTGTAAATCAAAAGCCCTCTCGTTGAGAGAGGGGCAGGGGAGAGGCACGCTCAGTATTCGTAGTCGCTGCGCGGGCGAGGTTTCTCGAAGCGGTAGAACTCGATCATGCGGACATTTGTCTCGGAGTAGAATGAAGGCGAGAAGGTATCCCAGAGTTCATCCATGCGCTTGCGAGGTTCATTTGTTTTGCTGTCCTCCGGCCAAAAATGGTCGGTAGTGACCGTAATGAGGACGGTGGGTTTTACACCGCATTGAGCCGCCGGAAAAGACGGATGTTTGAAGAAGCTTGCAGAGAGACCGAAGCCAAAGTTACTGCTACCCATGTAGCAAATTAACTTGCCCGCCTCGGTTAACGCGATCAGCTTACTGATCTCTTCTGGTAGGATAACGCGTATCCGCTGAATCATCCCATCGGACCTGAATCCATCGAAGGTCTTCACCTTTGAGATGCTATTGTGAAGGGTTGTGATCCAAAGCTCTTCTTCTTCGGTGAGCTGGTAGGGATCCTCGACGCTAATGTCTGGAAACATGCGAACCTCATCTTGAGTGAAAGGGCAGAAAAAGCCTAGCAAAGATAAACCCCGCTGCAAAGGCGGGGTTTATCGGTTCATTACATCTCCGGTTCAGCGCGATTTAAGAGCGTGCTGAGGTCGAGATACTCATTAAAGGTGATCTGGCTCACGAAGTCGGGCATATGGCTCACGACGATGACCACGCCTTCAAACGCATCGAGCGCTTTAGCAATGATCGGTAAGTGGCGAAAGTTGATATGGTTGGTCGGCTCATCCAAAATGAGAAGCGCTGGTTCTTGCAAGACGAAGCGGGCAAAACAGAGCAACCCTTTTTGACCTTCGGACATCGAACCAACTTTATTGTGCATGATCTTTGAAGGGATCAAGAACTGAGCAGCCGTTGCATAAATAACTTCTTTGTCCGCAATGCCCATCATCTCGGCCATAGACTCAAAGACCGTCTTATCGAAGTCCAAGCCAGAGAAGTCTTGGCGGTAATACCCGACCTTCACGCCTTCGCCGATAACGGCACCAGGGTCATTGTTTTCAGCGAGGTGACGCAAGAGCGTCGATTTGCCGATACCATTAGGACCAGAGATCAAAAGCTTACGGCCACGACGAAGGCTGAGGTCGATTTCTGCACGGAAGGGCTCGTGTTGTTTAATGATGCGAACGGATTTTAATTTTACGATGGTTTCTTTGTACTCTTGGCAAGGAATGGTGAACTCACGAATCGTTTTATCGTCTTTGCGTTCGTCGACCATGTTTTCTTCTGCGTCCTCAATTTGGTCACGGAGTTTTGATGCAAGTTTACGCATCTTACCACCCTTATTGGCAAAGAAGTTGACCTTGTCTTTGCGATCTTGAATGGATTTTTCTAAACGGGCATTTGCCATGCGTTCGCGTTCGAGACGAGCGGCGATTTCTTCAACCACGTTAAAATAGTTACCGACGTATTGTTCGACTTTGTGCGAATAGCTGTCGAGATGCAAAACACCTTCGGTAAATGCGTTCAAGAAATCCGCATCGTGAGAGATGACGATCACGGTTTTTGGATACATCATCAAAAAGCCGGTGAGATGCTCAATACCTTCAGTGTCGAGGTTATTAGTAGGCTCGTCCAACAAAAGAATGTCTGGTTCTTGGATCAATGCATACGCCAAAAGCAAACGCGCCTGCTGGCCACCTGAAAAGGCCTTCACGATCTTATCGAGGGGAGTGTCGAGGTTTACGACTTCGAGGACGTCTTTAATGCGCTTATCAAGGTCGTATTTCTTCTCTTCAAAACACTGTTCGAAGTATTCGCGAACCGTCTTTTCGAGGTTCTCTTTGGCCATAACCTGTAAACCGATGGCGATTTTGGCATTGTCACGAATATGAATTTTGCCTTCGAGTGGCTTTAATTGGCCGAGCATCAACTTGAAAAGCGTCGACTTGCCAGCGCCATTTTGGCCCATGAGGGTGATTTTGGAGTCCTCACGTACCGAAAAACTGGCCTCCTCAAGGGTTGGATGCTCTTCGTCGTAACCGTAGGTGACGTCCTGAAAGCGGACGATAACGTTGCCGTGTTCCATAGAAAATTTCGCTGAGGATACCTTAAAATGGCAAAAAAGGCAATCCCTCGACTCGCTCCGCTCGCTCGGGATGACAAGCTACAGAAAATGGGGGATTTTCCACATCTTGACCATCTTGGGGCAAAACGATAGTATTCCGGCACAACTTCATATTCCGAGGTAGCTCAGTGGTAGAGCAGAGGACTGTTAATCCTTTGGTCGTGGGTTCGAATCCCCCCCTCGGAGCCATATAAAAGCATCTGTGAAAACAGGTGTTTTTATTAATGTCCACGCAGGAATAAGAACCGGTCAGGACATAGACGAATCGACCTTTGTTGATTAGACTAAACTCTGATGAATATGGAACTGAATGATTACAATAGATTAGCAATTAGATATCATCAGACTGATTTGAAACAGGACAAATATTTTTCGATATTGCCCACTGTTTTGCAAGCTAGCGGAGCGCTGTCGGGAAAAACAGTCTTGGACTTAGGTTGTGGCAGTGGATTTTTTTCGCGTGCTTTTGCTGATGCAGGTGCGAAGAGTGTGCTTGGCATCGACAATTCTGACACGCAGATTGAGATGGCGAGAAAAGTACCACGTTCAAATACAGAGTACCTTGTTGAGAACGTCTTCAGGGGAGCGCTGCCAAAGGCGGATATTATATGTGCTCCATTTCTCGTCAACTACCTTTCTTCAAAAGTTGAGCTGACCATTTTTCTTAAAAGTATAAAAGAGGCGCTAACAGTAGGAGGGAGAGTGATATTTGTTATCGACTTTCCGTCGGGTCGAGATTTGAAGGAGTATGGTGCACGCAAAACGGTCCATGGTTTATATCGAGATGGTACACCGATGACGTTAGAGTTGTTCGATAGGGACCAAAAAAGCATATGCGTCTTAAATGCCTATTATATTGAACCTTCTACATTTGAAGCTGTGCTCAAGGAGGTGGGATTTTCTGTGGTAGATAAATTACCACCCGTTGTTTCCAAAGAAGGGTTAGATATGTACGGCGACGAGTATTGGCAGCTCTACCTAACCGACACTGAGCTTGGTTATTACCGCTGTTTTAGATAATTATGCGTATGTTTCTACTGCTGTCTGTTTGGCAATAGAGATGTAGCCAGGAAGTTGCATAAATGCATTTCTAACATTTTCCACGATACGGAGCCATAAAAAAACATTAGCGCAAGCTGATGTTTTTTGTTATATTTATGACCATCATTCTTAATGAACTATCCCAATGAAGACCCTAAAATGTGACTTATGTGAAGCAACGGCTCAAGGAGAGACATTTGAGGACTGGATGCAGGCGCTCATGCCGCACTATATGGAGATGCACGCGGATGTGATGAACGATCCAAAGAAAGGTGAGGGAGAGAAGGAAAAATGGATGATGGATAATAGAGCAAGATTTGAAGCGGCCTAACGGATATTTCTCGCCATCATCAAACCAACACGCGAGTGGTGGTTTTTTGATTGTTATGATACTTTTTCTTTATGATAGATGAGTTGTTGCAGTGCTACGATGCCTCCGGTAACCCAACCGAAACGCATCCGCGTTCTGAGGTAAAAACGCAGCCACCAAGATGGTGGTATGCCGTTGTTAGGGTTTTTATCGTTAACTCAAAAAATGAGGTGCTGTGCTCAAAGCGGTCGAATAATGTGTCTGCAAATCCAGACAAGTGGCAGTTTTATTTTGGTGGGCATGTAGGGGCGGGAGAGTTATTTACGGATGTCGCCGTTCGAGAGCTTGAAGAAGAGGCGGGGCTGAGAGTTAATACTGAGGACGTAGTAGAGATTTCGACAGGTAAAAAAATAGATAAGCTCGTTCACTATACAAACTACATGGTGAGGTTTGATGGCGATATGAGTGATATTCATTTTTCTGATAACGAGGTTGCGGAAGTTCGTTGGTTTACCATATCCGAACTCATGAATGATTTTTTAGTACATTCAGACCAATGGAGTACGGCGTGCACCGTAGATGACCTAGAGTCTTTGTCGCTCAAGCTCACTACTCTTTGAATTGATTATAAATATCCCTATGAAAGACGAGAAAAACCATCGTATCTATAAAATGGCCGTTTCAAGTGTCTATCCTCTCTATATCACGAAGGCTGAGAGAAAAGGCCGTACAAAAGACGAAGTCGACGAAGTAATTCGTTGGTTGACGGGCTATACGCAAAAGCAACTTGAATCACAGATCAAAAAGCAGGTAGATTTTGAGACGTTTTTCGCTGAAGCGAAGAAGATGAATCCATCGCGCTCGTTGATTACGGGCACGATTTGTGGCGTTCGTCTTGAAGAGATCAAAGTGCCATTGATGCGCGAGATTCGCTACTTGGACAAACTCGTAGACGAGTTGGCAAAAGGTAGATCTATGGATAAGATTTTACGCAAAGCCTAATTATTCACTGTAACTAATCGATATGGCCATCCTTGATATTCAACCGCAGAGTGCAGACGATCCACAACTGGTAGCGCCAAAAAAAGAGGGTGTATTACTTCCGGTATTTATCATTTCCATTATTGCTCTGCCAATCATTCTCGCGCTCTGGGCTATTGTGAGTTTTTATTTTTCAACCGTATTATCTTCAGGAGCTCCTACTGAACTTGAATCTCAACGTCTTATGATGTGGGGGAGAGTTATTAATATCAGTCTGAGCCTGCTTGGCCTTGCTGCTTTAGGTGGGGTCTTGTTTGTGCCCGTTATTGCGGTGATTAATGAGGTAATCAAACTTTTTACTCGCAAAAAATAGATGATGTTAAAGGGGCACAACGAGTTTCGTTGTGCCCCTGCTGTGTGTTCAGGCCGAGGTTATCGGTTGGCTGTTCCAGGTGTGCTGGGTGCTGATGAACTCGACGGGTTGCTTGGCGTAGATCTCGAGCATGCCCTTCAAGACTTGATCGAATCTGCTCTTGTCGAACTTCGACTTCTTCTCGAGCCAGACGGCCTTGTGAACCTTGCCATAGTAGCGCTGGTCGACAACGGGCTCCTCGAGGACGTTGAGCCTGCGCTGTAGCAGGCCGCTCTCGTCATCGATGTGAATCGTCGCTCGACGAGCATTCGGATACCGGTATTCGCACTGCAGGCGTGCGGTGCTACGAGGCTGCCCGTCGGCATTTGTTCCGCAGCGCAGAGTGAAGTGCATGGCCCACTGCAGATCTCCGAGATAGAACACGACGACGCGTGCCTTGATGCCCTCAGCGCCTCCCTTGGAGGGAAAGTCCTGCCGCACCGAAGAGTGGGCGTGGATGATCTCCTTTCCCACGGGCATGTTGATTTTCAGCGACTTCGCGATTTTGCAGAGGTGGACTACCCCTTTAATTGCGCGTGCTTGAGTGTCGGTTTGGATCAATAGTTCGTCATTCGTGGCCAAAATGTCCTCCTAGGTAAAGGTCCGGGAGAAGAGCAAATCATAATATAGTGGCATTGTCAAAGGTGTGCTAAGCTCAAAGTCTATGTTTAAACGCTACATGGACTACGCAAAAGACAATCCAAAAGGCTATTGGTTTAAAGCCAAATGGTTTGGATGGGGCTGGACGCCGGTGACCTGGCAAGGATGGGCCGTGACGCTGGCCTACGTTTTATTGATTGTGGCATTTGCCTTCACGATCGATGAGAATTCACCAGCGAGAGAAATCGCTTTTACCTTCATAATCCCGTCAGCAATTTTGACCGCGACCCTTATTCGCATCTGCTATGCCAAAGGTGAAAAACCCGGTTGGCGTTGGGAGATGCCAAAAGAGAAGTAATCGCTATGCAAAAAACTTGCAGCCGGGGGCATGTCTTTAATAAGACTAGCGATTGTCCAACATGTCCGATTTGCTGGTCGGGATCTTATCGCAAAGAATTTGAAAGCGACTTTCCTGAAAAGCTTGGGGCACCTGCTTTGAGGGCGCTTGCTCATGCAAAGGTCAAAGGTCTTGCGCAACTTGGACGTCATACCGAAAAAGAGATCGCTGATCTGCACGGGATGGGCCCAAAGGGGATTAAGATGTTGAAGGAGGCGTTGAAAAAGCAGAGACTCAGCTTCAAAAGCGAAAAATAGTAAAACCGCGGCTTACCGCGGTTTTATATTGCTGAGGATTCTGGCGAAACGAATTTCATCGTACGAATACTTTTCTTTCAGATGATTGAAGACTGGAGTTAACGCCCACTTGCCGACTTTATCGAATGCGACATTAATATCTTTCAGCGCTTGATCAGAGAGGCCGAGACGTTCGCCGTCGAGTTTAAGCGGGGCTCCAGTTTCTAGTAGCTTTTCAACATGTTGAGCAATGGTGCCGATGACGAGATTGCGACGCGTAGCGATTTCGTTGAGTGAAAGTCCTTGCTGAAAGAGGCGATGGGTTTCTTCAATGGTATCGCTGACTTTGGTTTTTGTTTTTGATGCTGACGGTTTTGTGACGCGGGCAAAGATCGGCTGTTCAACAAGATCGTGTTCGAGCGCAAATGTATGAATGATATGGATAAACGCTTCGCCAAATTGCGCAAACTTTTCTTTACCAACACCCGTGATTTTGAGCATCGATTCAGGTGATTGTGGATAGACCTGCGCCATTTGTTGCAATGTCTTATCACCAAAAATGATATATGGCGGAACATTCTTCTCGGTAGCGATGGCTTTGCGAAGGGCTCGTAGCTTATCAAAGAGCGCTTCGTTAAAGTCGGCAGTAGCTTCGACGAAGAGATCTTTTTCTTGTGGTAGGCAGTTGTCGCACAATTGGCAACTGGTTTCGGTCCAAGTTTCACCAAAGTAATTCAAAAGGACTTTGCGACGGCAAATCGTGGTTGCCGCATAGTCGACCATGCTACCGAGTTGCTGGTAGGCACGTTCACGTTCTTTGGCGTCGGCCATTTGGCGAATAAACCATTCGCGTTTACTGCGATCACCCGTTGAAAAGAAGAGTAAACAGTCACTCGGCAAACCATCACGACCGGCGCGACCCGTTTCTTGATAATAGCCTTCGATTGAAGGCGGTAAGTCCATATGAACAACGAGGCGGACGTCTGGTTTGTTGACGCCCATACCAAAAGCCACCGTTGCCACAATAATTTGCACTTCATCACGAATAAACTTTTCTTGATTCGCCTGGCGCGTACGTTGGTCGAGGCCAGCATGATAGGCGAGTGCAGGAAATCCGTTTAGTTGTAGCTCTTCGGCGAGCTTCTCGGTGCTATTGCGTGAGAGCACATAGATGATGATCGATTGCCCGCGGCGTTTTTGGAGGATGGGAAGAAGGGCTTCGAGCGCCTTCTTTTTTGGACGAATGCGATAGGTGAGATTTGGACGGTTAAAGCTCCCGACAAAAACACGGCCATCTTCGAGGGCGAGTTGGCTGATAATGTCTTTGCGGACGCGGTCATTCGCCGTAGCGGTAAGCGCGATAAGCGGCACGCCTTCAAAAAGCGCGCGAATATCTTTCAGTGTGCGATAGTCAGGACGAAAGTCATGGCCCCATTCTGAAATACAGTGAGCTTCGTCGATGGCGAGCAAAGAAACATCCAAAGACTGCAAGAAGGTTTGAAATTCTGGCATTGATAAGCGTTCTGGTGCGACGTAGAGCAGTTTGATTTGTCCTGCCTGCAACTGACGCTGAATATCCGCAATGGCGGAGGCGGGGAGGGAGCTATTGATGAAGGCGGAGGGGATACCGTTGGTGCGCAATGCGTCCACCTGATCTTTCATGAGGGCGATGAGAGGGGAGACGACGATGGTTAATCCACCAAAGGCCAAAGCGGGGAGCTGGTAACAAAGCGATTTACCGCCGCCGGTTGGCATTAATACGAGCGCATCGTTGCCCGAGAGCACGTGTGAGATGATCTCTTCTTGCTCGGTACGAAATTCATCGTAACCAAAGTATTTTTTGAGCAGTTCAAGCGGCAAAGAGGTCGTCATGGTCGTGTGATTCTATACACTCCGTTCCATGGACAGAACAGTTTGTCAATCCCTCGACGCCCTACGCTAGCGCTTCGGTTGCTTGGGATGACAAGTTGTTTTTAACTGTATACACTTCAATTATGAATAACTTCACCCAAAAGATCGTTCCGCATCTCTGGTTTGATAAAGAGGCTCGCCAGGCGGCTGAGTTTTATACGTCTATTTTTCCTAATTCAAAAATGGGCTTTAGCGTTACCTTGCCGGATACCCCTTCTGGCAATGCCGAGGTCGTGAATTTCACCATTATGAATTATGAGGTCGCTTCGATTTCTGCGGGTCCATTTTTCAAGATGAATCCGTCGATTTCACTCATGGTGAATTTTGATCCGTCACAAGACCCTGAAGCCGCAACGCGCATCGATACGATCTGGAATCAGTTAGCTGATGGTGGCAAGGTCTTGATGCCTATCGGTGAATATCCGTTCTGCAAGCGTTATGGTTGGATCCAAGATAAGTTCGGCACCTCGTGGCAATTGCTTTTGACCGATCCTGCTGGCGACGAGCGTCCACTTATTATGCCAGGACTTTTGTTTACCGAAGCCGTCTGCGGCAAAGCAGATGAGGCGATGGACTTCTATCAATCAATTTTCAAAGGCTCAAAGCGTGGCGAGACGGCTTATTATCCTGCCGGCATGCCAAATGATAAAGAAGGAACGGTGATGTTTAGCGAAATCAAAATCGCCGACCAATGGCTCGTCGCGATGGACAGCGGAGCAGCACATGATTTCACCTTTAACGAAGGCGTCTCGCTGATCGTGAACTGTGATTCGCAAGAAGAGATGGATTATTTTTACGACAACCTCTCTGCGGTACCTGAATCAGAGCAATGCGGCTGGATCAAAGACAAATACGGCGTCAGCTGGCAGATCGTCCCATGGGAGATGAATGAGATGATGGCCACAACAGATAAAGACAAATTCAAACGAATGTCGGATGCGATGCTCGAGATGAAGAGATTGGATGTTGAGAAGTTGAAGAATGCTTAAGTAGCAAGCCTTCACCCCGCACACCCCCTACCCCCGGCAGCCACATGTATTGGGTATATGGTATGTGTCTACCGACCCCTTCCCACATCTGGGAAGGGGTTTGTGGTTACAGCTGAATTTCAGAAGGTAAGAAAAAACCCCTTCCACAAACGTGGGAAGGGGTGGTTTTTTCTACACCATAAACCCAATACCGTAGAAAGAAACCGGGGTAGGGGGTTTGAAGGGGTGTTGAAGTTACTTTGTCGGATGCCAGGTCGGAATTGGGATTTCGAGTACAACTTCTTTTTCACCGGTTGCCGTTTGAAAGGCGAGCTTGGTGGCAGCAAGAGCGATCTCTTGGTTTGGAAGCGTGGTGTCAGCGCCGTACTTATAGTCACCAACGAGCGGGTGACCAATCAGGCCAAATTGACAGCGGATTTGGTGAAAGCGTCCCGTGAAAAGTTCAATTTCGACGAGTGTATTCTCACCGAGAACTTTGATCACCGTATAAGAGAGCTTTGCCTCTTTGCCCTTGGGGGATTCGTAGGCGATGCGTTTATGCTCTTCTTTATCGAGCATATTGATCAAGGTGCCATGTGGGCGTTCGAGATGGCCTTCTACGAGCGCGTGATAGGTCTTGGTGATATCTCGCTTGCGAAACTGTTCTGACAAGCGTGATGCGCCTTTACTGGTCTTCGCGAAGACAACGATGCCGGTGACATTGCGATCAAGACGGTGGATGAGTCCAAGAAAGACATTGCCAGGCTTCTGGTACTTCGCTTTCAAATAATCTTTCACATCGTCCATCATCGAACGTTCTTCGGTTTCATCTGCCTGCACGAGGGCGCCCGGTGGTTTGAGGACGGCAATCAAGTGATTGTCTTCGTACAGTACTTCAATGTTGTAGCTCATATTATGGTGTCCAACGGGCAAAGATGCCGGCAGGGAGGTTACGCGGGTTTGAGCCGGATTCTTTAATCGTTAATTCACCTACTTCGGTCGAACCGCCACGGTTCAAGCAGGATTCCATGATCTGTTTGTAAGCTAGAGCGGAGTAACCGGAGGCATAGCCGTTCATCAACATGAACAGAGGCTGTTCATTCAAAATCGCCGCACAATTTTTCACGAGCGGAATCAAATGGTCTTCAATCTTCCAGATCTCGCCATTGGCACCGTGGCCGAAGGCCGGAGGATCCATGATGATCGCGTCATATTTATTGCCACGGCGTAATTCGCGTTCAACGAAGGTCGCAGCATCTTCGAGAATCCAGCGGATAGGCTTTTCAGCTAAGCCAGAAACTTCAGCATTCTCACGAGCCGCTTTGATGGCGACCTTTGAAGCATCAACGTGCACCACCTCAGCACCAGCCTTGGCAGCCGCCAAAGACGCACCACCGGTATAGCCAAAGAGGTTGAGCACCTTAATCGGACGCTTCGCCTCCGAAATGGTCTTCATCATCCAAGCCCAGCTCGGTTCATGTTCAGGAAAGACGCCAACATGCTTAAAGCTCGAGAGACGCACCCAAAAGGTGATTTCACCGATGGTCGCCTTCCAGCGCTCGTCGAGTTTGGTCTTGAGCGCCCATTCGCCCTTTTCAGCTCCTTTGGCACGCTGTTCCCCGGCACGGTCGCTCGCGAGCGACGTGCCACCGTTGCGCCCAAAAACAGCGCTCGCACGCTTCCAGAGGTCTAAGTCACGTTTTGGCCAAAGCGCCTGCGGATCAGGGCGAGCCGTCACATATTTGCCAAAACGCTCGAGTTTTTCGCCGTCTCCGCTGTCGAGGAGCTCATAATCGCGCTCCGGCAGGGTCTCGGTGATAATGTAATTCATGTGGCGGATGATAGTGTTTATTGGGGGTTTTGGGAAGGGCTCTCGCCTCGCGAACCTCCCTTTCCCTCCGCGTAGCGAAGGGTGACACTTCAGAGCTTCAGTTTCAGATGGAGGCGTCCCTCTTCGTTCACACGGAGAGGCGGGAGAGGTTTGAGAGGCGAGGGGCGATCGAGGCGATTTTCTGCTAGTCTACCTGCATGATCAAAGGCGAAATCATCACCTTCAAATCCGCAGCGGACTTTCGTAAATGGCTATCCAAGAACCACAAACAAGAAGAGGGGATTTGGATTCGCTTCTTCAAAAAAGATTCTGGCTTGAAAACGTTTTCATATGAAGAAGCGCTCGATGAAGCGCTTTGTTATGGTTGGATCGATAGTCAAAAGAACAAATACGATGATAAGTCGTTTATCCAAAAGTTTTCACAACGACGTGCACGTAGTATTTGGTCACAACGCAATATCGAACATATCGAGCGTTTGAAGAAGGAGAAGAAGATGCATGCTGAAGGCTTGAAGCAATACGAAGCAGCCAAGAAAGACGGGCGTCTCGATAATGCCTACGCTCCAGGAAGCAAAGCCGAGATTCCGGAAGATTTGATGAAGGTGGTCAATAAAGATCCAAAGATGAAAGCGTTTGTCGCCACGCTGAATAAAGCGAATATTATGGCGATTGCATTTCGTTTGAGCACGGCGAAGAAACCGGAGACGAGGGAGAGACGTTTTCAAATGATATTAGAGATGTTAAAGAGAGGAGAGAAGTTTCATTAATAACCAAAACCATATGACCCTCATCAACTACATCGAATTCGGCGCCACCAACATGGAGGCGACGCAGAAATTCTACGAATCCGCCTTTGGTTGGACGTTTACGCATTACGGTCCAAGCTACATGGGCTTCAAAGAAGCGGGAAGTACAGAAGAAGGCGGCGGATTCACCACCGAATCAAAACCTGGCGCAAATCCGCTCGTGATTCTGAAATCAGAGGATCTTGAATCCACCAAAGACATTATCGAAAAAGCCGGCGGAAAGATTGTAAAAGACATCTACTCCTTTCCCGGCGGTCGTCGCTTTCACTTCTCTGACCCAAGCGGGAATGAGTTAGGGGTTTGGTCGAACGAACCCTCTGTCTAACGTTATTATTTTTTAATCGATAGACATCTCCCTTTAAAGGGAGGCGCCCATCCAAAAAATAAATGCGGGCAGAGGGTTCATCTTTTCTGAATCATCTCATTCAACTTCTGATAGCACCCTTTGCAGATATGGTCCTTGCGAACCATGTCTTTACTGTCAGGTGGGCTGAGCAGAATAGCGCCATAGTCAGAGAGTTCAAGTTGGCAGATATCACAGATAGGGGCGATGGCCATAGAGGGGTTTTTGACAGGTTATGGGTATAAGGTACCATTAATGCCATGTACAACCTATCCTGCAAAGACGTGAGTGGCATCGAATGCCCGTTTGTCGCTAAAGGCAATTCAGAAGAAGAAGTCATGGCCGACCTTACCGAGCACGGTGTCGCCAAGCATCTTGATAAGATCCAAGCCATGATGGCCGAGGGGATGACTCAAGAGCAGATGGAGGACAAGATGCGCCTCTTGGTGACCATGTCATAAAGGTGAAGCAAAAGACCGTCCCGTCATCCCGAGCATAGTCGAAGGACGGGGCGGTCTTTTTGACCTTTGAAAATAGTTGGATTAAGGTGCTGACAGCGTTCTTTTGGTAACAACAAGTAACAGTGAGGCGTGACATGCAAGACGAAACAACCGGTGACAAGGTCATTCTCGCGCTCGATGGTCTCGACATGGACGAGGCTACCGACCTCGCCGAGCTCGTGGGATACCGCTGCTACGCGGTCAAGATCCACAATCTTTATGATCGCTACGGCACGGCGGCGATCATTCGTCTCAAGCAGGCGGGAGCTCAGCGTGTGTGGGTGGATGCAAAACTCCACGACATCCCCAAGACGGTCGAACTACGCGCCAAGGCGATCAGCGATGCCGGTGCGGATATTCTCACGGTGCACGCTTCGGGCGGCATCGAGATGATCAAGGCCGCCGTCGATGCCTTCAAGGGCGAGGTCTATGCCGTCACCGTGCTAACGTCACTCGACGCAGAGCAAGCTCAAGATACCTATGGTCGTCCAACGCATGAGGTCGTTGGTCGCTTTGCTCGGTTGGCGGCTCATGGTGGTGCGCACGGGGTCGTGTGTTCACCTCATGAGGTCAGCGGCCTTACGATACGGTCGGATATCGGGAACCAGATGAAGTTCATCGTCCCCGGCATTCGCCCCATTGGCGCGGATGTCGGTGACCAGAAGCGCTTCGACACGCCTCGCACCACCTTGCGCAACGGCGCTCACCGGCTGGTCATCGGTCGGCCAATCACTGCGGCAGTGGACGCGGTCGCGGCGTTCGAGGCTATCGAAGCCGAGATCGCCTCGGCCGAAGAAGACTGAACCTGATTCGAACCGAACCCTCTCGTTCTCCCTTTAAAGGGAGATGTCTGCCACGCAGACAGAGGGTTCGGTTTTTGATTTTATAGAAGTTTGGGCGTAGGATCGTTTTATCTATGTCAGACACCGGATTATCGAATATCAAAATCGATGGCGAAAAGCTTCTTGCGATTGAAGATGTTTTAGGGATGGAGAAAGCCCGTGAAAAGGCGAATGACCAGAAGACAAAGGCTTTTGGTCTTTTGGCGGGTTTGCTTAGCCGTCCAAAAGCAGAGGATATTGATATCACCTATGAAGAAAAGCATTATGATGCTTTTTGGCATGTCTTGGGCAAATCACGTTTTGAATATAAGCGCCGCAAATCTTTTAAGGTGCCGGTTGAATCTGTCGTGCAAGACGTTGAAGCGTTGGGGACGTCCTTTCAAACATCCTCACAAAAGTATTTTGAGATTGAAGGTGTCGAGCGTTGCGTCGAAGAGCATCGCGAAGAGGTGATTGTGAATGCCAAAGACGGTTCACAGGGTGACTTCGTGAAGTATTTGAAATATCCGGTGAAGCAAATTGCTTCTACCGACGAACTAACGAGTGACGGTACGGCGATTGTCGCGATGGATGCGAAGCCAGCGTTTTTGGTACGCAAAGTTGTGAATGAGCTTATTAAGCCGATTCAAGCTGACCAGATTCTCGACGAGCAAATCGGTATCACTGAATTAGCTTTGTACTTTGTCCCGATCTACACCTTTGAATTTCATTGGAAGGCAAAAGACAAGCGCGTCACGGTTTCTTTTGACGGGGCAACGGGCGAATTATTACCACAGCCAAATAAGATTACCGAACGCATGCGTAAGTCGTTTTCAAATGACGAATTGTTTGAATTCGGCAAAGAAGTCGCCAACTTTGTGCCAGGCGGCGGTTTGGCGTTGATGGTCGGAAAAAAGGCGGTAGATCTCTACGACAAGAAATAGCTCTGTTTACGAAAGTTTTGGGGGATAGAAGATCTGAATCTGATCAAACCAAAACTGATAACCCTCATCACTCGGATGAAAGAGATCTTCGGCGTAGTATGTGTTTGGATCTTTTGCAAACGGATCTTCGTCGGCTTCGTGAAAAAGGTCGACGTAGTCAACCGCGAGTTCTTGCGAGAGCTTGATAAAAATTTCACGTACCTCTCTCGTGCGTTTGGTAAACGCCCATCGAGAAGGATAGGGAAAAAGAACCGATGTCCCAACATTGCCACAGGAGACAAGTATCACCTGATCTGAAAGGGTATTTGCCATGATGAGTACCTCTCTTAAGTCTTCTTCTACGTCAGCCAAGTCGGTATGTCGCACAATATCATTGCCACCAATGTGGATCTCGATGAGGCTATAGCGCTTGCCTTTGAGGGTTTTGAATTGTTCTTTTACGTCGGCAATTTTTGCGCCATTTACGCCAAGATTGTCGATGGCGGCATTTGGATAGCGTTTGCCCAATAAGCCGGCGAGCGAAGTTTCTGGTGAGGATGCGCCTGTGCCAACGGCGGTGCTGTCGCCGATAACGAGAATGCGTTCATCACTAAGGTTTAGGTCGCGTGAAAAGGGGACGGCAGTACGTGCCAGTGCCTCGCCAATACGGATCAGGTTGCTCGTTTTGAGGTACTCGATCGCTACATAGATCAACAAGAGCGTGAGCGTAAAGAGAAAGATTTTCATAAACCGAGCATAACAGACCGTAGCCAATCTTTGGAGGTTATTTGCCTGTTTTGGTGGTTCGCGATAGGGTGTAGACGTCCTTTAACAATGGAGGTGCCCGTGATTATCTATCTCGTACGGCATGGTGAAAGCGAAGATAATGCCAATGGCATTGTCGGCGGCCGTCGAGAAGCAAGACTCACGGCCCGTGGTATCGCACAAGCTGAGTCGACAGCGGCTTACTTTGCAAGGCAGGGGATACGCCCCAGTGTCACCTATACTTCAAATCAAGTGCGTGCAGTAGCGACCGCTGAAATCATCACGACAAAGCTCTTTCTGCCATCCGCGATGATCAAGTCAAGTTTGAAAGAACGTGATCTTGGTGATATTACCGGTATGCGCAAGGAGTCCATCGGGGCCAAGACGGCTGGTGATATGATACTCGGGCACGATAACCGTCGCTTTATTCTCGCGCCAAAGGGCGGAGAGACATTTCCCCAAGTCATTGAGCGGGGGCAGAAAATACTCGACTATACGAGGATCAATCATGCAGGTGAAAGCGTATTGCTCGTCACACACGCGATCACTGGTCTCATGATCATGGCCACGTACTATGGTATTCGCTGGGAGGAGGCTCTCAGAAAGTACAGACTGGGTAATGCCAGCATCACGGTACTCGATCGAGACACGCGCCCTCAAAATGCCACCATCTATGAGCCTCACTAGGCTCTCCAAATGCTGAAGCCCCGCCACCTGCGGGGTTTTTGCTTTGGATGATTGACATGATTATTTAAATATGAAATGCTGGCGCCGGTACCTATAACAGAGGAGTTACGGATGCTACGAATCGCCACCGAAGAACGCAAGCTGCAGTATGCCCTCTTTGTCGAGAAGACGGCCCTGTCAATCAAGGTTGACCGGGACTATGCTCGATCTGTGGCTCCAGAGGTGATTTCTATCGCCTTTCGCAACCGCGGGCCGGTGACCAATGCCAATGATATTCGTGCGCTGGGAGAATTCATCCCGTACCGCGACGGTGTGGCTTGGGGCTACGGCTCTTGCCTTCGCGTCGAGACGCTGGACCATGCAACCGAATGCTGGATCATCGACATGCCAGCCTGGAGCGAAGATGACGATCTCGAAGCGTATTTCGCTACTCATGCTCAGACCGTCTACACACTCGATGCTGTCTTCACAGCGCTGAACGTCCCAAACGAAAAGGCGACATCGTTCTGCAAGCAGCGCCTCGAAGTCGACCTCTCGTACGACTATCGCCAGGGAGCGTTCACCATCAAGGCCGAGCTCTCAGCGCAAGCTGCCGAACATTTGATGTTTTTGGGGCGAGGCGAGCATCGCGATATCGAGCATTCGATGCGCGAGGTATTCGCAAAGGTCGTGCCGATCGGTGCCAATATCGGCGAAGAAGACTTCTACTCGCTCTACGAGAATAGGCAGCAGCTCGCGCTCGGTATTCGCGGTGCTGAAATTCGTGGCCAGAAGACGGGGTCTGGAGGTTGCCTACTCGTCCCCAAGAACGTCACGTGCTCTGACCAAGTCTTCGGCTTTCTTGCTGGACTCGCCACGCTCGACGACATTCTCTCGGACTTCCTTCCTCCGCATCTCTGAACGTTCGCTCTGCGAACGAAAAACCCCCGCTCGTGAGAGTGGGGGTTTTAAATTTATTTTAGGTGGAAGGTGCCGTAGTATTTCACGGCGTTATTAACGTAGGCCATTCTTAACGGATCTTTGCTGATACGTTTTTCCAATTGCTTTAGATCTCTTTTTTCAAGTGGAACCAATGGATACTTCATCCGGTAAAACCGATTAAAGAATTTATGCAGCACAACGGATCTGTCAGCATGGCGGATGTCCTCATAGATCGTCAACGGATTAACCCGTGGCGATTTTTTAAGCTTGTCCTGTATGTTTACTATTTCACGATACTCTTCTTTTGAGATGGCGATATTCTGGCCCAAGAAAATGGTTGGGGGCTTTGGTTTTGGTAAAAGTGTTTTTCGTAACTGTACCAGCTCTTTTTTGAGAAATATTGGATAGTAGGGTGTATCACTCGCTCTCACGAGAGGTTTGCCATTGTGATCTTTGATATTAGCAAAGATTGGCCCAAATGATGTACCTCCGCGATAAGATTCACGAAATGATGTAACCATAATCCATTCATCCCTTCTTGGTAAGACGACCCCGTTTCTTTTTTTGGCATAATCATTCAATGCCATGCCAAAAAATGTGTCTTCTCCTTTATTGATTGGCTTGATGCCTCCGGCACAGATAGCGGCTACAGCGCGCGAGATCATGTGCGCGCCTGAAAAGATTGTTGGATGAAATTTTAGCTCAGGACTCTTCTTATTGAGCGAACTCAAGAGAAAATTCCAGCGCGCATAGTTGCGAAAAGTCGATATGTGTTTTTTAAAAAACGCTTTATGGTTTTTATTCTTGCTATCAATATCTAAAACAAATTTCAAACCACCTGCTGCACCGTAGGCTTTGTTTTTATTAAAGTCTTTCCAGACAGTCTCTAGATATTTTTTGTTGGACGGAAAGCTATCAGCATCCGTTTGAATAATGAGGCCATCACGGTTTTGATCGAGGTATCGTTTTGTTACCACGTGTAGACCGTAGTTTCTTGCTTCACCTACGTTACCTGCTTTGAGCTCACGGCCTTTGTTTGAACGGTCAATAACGCAGATTTTTTGGTCGTCTTTTGCCTTATTTAGAAATGCCAAAATACTCGCATTTGCTTTGAGTACGTCAGGCGAGCTTTTCTTGAGAGGTGGGTTGTTTACGATGAAGATGATCTCGTAAAATCTCTTATCAAGCGTCTGTTTTGAAAATGAGGCAATCTGTTTCTTTAATCGCTCAATCGATTCATTGTAGACGGGTACGAGAATCGTGATGACCGTCTCTTGTTCTAATGCGGGTATCGGTGTCTTTATACTTGAGACAACGCTATGGCATTGTTTGCGTGCTCGAAGAATGTCGTTTCGAGGATAGTCAGCAAGAGTCAGAGATTGATGCATGGAGTGATTATAGTAGCCGTACCTTGATAGGGCAATTCGTTCATTGCCCTAGATCATTGGTACTATTTAGTTTTCTTGTTTTTAGAAATGATACGTTCGTAAACGTTGAGGTAGCCTTGTACCATTTTTTCTACACTAAATAACTTCTCGACGCGCTTGCGGCAGGCACTACGGCTAATGTTTCCGATCTTTTTAATGGCCTCGGTCATCTCTTCGACGCTATTAATGACATAACCGGTCTCGCCGTCTTGAATGACTTCGGGTACTGAGCCGCGGTTCCAGCCGATAACTGGTACGCCACAAGACATTGCCTCGATCATCACGAGACCAAAAACTTCATCCCACTGGATTGGGAAGAGTAGTCCTTTTGCATTACGAAAAAGCTCAATTTTTCTTTCCAAATCCGCTTCACCGACGTAGCGAATATTTATCCCATCGATTTCAGGCTCAATAAATTTTTGCCAATAGCCTTCATTCGCATAGCTACGCCCAGCGATAAGCAATCTTACGCCAGCGGCTTTTGCCGCCTGAATAGCATGATGAATGCCTTTTACCTCAGTGATGCGACCAATACACAAAAAATAATCTTTTGGCGTATCGTTGAAGGTAAAGAGATTTGTGTCGATACCGTGATAAACATTAGCAACCCAATTCAGCTCAGGCATTTGCTGGCGTTGTGATAATGAAAATGAAATGTATCTATTATCTTTATACTTGATGAGAAGCGGCTTCATCTCTTCAGTAATAGTTGTATGAACCGAACTAACGGTAGGTGTCTTAACCATCCCAGAGTAGAACGAGCTCAATAGCGTGAAGTGTGAGTGGATAATGTCAAAATCTGCTGCATTGTTATAACACTGCGAAATAAGCGAGTGGGTATAGTTGCGGCGCACAGACTCAGGCAATTCAGAGTCTGAAATTTCAACAGGAGGAAAACCATGTAATTTCGCCTTTGTTACTGAATCACTTGCACCAAAAAGGGTGACCTCATGGCCTTTTTCGGCAAATGAATCTGTCAGTATCCCCGTATGTGAATAGATGGCGAGGTTTGATTTAGCGTTAACGGGGTGCACGTTTGATGCAAGCTGAGCGATGCGCATAGTTCTTTCATTTAAGGAGTCAAAGAAACCCGATGTATAACGTAATATAGGCAGGATTATGCACAACTTAGCCAAATTTGTCAATACCCGATAAAAGTAACTTCATTAATTCTTGGCCAAGAAAAGGCCTTTTTTATGCTGAAACCATCTAAAGCCGGGGTTCGTTATATACGTATATCCATTGCTTTAATTTTTCTTAGGCCACGATGTCGTAGGTATCTCTAGATTTTTACATGGTTAACGAAATCAGGTAATCTCGATTGCAAGAAATACTCGAATAAGATTATTAGGGTATGAGATATGAACATCGCAATAAACATCATCCAAGGGGATTTTGGGGGTATAACTACAACGAATCGAGGGTTGGTGAATTTGATTAATAAAAATGGCGACAATGTTTTTGGGCTAGATTTTTCAGATCAGTATTCACCAGAAGTAGATCAGACTGACTCGCCAAATATTCGTAAGCAATTTTCGGGATATAGGGTTGTTTTTTGCAAAGGCGGCTACAGTATCTATCCTTGGAGTGGAATCAAGGCCCTAAAGAACGAATGGAAACAACAAATTGAAGATACAAAACAATTCCTTCTCTTGAATGATATTCAGGTTGTGTTTATCAGTGGAGGGTATTTTGGGCCATGGATACTCTCAGTTGCGGCCAAGGCATTGGGTTTACCAGTTGTTTTGCGGTACGCTGGCGTGTTGAGTAAAGAGATGTTATTCGAAAATAAAGGGACCAGTAAAAACGTACTTGCATGCGAGCGAGCTATAGCTAAGTCGGCCGCCCACATTATTTATCCATCAGCTTTGTGCAAAAAAATCGTCGAAAAGACAATCCTTAAAGCCACTGCCATTAGAAGTTCGGTCATTCCAAACCCTCTTACATATCCAGTACTGAGCCGTTATTCAAATACGAGGTTTGACGGTATGTTAAAGTCAATTGCATTCGTTGGTCGTTGGAATGGTATCAAGAATCCTCAAGCATTTGTTGATCTGCATAACTGGCTGTTAAATGATCGTTGGAGTCACCGAGCGTATATTGTGACCAGTAGTAAGAAAATCAACGATATTGTGCCTGAATCTATTGAACGTGTGCCTCAGATGAGTCATGACGATGTATACCAGTTTTATAAAAGTGTTGGATTGATTGTGGTGCCATCCGTTTTTGAGACATTTTGCAACGTGGCCGCAGAAGCGTTATTTGTCGGGACTCCTGTTCTCGTTTCTGAGAATGTTGGTATTTCAAGCTATCTACAGGAGGCAGGCCTCGGCCGGATGGTCATCAAAGATTTTTCAGATATCGAGGCCGTGGCGCTTGCTACGAAAAAACTTTGTGGCACGAAGATAAGTGCTCGTGAGCAAAAAGCATTGCGTAAAATCTTAAATACGAAAAGAAGCTACGAAAACATCGTTCACGTAATTAAATCAGTTGATCAAGATTAATACACAGTCTGAAAAATCAAAGAGAAAATTCCGTATTCAAGCTAAGCACCATCTGAGTACTTGTTTTGCTTATCAAATGTTGAACCCCACTCATGATGTGCATAGACCTTCTCATCGCCCTTATATGTTTGACCTGACCAATGCACAGGAAGAAGCGTGTACGAAGGCCAAAGCATTAGTGTTTCAGGTCTGTCTCGCTCTATCTGTTTTTGCATGTATAGGTTCCCAGTGGTTTTCCACGGTGTCCCAGGGGCTACATCTTTAAGTCCTTCGATGAGCCTGTCGGCAAATAGGTTGCCTTTGGTGCAAGCCAAGAGTGGCGAAATTAATCCAGGTGCAGCGATTTCATTTTCATATACTGAGTAACAATCATACTTTGTATCAGTAAAAAGTTCATCGACAGGATGGAGGCAAACAGAATCGGCGCCAGGCATAAATCCGCCTGTCTCATAGAGCATTTCATACTGAACAAGATCTGCGACTCCCGGCCAATTTTTTTGTTCTCTGTAGGCATCTACAAGTCTTTGGTTTCGCCATGTACGGCCAAAAACATCTTCGTTGCCTAGCAAGATATGCTGCCAGTCTGGATGCTTTTCTTTCCAGGTGTTTATCCACTTCATCGGCGCTGGCTTATCTCCAACCCAAACGGTGTACATGATTTTAGGGATGGTGAGGGGAGTGGTGTTGGCTGTATTCATAATTACAGAAGACCGTATCATAGTTTAGTTCTGAAATATAGATCTGAAATCAAAAAACAGATGACATTATCGTCATCTGTTTTTTATACCTATTTTCGTAACAATCCGCCCCATTCAACCAATGTATATCCATCACGTGATGGCGTTGTGATGGTTGGGGCTTTGATAGTGGTATTGCTCGAGACAGGCGACCAGTCCATAAAGATACGAATAGACGTTTGTGGTTCTGGGCTTACTGAGAGTGGTACGTTCTTGCTCCATTCATCTGTGACGAATGAGATACGCATCGTGTTGTACGGTTTCATGATCGGCACCCAGAAGTCCATGAAATCTTTTGATTCTTGTGCGTTCAACCCGTATTGGGCAAGCGTCTTTTGTAAGAAGGATTCGACCTCATTACCTTTCACGATAAAGCCGGTGGTTGGTGTTTTATAGGTAGCACCGTAGCCTTCCCAGAATAATGAACCGTAGGTGTTACCGTCTGCCATGGTGAGTTGGCCGTTTGGTTCAGCGACGGTCGTCCAGCCTTGGTGTGGGTAGGTTGGTTCTGAAACGGTGACATCGATTGTTGGTGGGAGTTTAACGCTCACTTCGGTGGTAGTTGTTGGGTAGAGGTAAATGACGGGTTTGCCGCATTCGGCTACCACGGCAACGCCTTCGGCGGTATAGGTTGTCCAATGGCCCATGACGTCTTTATAGAGAAAGAAAGGCAAGGGCTTAGTTTCTAAGAACTTTTCATAAGAGGGTTTTTGTCCATTCACCCAATCTGGCGCATACCAGGTTTCGTAAGCAGCTTTATAAGCGGGATGGTTCTTATTGATTACTTGATAGATTTCTAATGAGTCTGAAATCTTTTTAAGATCGCTTTTTGTGAATAGGACGGTTTTAGGGGACTCCTCATCGAGAGGTTTTGTATCGACGTAAGCTGCGCTATAGCGTGTTCCGCAGCCGCTACCTCGCAGATCTATCCCGCCCAAGATATATCTTGTCCCAGATGAGACCGTGAGATTAAGATCGAGTTTGCTTACCGGCAAAAAAGACTCTTCAGAAGTAAATAGATTCATCGCTTTATGAACAACGAGACCGTTCTTCAAAAGAACAGAATAGTAATTCGAACCAAGATTGCGATAGATGGGTAGGCCATCAGGGTTTTTTTCTATTTGGATATCCGGTCCACTGAAGCCAAGAGGGTTTATATCCCAAAGATAGCTAGTGTCACTCGCGGATTGAAAAAAGAGAACGCCATTTTTTGCTGTTGCCTTTTGATCGCCCAGGGTAAATCGGTAATTGATTTCACCTGCAATGGGTTGTGAATATTCGTCAGCATGAAGATATTTAATATCAGTTGATTTTTGTTCAATCTTTGGAGCAACGGCGAAGTATCGATAGATAAATCCGCCCATGGAGTCTTCACGGTATAAGACAAGGTAGTAGTCTTTAAATTCTGCTGGCTCTTGAATGTTACCGATGATGGCATAAGGACCTAATTCTGAATCGCCATAAGCATATGTTTGTAGCTCGGGTAATACGGACAATTCTGCCTCCGTGGCTTTACGTGGCGTCTTCCAGTCTACGGTAAGTTGCCCAATATCGATAATGGTCGTTGACGCACTATCCACATCTTCCGTTGATGTCGCTTGTGTTGTTGGTAAGGTATCCACTGATTGAGGTGGAACCGTAAAAACAGGGCCTTGAGAATTTGGCCCAGCACTGTTCTTAAAGAGTAAATAGCCGTTCACGGCGAGACTGGCGACGAGCGCTGTGATGACGGTAGCAATCAGAGCGTGCTGAGCCGTTGGAGAAAGTTTCATATTTATGGTGATTATAGTCTGTCTTGTCTAACGAGGGTAGTCTGCATCTGTGACAGGTAAGTAGACATCGCCTTGGCGAACGGTTGGGAGTGGGATGATTTGGGTGTTCGTTGACGTTTCGATGGTGGCCCAATCTTGTTTGGTTGATGTCGTGACAACGTGGTCAAATCCCCAATAATAACGTCTTTCAGGACTTGCGACGGTACGGCTTGAGTCGGTATAAAGCGTCGTTGTGACATGCTCAGGTTCTTGTCCGGTGAGGCCGTAGCGAACGATGGCGTGGCTTGTTCCTTCGCGAATACTCCAGCTCTGTGCGAGACGTAGCGAGTTGGTATGGGCTAAGAGCGTACCTTTTAGGCCGAGCTCTCGGGCGACGGCGAGCGTGATGCGGGCAATGGGAGGATTATCGATCTCCATCGTTTGCCAACGTTCTGGGTCTATCGAGAGCAGATCCCGTATAGTGACGCGGTCGTGAATGTCGGCGAGGTAGGCGGGCAAATAGTGGGACAAGTCAATCGTTGTTACGAGATAGGTGTTCTTGTCTTGGAGCTGTTGGGTAACCCAATATGTCAGTTCATCGATGCTTGAGGTTGCAGCATCCGCTCTGATCGCAAGGGGAGTGATTTGTGCATCAGGCCATCGCGTTGCGACAAAAGGCAAGAGACCTCGAATGCCATGCTCTCTGGTAAAGACATCATTGCGTTCTTCGATAAAGCCGGCATTCGCTGGTGTGGTTGGTATCTGTAGTTGATCATAGGTAAAGTTCGCACCCGTGGTACAGATGGCTGTTCTGCATCCTGAAAAATGGTCAGGCGAGATTAAGATAATGCGCTTCGCGTCTGGTGCGGTGGCAAAAGCCTCACCGATTTGTCGCACGGGGAGAAAATGGTGCGGAACAAGTAAGATACGTGAGTCGATTTTCGTGGAGGTTGGCGTGATAGAACGCAAACCGTAGTCGATGTAATAATTCGGCTGATCGTTGATAGTAATCGTTGTAACGTTGTCTGTCGTCCTAACTACTTGCCTTGAACTTGTTGAAGGGAGGGTGGGGGCAGGGGGTTTTATTTGGCAGCCAGCCCCTGTAAGCGCGATCATCACCGATAGGGCAAGGAGTCGTTTCATATGGTATAGAGTGTAGCATGCATGTACTGCCAAAGGACCATTGGCAATGGATCGAATACGCCGCTGCGTTAGCGCGCGAGCATTCGCGTTGTGGGCGTTCAAAATGTGGTTCGGTGATTGTGCGTGACGGCGTGGTGATAGGGGAGGGATTCAATTCGCCTCCGAGTCAGCTTGAGAGTCAGTCACGCTGCGCGCGCAAGCATGAGTTAAAAGACGGATTCAAATCCGATCGAACCTGCTGCGTTCATGCCGAGCAACGTGCTGTCATGGATGCGTTGAAACAGCGTTCTGGATTTTTGAAGGGTTCGACGCTCTACTTCGTTCGTTTAGATGATCACGATCAGCCCCAGGCATCAGGTAAGCCGTATTGCACGATTTGTAGCAAGATGGCACTTGATGCAGAAATCGGTTGGTTTGTGCTTTGGCATGGCGGTGACGAGATTACGGCGTACGAAACCGAAGAATATAACGATCTATCGTTTGCTTACCCACTATGAAAAGAACGCTTTTTGTTGCACTGATCTCGGTAATTATTATCACGGGCATTGGCCTTATCTCGTGGGTCGCTGCTCCCATCGTGCAAGACTATGTCTCAATAACGCGATGTGATGAACGTGGTGGCGTTTGGATGGATGATGTTGGTCGATGTGTCGTCACAAGCCAACCAGCGGTGCCTGCGGGCACGACGAAGCCAGGGTTAAGTCTTGTACATGAACTAGACCTCCCAAAACCGCCTGTTACTTCTACCGTGCCTGAGATCCCAAAGGTGACAAGTACGCCGGTGATCATAAAAGATAAAAAACCACCGCAATTCGTGAATCTCGCTTTTGATGGTTCGCGTTCTTTAGATTTTTGGAACGAGTCACGTGAATTCGCAAAGACGATGACCGCTCAAGGCAAGCCATTACGTTTTACCTACTTCATTAGCGGCGTCAATTTTTTAACGCCAAAAGATCGTATGCGCTATTTGTCGCCTGCGCATTCAACGGGGACATCGGCTATTGGCTGGGGCATCTCAGCCAAAGATATTGAAGCGCGTATCAATCAAGTTAATCTCGCATCTGCTGAAGGCCATGAAATTGGCTCACATGCAAACGGTCATTTTGACGGCACCAAATGGACGCGAGATCAGTGGGATTCAGAGCTATCACAGTTTGCAGAATTTGCACCGAAGATGAGCTATGCCGGTTTTAGGGCGCCAGAGCTTGGACGCAACGCTGATATGTTTGAAGCATTAAAGACTGCAGGATATCGGTACGATACAAGCGATGTTGGTAAGGCGACTGAATGGCCAAAAAAACTAAAGAATGGGTTATGGGAGTTTCCGCTTGCGAGCATTCATTATGCGAGTTCGAGTTCTAGATTATTGTCGATGGACTATAACTTCTTCTATAAACAAACCGCTGCTAAAGAGACATTAACAAAGGGCACACCCGAATGGGAGGCGGCTTATAACGATGTCCTTCAATCCTATCGCCGTTACTTTAACGATAATTATGATGGCAAACGCGCACCAATCTCTATTGGTCACCATTTTTCACTTTGGAATGACAGCCTCTATTGGGACGCAATGAAACAATTTGCCTTTGAAGTTTGTGGGATGGAAGAGGTGAAATGCACAACATTCTCTGAGCTCGCGGATTATTTGGATGAGAACGCGAAATAAAGCCTTCGCCTCATCGCACCCCCCCTACCCCCGGCAGCCACATATATTGGGTGTATAGTATGTGTCTACCGACCCCTTCCCATATCTGGGAAGGGGTTTGTGGCTTCATCAGAAGTTCTGAATCTGAAGGTAAGAAAAAACCCCTTCCACAAACGTGGGAAGGGGTCGTTTTTTCTACACCATATACCCAATACGTAGAAAGAAACGGGGGTAGGGGGTTTGAAGGGATGTTTTTTATTGTTGTGTTTTGAGATAGTCGAGCATGGTCTTTGCATCTGAGACTTCAAATGGGTCGGTTGGGCAGTCATCAGAGAAGCCAGGTTCTACGAACATCTTTTTGATTTCACCATCGACGACATGCATCGAGTAGCGCCATGAGCGGTCGCCGAAGCCAAGGTTATTTTTCTTGACGAGCATCCCCATGCCTTTTGTGAAGTCGCCGTTACCATCTGGTAACAAGAAGGTCTTTTCAACATTCTGTGACTTGCCCCAGTTGAACATCACGAAGGCATCATTCACCGAGAGACAGATAACTTGATCAACGCCGAGAGCTTTGAAATCTTCACTGCCCGCTTCATAACCTGGCAAGTGAGTCGTCGAACAAGTCGGAGTGAATGCGCCAGGGAGTGAAAAAAGTACAATGCTTTTGCCAGCAAAAATGTCTTTTGTGGTGAGGTCCTGCCAGCGATAAGGGTTTGGGCCTTCAACACTTTCGTCACGGACACGGGTTTTAAAGGTGACATCAGGCACGCGAGCGCCTTCGGTTAGGTGTGACATGTTTTTATAGGTAAATAGTGCATGAAATGTGGTTGTCCACGTGCTGAAGATGCCATCAGGGCAATGCGCTGTCAAAGACAGGTGATTATTGACGTAGTAATAATATTTTGCTACAAACAGTTGCGGAGGTGGTTATGTCACAGGTTTTTCTTCCGTTGGATGTTGTTTTTGACAAGCAGCGTTTTCAGAAGACCTTAGAGTCGATCTTTCTCGACTATGATGTCGATCCGCCTGCATTAGAGGGCGCCGCGAGGCAGCTGACTTCTTATACGCTCCAAGATCATGCTCGCGCCGTCGTTAGCCGCAAGCGCGGACGCATCAAGGAACAAGAAGAAGAGGCTCGGCACATACTGTCGAGCATCGATCGTTCTATCCGGCTCTGTTGGGACCGGTACTTGCACCCCGACGGTTTAAAGCTCTTGCGCGGACTGACGCGCAAGGCGGATGTCATGGTCTATGCCAGAGGTCATCGCAATTTCTATACCGAGATCATCGAGCATTCAACCTTGTCCAAAATGCTTCGCAACGGACTCCGCATCTTCAATCGCGCAAAGTACGGTGAAGACGTTGTCGCGAGTGCGAATCTTCGTCTCACTTGGTATTATCTCGATTTCGACGCTGAAGAACTCAAGCGCGCAAAGGCCTGCAGTCGGACGGTAAAGACCGCTATGATCGCACTCGATCCATCGGTCCAACCAGCCGAAGACACCGAGATGGTCTACCGTTCATTCGATGAACTAAAAAAATGGTTCACAGAAGAAAGCCTGTTCACATCGATAGATGAGCATGATGAGACCTTCGCCGTTCAGCAGCTCGCCCTCGCTGATGAATAACCCTATTGCTGCCCTCCCGCCACCTGGCTGGGAGGGTTTTGCATTTGTCTGATATACTTTGGGATATGTGTTTTTCTGCCACCGCGAGTTTTGTCGCCGCCGGAGCCCTTATCCCTGCTGGCGCCTACGCCTTAAAAAAAGCCCTTCCTAAAGATCGATTGATTGCGGCAGCGCCGCTCTTGTTTGGTATCCAGCAGGGGATTGAGGGTGTGCAATGGCTTTTGGTGAATGCGGGATATCCGAGCTTACCGCTTGGATATGCCTTCATGTTCTTTGCGTTTTTGTTTTGGCCTTGGTACATCCCTCTCGCGATGCGTGTCGCTGAAACATCCAAACAAAAACAGCGGCTTATGCAGCTTTTATTGGCTATTGGGTTTATGACGAGTTTGGGATTGCTCGTCGTTTTATTGAGTACGCCGATGCAAATCGCGATCTTTGATCGTTGTCTACAATATGATGTGCCAATCTCTCTACCGTTTTTGATCCCGTTGGCTACCGGGTATCTTTTGTCCGCTTGTTTGGCTCCGATACTGTCGAGTTATAAGTGGGTACGTCCGATGGGTATCGTCGGTTTATTGGCGGTGGTCTTTTCTTTTGTCCTCTTTTGGACGGTTTTTACTTCGGTGTGGTGCTTTTTTGCTGCCGCGTTGAGCGTCTTTTGTTTCTTGCACGTCCTTGATGAGCGCGGATTGTTGACGGACAGGTAAGAGATTGCCCTTGATGCTTGTGACTTGGCCTGATTTGTTAAAGACAGGTTTGAGGGTGAGCAAGGTTTGATAGATTGTCTCATTGATCAAAAAGGCCATCGGTACTTGTTTGACGGGCTTGCCTTTAAATACGTCAACAATACATTGCAAAAAAACTGGCAAGGCTTCTCGTGTTACGTATTCATCGAGCGCTTCGCCTTTAGAGATTTTTATCGCGAGAAATTCTGAGAGTCGAGCGTCCATGTCCACAAGACGAAACTGCTGGTCTGTAGTAAAATGGTACGAAGAAAGCATATCGCGTCTAGTTTACCATGGCTCTTTCATTTCAACATAATCGCTCTGAACGCAAGCACCGCCGCAATGCCGTGCGTGTTTTAAAGATCATTGAAGAACGCCAAGATGAAAGCGCACTAACGCCTCTCGAACATCTTAACGGGCGATTACCGACCTTGCTCTCGGGTGACATTGTCGTGATACGTCATAAAAAAGGCAGTCTAGCCCGCAAGATTCTGCGCGTGATCACCAGCAGCTATTGGGACCATACCGCCATGGTGATGTATCGCAAAAATCAAGCGCGCGGTTATTCGGCAAACGTTATTCTCGAATCGCTCAAAGGTGGTTGGACGAAACCCTACTATTTTGGCGCAGAGTTGCACCGTTTAGATAAGTACCTCAACCAGCCTGAGAGATTTGATATTGGCATCAAACGATTTACTTGGCTAGACAAGACCTTGCGTCAACGCGTACGTGCTTTTGCATTAGCCTATGTCGATACGCCCTACTATCCGTATTGGTCGTGGAAGTTTGTATTTGGGTTGTTTTCTCCGACGATCCGCAAACGTATTGTAGCAACGCAGCGATACACATGTTCGGCGTTAATCCAAAAAGCCTATTACGAAGCGGTCGATCTTAAAGACCGCCAACGTATTTTGTTTCGTAAGCTAGATTATATGCCGATTCAGTTGCTCGATATCACCTCGCCCGCTGACATCGCCAATAGCACATCGTGCGAGTGGATCTATAATCAGCACTGATATGAAGACGCTTTATCCAACGATCCAAGAAGCGATGCAGCACCTAGAGGTAGGTGACATTGTTTTGATGCGTTCGCGCAAGCGTAGCCTTTTTCGACGTGCCATCCGCGAGCTGAGCCAAAGCTACTGGACACATGCGGCACTTGTTTTCGAAACCGTTAAAATTGGTAACATGGTTGTTTCTGTCTCTATTGTTGAAGCGAATGAAACCATCGAAGTTCACCGTCTTGAAACCTATGTTGCCAATGGTGAATACGATCTTGGTATCAAGCGCTTACCTGGGCTGACCGAGATCGATCGTGACCGTATTCGCGGATTCTTTTTGGATGCGCTTGATATCCCGTATGACTATACCTATATCTTCGCTATAATGATTGCTCGTGTTTTTAGTTTGTTTTTGGGTACGAGTGCCTATCGTTGGTTTGTGAATCGATTCAGTCATCAAAATTCGTATATTTGCACCACATTTACTCAACGCGCACTGTATCTTGCATCAGCGCCACATCGAAGAAGGGCGTCATTGTTTAACGCCCATCCTGAGCTGAATTTTGTGGAGCAAATGTACTTAGTGAATCCGCAAACGATTTCAACCAGCAAAAATACCGTTTGGGTTTTTAATCCTCACGAATAAGCTAGGAGTGGTGAGAATTGAGTTTGAAAAGCGGGTTGCAATCGGCGGCTTTTTGTCTGATGGTAAACGCGAAGCTGAGTCTACTGGCTAAAGAGTCATCTTTTTTAAAGGTTGGCACAATCGAGATAGAAACATGGTGTTTGGTGCCGTGTACGATAATGGTCGCAACATGGTTTTCGATGGTTTCACCGCGATAGGCGAGCAAGACATCTTTTAAAAACGAGCGCATGCATTCTTTGCTTAGCCAGGCATCAAAAGGTTGACCGAGCATGGATTTTTGCGAAACGTCGAGTAATTCGCAAAGCGCAGGCGAGATATCAACAATAAACATCTTCTCATCTGTGGTAAGATGCAACGAGTTCTTCATGTTGCCATGATATCATTTCTCATTAAAAAGCGACAAGAATTCAGTGACGCACAAAAAGCAAAGCGCGTCGCAAAAAAACTTGCCAATACCCGCCACAGGCTCTCGTCCACGACACCGCTCGAAGCCATTAACGGAAAGCTACCAAAACTACTCACCGGAGATA
>JAMIEW010000017.1:0-25236 GCA_035906575.1 bacterium
CGCTACGTGTCTTTGCATAAAAAAATTCTCGGTGAATATATCGGTTCGTTTCCTCCAAGACCGTCAGAGGCATCTTTAGCCTCTCTCGACTATTCGTTCAAGGAGTTTTTGCAAAAACATAGTCTTGTGACTCTTATACCTGTCATGAAGCTTTTTCAAACAGCTCAAGGATACGGGTATATTGAGCATGTGCCGGCCTACTATGGGTTGTTGTGGAATAATCCCGATACCATGAAGATCATCGTTGAGCAGATGACCGGGCGAGCAAAAGAAGGTGGAGCTAGTCTGTTGCGTTCAGGGATGGAGTCATTGTTTACGGCCATGGTAAAGAGAGGAGGATTAAAAATAGAATACGGTCAAAAGGTCTCCTCCATCCACCGAACAGATGCTCACATCTCGGTAAAATCCTCTCAAGAAGACGGCTCTTCGCCTAAAGAGTATATCTTTGACCTGTTGTTTGTTTCGGCGAATGCCAAGGCATGTCTGCCGGTCTTCGACGCTCCAACCAAAGAGGAGGTGCGAGCATTCTCACGCCAATCGAGTTGCCAAATGACCACCACCCTCCAGTCAGGTGTGCAAGAGGGTCGTCACGGTATTGATTCGTGGATGTATCATTGTGAGCCAAAAAAAGACCATCATGTCATTACACAAAGGCTGACGGAGTACTTTGTCAGTCCAAGCCACTATCGTAGGCACCGCGACCAGAAGTCTGATGTGCGTGTCACCTTTCAATTTGGAGAACGTCGTGTTGAGGATGCTTTTATCGATGATCAATACGCCGATCATTTTGCTGATCAAGACAAAGAGTGGGCAGTTCGTAAGCATAAGGTCCTCGATAGGAGGTATTGGTCGGATTACTTTCCGCATTGGTCGCAAAAAGAAATCCAAGCGGGGTTACCTTGGGATGTTCTCGATATACAGGGGCGCAATCGCACGTTTTGGATAGGCGCGTCTACGTCGTTTGAAAGTTTACGGGACGTCTTGAATTATAACCTGCTGATCATGGATCGTTTTTTTGACCGAGATCTTCGTTAGTTGCTTTCAACGTGTTTCTTGAAGTTATTCAAGATCGCTTGCCAGCCTTCGCGTTGCATCTCTTCAGGATTTTCTTTTTCTGCGTCGAAGACCGTTGTCACCGTGGTGATACCGTCTGTTTCAGAAAAATTCACTTCGATTTTGCGGGCATCGCTCAAGCTATACACGATACGCTCATTTGGGACGACTTCGCTGTAAGTGCCGCCGAAGTCAAAGCCGAAGCTGCCGTCTTTTGCCTCCATGCGCGAGGTGAAGGTGCCACCAACACGCAAATCATTCGTTGCGGATGGGCACATCCAATCGTCTGAAGCGAAGTTCCACTGCATGAGGTGTTCTGGTTCGGTGTAGTAGGTCCAGACTTTTTCAACCGGGGCGTTAATGGTGGCGCTGATGGTGATAGGCATAATGAGCCGATCATAAACCGATAAGTCCTGAAAGAAAAGAGGGACTTGCGGCGTAATGGTATTTTTAGAAGAATCCTTACTATTATGACTATGAATCGAAATCACCTCGCTATCGCGTTTGGCGTGCTCCTTGTTCTTGGTGGGGGTTATATTATTTATGCTGGCCGTCCGGTGATGAAGATGCAAGAACAGCAGACCCCTGTTGTGACGCCTCCTGCCGTTGTAACACCGACAACGACGCCTAGTATTGCCGTGACGAGCACCGAGCCCGTTGCAACCACAACGGCTGCCGCGCCTGAAGAAAAGCCTGTCACAACGACCACGGCGCCAACGCCGACACCGGCTACTGAGCCCGTGAAGCAAAAAGGCGTCTATTCGATGGCAGATGTTCAGGCGCATGCCACCGTTGGTGATTGCTGGTCGGCAATCAATGGCAGTGTTTATGATCTTACGACTTGGGTGAGCCGTCACCCGGGTGGAGAGAATCCGATCAAGGGACTTTGCGGTACGGACGGAAGCGCGAAGTTTAATCGCAAGCACGCGAGTGGCACAAAGCCTCAGTCGATGTTAGCTCTTTTGAAAATCGGTACGCTTGAATAAAGATATGACATTCTCACTTGCTTCGCGCGTTGTATTGCGTTGGTCTTGGGTGGCATTGTTCTTCTGGTTCGGTTCCCAGCAGCTCATGAATCCGTCTGATTGGGTCGGATTCTTGCCTGAGTTTACTGGCTATCTCCCGATTCCTGGCGAGATGTTGGTACAGTTGAATGGATTATTTGAGATCGTATTCGCTGTCGCACTTCTCTTTGGTGTTTATACGAGAGTGAGCGCTGCATTATTAGCTATTCACCTCATGGGTATCGCTATTGTTGCCGGAGGTGCTATCGGTGTACGTGATGCGGCATTAGCGATGGTAGGATTCTCTATCGCCCTCGCTGAGCCAGATGAGTGGACCATGGACGCGAAACAGTCAAAGAAAAAAGCCGTCGTTTAGACGGCTTTTTTGAACGTGATTTTAAATACCGGTTCGTACTTCACATCATTCTCATCCATGAGGTCGAGGCTTTGGCCTTTCATGAGCATGGTGAGCGAGAGGTCAGTTAAGAGCATTTCGTCCGATTTGACGTCGATCGCGATCTTTTCAAGTTGCTCGAGTTCTTTGGTGAAGTCCGAGCGAATCTCGTTTTCGATGCGCGTCTTTTTAACTTTTAATTCTTTTAGCTCCTCAAGAACATCTTGATAGGGTTTAGACTGGGCGAGCACGTCCTTAAAAATAACATTTACCTTTCTCTTTTCATCTTTCTTGGCACGAATGCGCGCGTGGATCTCTTGGAGTTTGGACATAGGGGGTCAAGTGGCCGGAGTATAGCATATCAAAAACCACCCGGGCTGTGGGTGGTTCAGGTGACTTGCAGAAGCCAGGGTTTTTGGCGGCATTCAGTCGCGAGATCGCGGGTACGACGTCCACGAAAGCCGCGACGATGCGCATCACTCGAGGGGCGTTGTTTGGACACGCGCCGCCAAAAAGGCCGGGCTCGGATTTCTTCGCTCGGATCCTTGAAGAACTCGAAGCTGAAGAATTTTTCACTAAGGTCATCATGGACTTTGGACGGGATGCCCAGCCTCCAGGCGGCTTCAGCGAGGCGTTCGCAGCAGTCATCCGAATGAAAACCCATCACGGCCAAGCGAGAGATATTACCGAGAGCCGTGACCATGGCTGACGGGTCAGGATAAAGCTCTTCTTGGCAATGCCGCTTAAATGATACGGGCGCTACGATAATCGCGTCTTCTTTGTGAATAGGGGCAAAAGGCCAGAGTAGAGAACGGTCTGGCGCCGTCACGTCGTCTTCGTGGGCAAAGAGCGCCCAGGCGACCTTCCAGCCGCGTTGGCGATAGCGCAGGTTAATGACGCGCTCAAGCGTCTCGCCGCGTTCTTGCGGGTCAAAGGTGCGGCCCCGACGCGTCAGGGCGTCTACATAGGGACTGATAGGATAGAGGAAAATAGCGGTTTTCATGCCGACCTCCCGCTGAAAATTAGCCCGGCAGGCGGGGAGCGTCAACGTATTGGCGATTTGGTAGTTTTGCGTTTAAACTGGCTTTATGGAGATTTTAAAAGGTGAAGACTACGCTGGTGAGACCTTTGAAGGATTAATAATAAGCGGGCTTGATGCACGCGAGGCCACTTTTTCAGATTGCACCTTCACGAAGTGCCGCTTTGATAAAGCGGATTTTTCTGGAGCAAACTTTTCAGATTGCACCTTTGAAAGCTGTGAGCTCAGCTTGCCGGATTTTTACCGGGCCAGCTTGAATGGGACGAAATTTAACGACAGTAAACTCGTTGGCGCAGATTTCATGAAATGTAATGCAAAATTCTTTGAGGTGGCTTTTGACGGTTGCTTGATTGATACGTGTAATTTTTCCGCGCTCAAACTCAAGCGTATCCCATTTTTGAATTCAACCCTTCGTGATTCGACCTTTGTTGAAAGTATTCTTGTTGAGGCGGATTTTGCGGGTAGTGATCTTGAACGTGCCTTGTTTAAGGGTTGTGATTTAGAAAAGGCGAACTTCATTGGAGCGAAGAATTATTCAATTGACGTGACGGCCAATACGATTAAAGGCGCGAGGTTTTCACTTCCTGAAGCAATTTCGCTTTTTGCAGCGCTAGGCATTGAATTGGTTTGAAAATCATAAACGCCCCTCCTGGGAGGGGCGCATGAAAGAGGGTGCGCTTTTTAGGGCGCGAGTACCGGTCGCGGAAAGTAGCCGTAGAACGCGGCATCCAAGAACGGCCAGATGAAGATGAACCAACTAAAGACGGTGACGAACCAGAATGCTGCGAGTGGGATCGACAGCATCACATAGCGTTTCCATTCTTGCAGGCTAGGGAACAAGATGACGCCGACCAAGGAGCTGATCGGCAGCACGAGTACGCCCGTTGAGAGAATGCTCATGTCGAACCACGCATTGCCACTTGTGGGATACATCGCGCCGACCAAAACGCCATTCACGGCGGACGGGAATAGCGCGAGGTAGCCCGTGAAGTGCGCCATATAGGGCTCGATCGGTTCTGAGATGAAGGCGGCAAGCACCAACAGCATCATGACCGACATCTCGGTTTCGGTTTTGATGACGTGAATCAGGTCGGTGCCTTGGCCAGTGGCCGAGGCATAGGCGAGAAGCAGTCCCAAAACGAGAAGGGCGTTATGCGTCACGAGCAAGATGATGATGACAGCCGCAAATTCGAGATAGTCGCCCTTGTCTGCGGTGACGGTGCCATGTTCTGCGGCTTCGATGGTGAGATCGAGTTTGCTCGTGAGATAGCCCAGAAGGGTCAAAAACACGAGCACCGGCGGGACGATGGGCAGCATGGCATACCATTGGCGCATGCCATATTGCAGCGCGAGCGGCAGGGCATAGACTTCGCCAAAATAGAGCATGAGTCCGCCGATGAGGGCAGCCATCATGGTATAGGTGCGGTACTTCAGCTTGGCATCATCTGAGCCGGTGAGCCGGTCTTTTTTAACCATGAGTAGCACGAGAAACGAGTCCATGACGGCACTGATCACGCCACTCATCCACACCGATTGAACGGGGTTGCGGGGATTTTTGCCCAACATGCGGGGCAATTCGATATGGGTGATGCCCATAATGCCGCCGAGGGCGATCACGAGAACGATGGTCTCTTGGATCGAATTCAGGGATTGGGGCAGGCTCGTATAGAGACTGACAAAGATGATGGCAATACCGAGCACACCCATGATGACGGTCTCGATGGAGTGTCTCGTGGGCGATTCGCTTTCGAACATGAATACCTCTGGGGGTGAAAGGAGCGCCGGTATCTAAAGGTAAAATGCACAAAAAGTCAATTGCACATTTCACGCGACCAACGCATGATAGCGGCATGCAACTGACTGTCATGACCACCGAAGAGCAAAAGAACGGGGGACTAAGCCTCGTTATTAGCTATAGCTTCGCAAAAAGCTCTTTTGGGGATGTGTTGATCGCATCGACGGCAAAAGGTCTCTGTTATTTGGCATTTGTGATGAAGGATGAAGTAGGCGCATTAAAAGAATTGAAACAACGTTTTTCAAAAGCGACCTTTGCGTTAAAGCAGGACGCCACACAGAAAAAAGCACTGCGGGCTTTTCAAAAAGGAGAAGTGCCGGCAGATCTTGCTTTGCATCTCAAAGGTACGGATTTTCAACTCAGTGTTTGGAGAGCGCTTCTTGCTATTCGTATAGGAAAAGTCACGACCTATGGTGATATCGCAAACAAGATCAAAAAACCAAAAGCCTTTCGCGCCGTTGGCACAGCCGTGGGGCAGAATCCGATTTCATTTTTGATCCCATGCCACCGCGTCGTCCCGTCATCAGGCGGAATTGGGAACTATCATTGGGGAACTGAACGTAAGCAGAGAATGATTGAGTGGGAAGGTGGTTTGTGTTAGCGTCCTCTTTATGGAAAAGATCCCAAGCCCTGAAAAACCTTATCTTATCTGCGAAGCTCAACCTGAAGACGCGGCTGGTATTGCTCATGTCAGAAAAGAGACCTGGCTAGCGACGTATCCCAGCGAAGAGCTAGGAGTAACTGTCGAGGACGTGATTTCAAAAGATCTAGAAAGCGAACAAGAGATTTCGAACTGGAAAAAAGCCATTGAGAATCCAGCGAGCACGAGAAAAGTGTTTGTTGCAAAAGACAACGAAGTTGTTATCGGTTATAGCCAAGGCAAAAAAGGAGAATCTCACAATGAATGTTGGGGGCTCTATGTTTTGCCGACGTATCACGGTAAAGGTATTGGTCGTGAACTCATGCAGAAGGTGGTGGATTGGCTCGGTGATGAAAAGCCGCTCGAACTTAACGTCGCCACTATTTCGACGAGCGCCATTGAATTGTATAAGTCGTTTGGATTTGTAGAAGTTGATGAACCTGCTTCATCGCCACAATTCGCCTCAGGTGCAGCATTACCTTCAATAAAGATGATAAAGCCAGCTAAAGACCAAAACAAACATGATTGGGCGAAGTATCTCGAGCAAACCAAAGAATATCCGCCATCCCCATTATTAGTGAGAGCATTGGAGAATGTTAAGGAAAAGCAAAGCGCTTTGGATTTGGGCGCAGGTCAACTTAAAGATACAAAATTTCTTCTTGCGCAGAATTTTTTACATGTAGACGTTGTTGATAATGAGCCAGGCGTTGAAGGGGTAGTCAAAGACCTAAATGACGAACGTATTAAAACAACGATCACGACATTTGATGAGTTTGATTATAAAGACGACGCGTATGATGTGGTGAATGCACAATACGCATTACCATTTGCTTCGCCAGATGTTTTTGAAAAAGTCATGAGCGGCGTCAAACGATCGTTAAAACGTAATGGTATCTTCGTTGGTCAATTCTTCAGTGTCCGAGACGAGTGGAACACTCCAGGTAAAGAAATGACGTTTCATTCTGAAGAAGAAGCGAGGGCTACGTTTTCTGATATGGAGCTTATTTCATTTGAAGAGGTAGAGCGCGACTCACGCACCGCGAGCGGCGAACCAAAACACTGGCATTTCTTTAATATCGTAGCTAAGAAAATCTAATATGAAGGTCACCATCCTCCGCGGCATCTCAGGGTCAGGCAAAACGACTTGGGCAAAAACGCATGCGCCAAATGCGACCATCGTATCGACCGACGATTTTTACATTGTCGATGGCGTGTATACGTACGATGCGAATAAAATTGAAGAAAACCATCGTAAAGCTTTTCGTTTGCACTTAGATTCTTTGGCAGCCGGTAAAGAATGGATTGTTGTCGATAATACGAATGTTCATGCGTGGGAGTATTCGCCTTATGTTTTGGCGGCTGGCGCTTATGGTTATGAAGTAGAATTATTAACGTTTGTCTGTTCTGCCGAGGTGTCGTTGTCACGCAAGCAGCTCGTCGCTGAAGATAAGCTGCGCAATATCGCTGAAATCTTTGTACGCGAAACCGAACGTATGCCTCGCAAGTTTAAAGGAATTAATAAGATGATTCAGTGCTAGGTGATTGACATTTTTGGTTATTTATTCTAAAAAAAGGCACCCAATTCGGGTGCCTTTTTTGGAGGTCGCATGTCCAAAGCCTATGTGATGGATGAAGAGCGCATTATCAATATTGCGCGTCAGCTACACAGAGAGCAGAACATGCGAATGCAGTTCTGCGAATCCCTGGTTAGTGCCGTCAAGCAAGCCTATGACAATGACTACTCACAGCTGGCTCATTACCCGCTTGTCGAGATTATTCGTCTGTTTATTGTTCAGTTCGATGTGCCGCGCGAGCATTGGCTTGCTGCTGCCAAAGCCGTCGACAATCGCCCCGAAGAACAGCGCAAGCTGAAACCAATCTGACCGCCCACTCACTCGACTCTCGTTGAGATGATGGGCGGGTTTTATTTATGGGTCTTTTTCAGTGTCCGTAATTCTTTCAAAATACGCCACCCGTCTGAAAGGCTGACCTTGCTATCACGACCATTGCGCCAGTGAACGGGCAATTCTTTAATCGAGTATCCGGCGCGGTCAGCTTTGAGTAAGAGCTCAACGTCAAAGGTCCAGCCTTTCGCTTGAAGGTTTTCAAAAAGTTCTTTTGCAACAGGTGTTTGAAAGGCTTTGAATCCGCACTGGGTATCGCTTGAGCGAATGCCGAGATAGCGGCGAATAATGGTATTGAAGAGCTCTCCTAATAAGCCGCGATAAAGCGGTTGCGCGATAGCAATCTCTGATCCCTCGATTCTTCTTGATCCAATGACAACTGGGTGCTCGCGTAGATGGGGGATAAATTCGGCAAATTGCGATGGATGCGTCGCGAGGTCACAATCCAAAAAAAGGAGAAGATTACCTGTTGCGGCTTCGACACCTTTTTTGATGGCACCACCTTTGCCCGTATTTTCTGTACTTTTGATGAAAAGGAGGTTGGGTATTGATGCTTGTTTTTCTCTCACGAGAGCGGCTGTTTGGTCATGCGAGCCATCATCCACGACAATGATTTCAAAAGGTTCGCCAAAGACCTCAAAAGCCACGAGCGTCTCGTCGATCGCGCGGTTTATCGTTTTTTCTTCGTTATACGCCGGTAAAACGACCGAATAGCTCACGTTCATCGGTGAAACGTTATCATTCGACCATAAAAAAGCAAAGCGATTCAGGGTTTGTCTAGAGGGGGTTTTCTGTTTTGTGTTTCTGCTCTAATCTCTCCCTATGAATCTCACTGCATTGAAGCGCGTCCACTTTGTCGGCATTGGCGGCATAAATATGTCTGGCGTGGCCAAGATCCTGAAGCGCTCGGGGGTCGAAGTGAGCGGTTCGGATGCTTCACCGTCAGAAGCGACTGCCGAGCTCCAAAAGCTCGGAGTGTCTGTCGTGATTGGTCATGAGGCAAAAAATATCCCGCAAGATACTGAGCTCGTGATTTATTCGTCGGCGGTCCCGGTGACCAATCCAGAACGTGCCGAGGCGATGAAGCGCAATATTCACCAGCTCACGAATTTTGAATTTCTTGGTGAGTGGACAAAGGGTAAACGCGTGCTTTTGATTACGGGTACGCATGGCAAAAGCACGACCACGTCGATCGCGGGTCTCTTGCTTGAGAGTGTTGATGCTGACCCGACCGTTATTGTCGGTAGTCGTGTGCCGTCGTTTCCTGATGGCAATGTGCGCCATGGGCATTCTGACTGGGTGGTGATTGAAGGTGACGAATACGCCAAGCACTTTTTAGAATTCAAACCGTTTGGTGTCGTCGTGAATAATATCGAACTCGATCACACCGATATCTATCCTGATCTCGAAGCGATGCTTAGCGCCTTTCGTGAAATGTTAGAAAACGTACAAGATGGCGGCATTATTTTGGCGAATGCCAATGATCCACATGTGCAAACCGTTATTGGACGCGTTCGCGCTCAGCTTGAAGCGCGCCGCATTCGTGTCAAAACGTTCGGATTCGGCATGCATGCTGATATCCCGGTTACTGATCATATGACCAAGGCGGGGGAGCAGTCGTTTATGTTGCGTGATCTCGAAGGTCGCCCGCATCGTTTTGTGATGCATGTGCCGGGTAAGATGAATGTGATGAATGCCGCCGCGGCATTGGCTTTGGTTGGTTCGATCGGTGTGCCTTTTGCAAAACTCATCAAACCCATTGCGGATTTCAAAGGTATTTGGCGCCGCTTTCAGCTTATTTCAGAAGCGAATGGGATCACGGTTATTTCTGACTATGGCCATCATCCAACGGCAGTAGCTGCAACGCTTGAAGCGACGAAGTTATTTTATCCGGGTCGTCGAGTGATACTGGCTTTTCAACCGCATCAACGCCAACGCACCAAAGATCTTTTTAGCGCCTTTGTCCCAGCCTTTGAAAAAGCTGACGCGCTGGCCCTTGTTGAGATTTATGATGTTGTCGGTCGTGAAAATGGTATCGAGATTAGTTCGCGTGATTTGCAAGAAGCCGTGGTGCGCAATGATATTGAGCGCGCCGTGATGCGCCATGTTGAATTTGCTCCCGATGTGCAATCAGCAAAAGAAATCGTAAAGCGCTGGATGCGTGCAGGTGACGTGGTTCTCGTTATGGGCGCGGGTGATATTTATTCGATCGCCACCGAATTGAATTAGTATGGAGGTCTTATCAGAGCAAAAGAAAATCGCTTTTGAACAACGTTTCAAAAACGTTGTTCGCGATGAACCGATGGCCTCCCATACGAACTTTCGCATTGGCGGTCCTGCGCGTCTCTATGTGATTGCGACGTCTTCAGATGAGCTTCTTGAGATGGCGCGTTTTGCTCAAGAGCAAGAAATCCCTTTTGCCCTTTATGGCGGAGGTTCAAATTTACTTGTTGCTGATGAAGGGTATGAAGGTGTCGTTATTCAAGCGGGAATGCGTGCGATTGTCTTCAGTGGCAACGAAGTCATGGCTGAAGCGGGGGCGATTACGGGGCTTGTTGCAAGACAATCCGTGCAGAACGGGCTTGGCGGTTTTGAATGGGCGGTGGGTGTGCCGGGCACCATCGGTGGTGCCGTTTATGGTAATGCTGGTTGTTATGGCGGTGAGATGAAAGACAATGTCGTTACGGTTGACGCGATTCGTTTGCGTGATTTAGAACATGTGACCTTAACGAACGCTGAATGTGATTTTGGTTATCGTTCAAGCTTTTTTAAAAAAGAACCCCACCTTATTTTATCAACGACCCTTCGCATTGAAGCAGCTGCTGATGCCGAATCCTCAAAAGCGCGTTTACAATGGGTGATGGACGAACGCAAAGCCAAGCAACCACTCGGAGAATCAAGCGCTGGTTGCGCCTTTAAGAATTGGGATTTTGAAAATGAGTCCGAGTTGGATATTTTGAAACGTGAAATCCCCGAAGTGCCAGAATCCATGCTTAAGGCAAAGCGTATTTCAGCCGGTTGGTTGATTGATCAGGCGGGCATGCTCGGCGCTTCATTAGGCGATGTCGCGGTCAGTCAAAAGCACGGTAACTTCATGGTAAACAAAGGCAAAGCAAAGGCCGCTGATGTGATCGCACTCATTTCACGTGTGAAAATGAAGGTCAGAGATACCTTTGGGATCGAGCTTGAAGAAGAAGTGCAGCTGATCGGATTCTGAACTTATCCCTCCCCTCGACTTCGCTTGCGCTACGCTCGGGGTATCCCTTTTCAGGTGTGAAAAGGGAGTTAAGGATTGACAATCTTTTTTGTTCGGGGAACGGAGTAGGGAATGCAAATCAATGAACCGAGAATTTATCATAGCTCAAGTCATGAGCATCTAAGAGATAAGCTAAGAAAAAATCCCACCAAGGCCGAAGAAAAGCTCTGGATTTATTTGAAAGGTAAAAAACTCGGAGCACGTTTTAGACGGCAAGTCAGCATCGGTCGTTATATCGTGGATTTTTATTCAGCTCACCCTAAGTTGGTTATAGAGGTAGATGGTCTTATTCATACTAGACCTAATCGCGCCGCTTCTGACGAAATCAGAAGCGAATTCCTCCGCTCCGCCGGCTGCTCAATCATTCGTTTTACCAATGATCAAGTCTTACACGAACTACATCTTGTCCTAGACAAGATTGAAAAACATATCGTAGCGTTAAATCGATAACTCCCTTTTCACACCTGAAAAGGGAAACCCCGCGCAACGCGCCGGGGAGGGATAAGTTGCCTTCTTTGGGCGCATGCGCGAAAATAGAGCCATATGACTATCAACGTAAAAGCCAAAGGCATTGAGATGACGCCTTCGATTCACGAGTTTTCTGAAGAAAAAGCACAATCGCTCGATAAATACGCTGACAATATCAATCATGTTGATGTTGAGGTTGGCAAGCAGAGCGCCCACCACCACTCGGGAGATGTCTTTTTTTGCAAAATGATCGTTGATGTAAACGGTCATGTTATTGTTGTTGAACGCGAATCCGACGATCTATATAAGGCGATCGACAAAGTTCGTGACCATTTGCGCGTAGAGATCACCGATTGGAAAGAAAAACAGCGAGGTTAAGCCACATATTGGCAAAAAGAGGTGGATTGTCTAAGATCCCGGCATGCAATCCATGATCAAAAAGCTCTTTGGCGACCCAAACGCCAAAGAAGTGGCTAAACTTCGCAAAATTGTTGATGTTATCAATAGTCTTGAACCGAGCGTCCAATCTCTCTCGGACGAGGCTCTTAAGGCAAAGACTGCCGAATTTAAAGACCGTCTCGCAAAAGGCGAAACCTCCGACCAGATTTTACCGGAGGCTTTTGCCGTTGTCCGCGAAGCGTCCAAACGCGTTTTGAAGCAGCGCCAATATGATGTGCAGCTGATCGGTGGTCTCGCGCTCAATAAAGGCATGATCGCTGAAATGCGCACAGGTGAAGGTAAGACGCTTACCGCTGCGGCACCGGTTTATATTAATGCGATTACCGGCAAAGGTGTGCACGTTGTGACGGTGAACGATTATCTCGCGCGTCGCGATGCTGTTTGGATGGGTCAGGTCTATGAATTTTTGGGGCTGACGGTTGCGTCTATCCAATCGTATAAAAGTTATCGCTACGATCCTTCTTTTAAAAATGAAGCAGATCATGACAAAGAGCGTGACGAAACGGGTTCATTTAGAATTGACCATGACTACCTTCGTCCTTGCTCGCGCAAAGAGGCGTATGCCTCCGACATCACCTACGGTACCAACAATGAATTCGGCTTTGATTATCTTCGCGATAATATGGCTGGGAGCGCAGAAGGTCTCGTACAGCGCGGCTTAGCTTATGCCGTTATTGATGAAGTCGATTCGATTTTGATCGATGAAGCGCGTACGCCGTTGATTATTAGCGCACCCGCCGAAGAAGCAGGGGAGTTGTATTACCGCTTTGCCGATGTCGTCCACAGCCTCATTGAAAAAGACGATTATCTCTTGGATGAAAAACTCAAAACCGCTTCGCTTACAGACGCGGGTGTTGAGAAGGTACAAAAAGCCCTCGGTGTCGAAAATCTCTATGGTGAAGGCGGTTTGAAAACGGTTCATCATGTAGAGCAGGCGCTTAAAGCCAAAGTGCTTTTCAAGATTGATCGCGATTATGTGATTCATGAAGGCGAGATTGTGATTGTCGATGAATTCACAGGCCGTCTCATGATTGGCCGCCGTTATTCAGATGGCTTACATCAGGCCATTGAAGCAAAAGAACGCGTTCAGATTCAGCGCGAATCCGTGACATTGGCGACGGTGACGTTTCAGAATCTTTTCCGTCTCTATGAAAAGCTTTCTGGTATGACGGGTACGGCTGAAACTGAAGCAGAAGAATTTCACAAAATCTATAAGCTCGAAGTGCTCTCAATCCCAACCAATCGCGATAATCAGCGTATTGATTTGGTTGATCGCGTCTATAAGAACGAGCTTGGTAAATATCGTTCGGTCGTGCGTGAGATCAAAGAGCGTCATCAAAAAGGCCAGCCGGTATTGGTTGGTACGGCATCGATCGATAAAAATGAATTGCTTTCAAAAATGCTTGAGATTGAGGGCGTGCCTCACCAAGTCTTGAATGCCAAAAACCACGAAAAAGAAGCCGAGATTATTGCCCAGGCCGGCCGCAAAGGTGCGGTAACGGTGGCAACGAATATGGCAGGTCGTGGTGTGGATATTCTTCTTGGTGGTAATCCGCCTACAGAAGCAGAAGCGAATGAAGTGCGTGCGCTTGGTGGATTATTTGTTCTTGGTACCGAACGCCATGAATCACGTCGTATCGATAATCAGCTACGTGGCCGTGCCGCTCGTCAGGGTGACCCAGGTTCAACGCAATTCTATCTTTCGATGGAGGATGACCTGATGCGTATTTTTGGCTCTGATCGCATGAAGAAGATGATGGATACGCTCGGTATTGGTGAAGATGAAGCAATCGAGCACAAAATGCTGACCAAATCATTGGCCGCCGCTCAGCGTAAAGTCGAAGGTCATAACTTTGACCTTCGTAAACACGTGCTTGAATATGATGATGTTTTGAACAAGCACCGCACATCGATTTATCGCAAACGCCGCGACTTGCTTGAGGCGTCAACCATGCCAACGGTTGATGGCGAGAGCCCACTCAAAAAGTTCATCCTTGAAGCGTACGATGGTGAAGTTGAGCAAATCGTTTCACATCATACAACGGCCGAAGTAAACGTTGATTGGGAGGGTAATGAGATGACCGCCGCGCTTACAGCGCTCTTACCACAAGGGATGCCGCTGAGCGCCGAATGGGTTTCAGCGATCGACAAACTTAAACAAGAAGGCGACGCGGTGAGTCTGCGCACCGAGCTGATCGAAGCTGGTCAAAAGATGGTGCGTGCCGGTTATGATCATCTTGCAAAAGATGTGAATGATCCAAGCATGATGACGAGTATCGAAAATTCACTCCTCTTGCAATCGATCGACAATCTTTGGACGCATCACCTTGAGAACATGGACTATCTTCGCCAAGGCGTGGGTCTTCAAGGGTATGGCCAGCGTGATCCGCTTGTTGAGTATAAGCGCGAATCATATCGTTTGTTTCACGAGATGTTGGCCGCGTTCAATCAGCGTATCGTAACGAACCTGTTCAGAGTACGTTTGATCCGCGAGACGCCAACGGAGGTGCCGGCAACGAATCCGCGTGAAAATGATGATATCGCTGATCCGCAAAAACCAACCGAAATCATGGCCGACCCTGGCAATCTTGGTCGCAATGATGAATGTTTTTGTGGGAGTGGAAAGAAATTCAAGAAGTGCCACGGGGCGTAACCCCTTGGTCCCCACGCTTGTGGGGATAGCGACTGAAATAGGATTCAAAAATCCCTCCGACATTACGTCGGAGGGATTTTTATTGATCTGACCTCCCCACAAGCGTGGGGAATGAGGGGTTTTTTATTTGATTTTAATGGCGCGAATGGCCATGAAAAGTGGAAACTCGTTGCGGGCAAAGTTTTCTGCTTTTGCCTTAGGACCAGAATCCGACACGCGGTTTGAGATCAATTCTTCGATGCCGTCCACCATGAAGCCATGGCGAGCGAGAGCGTTGATATAGGTCTGCAAAGGGCGGTGGTACGAATAGGTCTTCTCTTCTGGAGATGCACCAGGGTGCATTTGGATTGGCTGTTCGTACTCCGTCAAATAACGGTCGATGCGACGGAATTGGAGTTTGCGTTCTTCATCCCAACCCCAACCGCTTTGACGAGGTTGGCGAAAGCCAGGGTGGTTCATGGTGATGACGAGCGTTGCATTTTGCTTGAGGACACGAGCAAGGCCGCGAAACATCGATTCAAGCGGATCCATGTTTTGAATCGCGAGATTGATGACGGCACCGTCGAATTCGTTCTCATCACGTTGCAAGAGCGCGGTGCGAGCATCGCCGACTTCAAAGGTTTCATTTGCTTTGGCACCTTTTTTTGCTGAGTCGATAAGGGTTTGCGAAGCATCGAGGCCGATGACTTTGGCGCTGACCTTGGTCGCGAGCAAGTGGCTGAAGGCACCCTGGCCACAAGCGAGATCAAGATAGGTCATGTCTGCTTTTGGATTCAAGAGCTTAATGGCGGCAGGAAAGACAACGTCTTGCTGATAATCGCCACCAGTCTTGCCCATATAATCGTCATACCAAGGTGCTACTGGCTCCCAGCTCGATTTTGGATTGTGAGCGCTGCGAGTGATGTAGGTCTTGCGTGAGCTATTGTCTGCGTTGAAGGGGCGGTCATTGTATGAACGCTTTTCATCGCGGTCGCCATACGATTTCTTTTCGCCATAGGCTGGTTTGTCACCGTATGAAGGCTTGCGGTCACCGAATGATTTTGGACCTCCCATTGGTTTGCGGTCGCCCCAAGGACGAGAGACATAAGGTTTCTTGTCACCATATGAAGGCTTGTCGCCGTAGGATGGACGGTCACCTCCGTAAGAAGGCTTGCGATCACCGTAGGATGGACGTTCAGAGCGTGCGCCATAGGCTGGCTTACGATCACCATATGAAGGGCGATCACCACCGTATGAAGGCTTGCGGTCGCCATACGAAGGGCGGCTAGCACCATAAGCAGGCTTACGATCACCGTATGAAGGGCGGTCGCCGCCGAATGAAGGCTTGCGGTCACCGTATGAAGGACGGCTCGAACCACCGAATGAAGGCTTGCGGTCGCCATAGGATGGGCGGCTGGCGCCATAGGCAGGCTTGTCGCCGTATGATTTGCTGGCACCATAAGAAGGTTTGCGGTCGCCAAAAGAGGGCTTACGGTCACCGTAGGAGGGTTTACGGTCCCCGTAGCTTGAGCTGGAGGAGCGGGGATAGGAGGGTTTTGGCATAATGGCGCGCATGGTACACTAAATGAGAATAAAATCAATACTATGATCCTCCGCTTTTTTACCGGCCTTGTTATCGCCGCCTTTGGTACCCTCATGATCCTTAAAACCGAGCCAATCTTTAATTTCGTTGGACGTATCCCAACCGCAGAAAAATACCTCGGTTCTGGTGGTTCACGCCTTTTTATTAAGCTCATCGGTATCCTTATTATCTTTGGTGGCCTCATGTGGGGACTTGGTTTGTGGGAGGGTTTTTTGCAGGCAACGATCGGTTCACTGTTTCCTAAATCCGACATCCAGTAAGTATGCTACAAAGCCGCAATCAGCTCATCGATGCTACTGCTGTCTGCAAGCGCCTCAAGTTGAGCGAAGAGCAGTCATTTGCTGACCTGGGTTGTGGGGCTTTGGGGCATTTTGTTTTTCCTGCGGCAGAGATTGTTGGCCCGGGTGGCAAGGTTTATGCCGTTGATATTGATAAGACAGCCTTACACGCGATTGAGCGTGCGGCAAAAAACGAGCATCGTTTTCAGATCTCGGTGATTTGGTCAGATATTGACATTGTGGGTGCCACGCGCATTCAGGCGGGCTCGGTTGACTTGACGCTTATCGCAAATAACCTCTATCTTTCTGGCGATCGTCATGGACTCGTGAACGAGGCGATAAGGCTCACCAAGCCCGGCGGACGTATCTGTGTTATTGAGTGGAAGATGGGCCAAAGGCCTATCGGCCCTGCCGCCGATGCGCGCATGAGTGAAGCTGAAGCAAAAGCGTATTTCGAAGGGACAGAATGCGTTTTTGTGGAGCGTTTTGATGCAGGTGACGAGCACTATGCTCTCGTCTTCATGAAAAAACGCATCGCATCACTCGCTGAAGTCTTGTCTGTGGCTCAACCTGCTATTCTTTCATCCTCACTATGAACTTCTTCAAACCCCTTGTTTCATTATCGTTTTGGTTCTCATATTATGCTACGCCTTTTTCTCCTTGGGTAAGCAAGGCGATTTTGGCGGTAATGGCTGTCTTGGCTTTTGCTGCCATCATGCTCTTGCTTTGGAAGAGTCGCATCAAAGACCGTGTATCACGCCACGCCGCGGGCCGCATCGCTGTTTGTGATTTGACGGCAGCGGTATCGGGTCTACTCTTGTGGTTTGTGACCTATGAGAACGTGCCGTTTTTATCAGCCCGTATCTTTTGGGTAATCTGGCTCGCAACCTTTATTGCATGGAAGTATTTTATCTATCGCCGTCTTCAAAAAGACCAAAGCGATGAACGCATGCTTCAAGATCCAGAGCGCGCCGCTTACGAGAAATATCTACCGAAACCAAAAGGCCGTAAATAAGTTGACAGGTAAAACAAAAAAGTGAACGGAGTATGTCATGACATACTCCATTTTTGATAAGCCGCTCTCGCAACGAGCGATTGGCGATGGGGGAGAAGTGCTTGCTGTTGATTACTTTACGAAGCGTGGTTTTGAAATCGTCGATCAAAATATCCAATATCGATTTGGTGAAATCGACCTCATAATCAGGCGTGGACTAACTCTGCACTTCGTCGAGGTGAAGTATCGTCGTTCGCTTACCTACGGTCGCCCCGAAGAGGCGGTGACGTATCAGAAGCTCAAAAGAGTTCGATTGGCCGTGATGCGCTACCTACAGGATCGTGGTTTGCAGGCACGCGATATTCAAATTGATGTTTTGGCGATTTTGGCACTACCAGCGAAAGAGATTGAATATACCTGGATATCGCCAGCGGTTTAGATCATATTATTTGGCTAATATTAGCCAAAATATGCCGGTACACTCTTGACAAAATGGCTAAAATAAGGCAAAATCGTCGGTCTCCTCAAAAAGGACATCTCTATGCCTACTATTGCCATGATCGGCCAAAAGGGCCTCCCGGCTCGCTCTGGAGGTGTTGAACGCCATGTTCAGCATCTTGCATCAAGTCTCGTAGAACGCGGTCACCGCGTTATTGTGTTTGGCCGCGCTTGGTATGTCGGTCAAAGCAAGGCGCCAAAGGGCGTTGAGCAAGTTATCACTGCTGGTATTAAGTCCAAGCATCTTGATGCGATCACGCACTCGGTGACGGCGATTTTTGCTGCGCGTAAATTGCGACCAGATATCGTACATGTGCACGGTGTTGGTATTGCGGTTCTTTTGCCGTTGATTCGTTTAGTGGTGCCAAAGGCAAAGATCGTCGTGACCTTTCATTGTATTGATCGTGTGCGTGAAAAATGGGGTGCCATTGCTCGCGCTGTTTTAACCATGGGTGAATGGATGGCGTGTCATCTTGCTGATCGTACGGTTACGGTTTCGCAAGAGTTGGCACGTTATTGTGCAAAGACCTATGGCGTACAGCCTTGGTACATCACGCATGCTATCCCAAATGTGAAACCGCCCACGGCTCTTGAAGAATCGTTAGCAAAACACGGCTTACAGAATAACCGCTACTTCTTGTTTGTTGGTCGCCTTATTTCAGATAAAGGGGCTCACTTGCTTGTTGAAGCATATGCAAAGGCCGCGGCTATGCCAGAATCTCCACTTAAAGACACGTCGCTTGTCTTGGTCGGCGCCTCTTCATTTACCGACGAATATGCGAAGCGTCTTTGTTATCGTGCAGCGATGATCCCTAACGTTCACTATCTTGGTGAGCGTGTTGGCGATGAATTGTTTGCACTTCAAGCGGGTGCTCTCGCGCACGTCTTTCCGTCTTCAAGCGAAGGGTTGTCGTTGGCGACAATCGAAGCTTGCCAATTGAGCAAAACCGTTATTGCCACCGACATCGAAGCAAACTTTGAAACAACGGGTGGTTGGATGGTGCCTGTTCAAGCAGAAGATATTGATGGTTTGGCAACGGCGCTCTTGCGTGTTGCTGCACGTAGCGATGCTGAACGCCGCGAGCTCGGCGAACGTGCCCGCGCCCATGTTGAGCGCGCTCATGACGTTGATGCTCGTTCGGCCGATATGATTCAGGTCTATGCTGACACGCTCGGTGTCACGCGTGAGTTGGTCACGCCTATTACATTACCAACCGATCAGCTTGCGGCGACCTAATAACCATCACAAAACCCTTGATTGAATCCGTTTAGGCGGATACCATATTGCGACCTGTTCTGCGCTCGATTCCACGGCCCCAACGCATGAACCAGTTCATCGACCAATTCGATCTCTACCGACTGCGCACAAAACGTGATGCAGAAGCCTTTGGGCGTGTATACGATCGTTATATTGAGTCGATTTTTCGTTTTGTCGCCCTTAAATTACCAAATAAGGCGGCCGCCGAAGATGTGACCAGCGAGACCTTTTTGAAGCTTTGGCAGGTTATTTTGCAAAACCAAGAACCTATCCGCAACGTGAGAGCCTTTCTTTACCGTCTCGCGAGAAATGGCATCGCCGACTTCTATCGCAAGCAAGCCTCCGAGGGGAGTGTAACGTTTTCTGACTCTGAAACGTCTACTATAGATGAAGACCCTGTCTTTTCGGATCGATCGGCCCAACACCGGGCCATCGAAGCCCGAGCCGACTTGCGCCTCGTCCTCGACCAAATCGAACGTTTGAAAGAGAGCTACCGTGACGTGCTAATGCTGCGTCTCATCGACGGCCTCTCATTTGGCGATATCGGTAAGGTCTTAGACAAGAGCGTCGGTAATGTCCGTGTTATCTACCATCGTGCGATCAAAGCGCTCGATGGCATCATCCCACCTGAACATGAGTAAACGCGAACTTCTTAAACGCATGCAGGCCGTCAAAACGGCCGAGCGTTTGATTTCGCCTGATAAGCAGTGGGTGAGTGATGCGCGTGCGACATTAATGACTCAAGTAAAAAATTCATTACCTGCCCAGCCAATGCCAATGCCTGCCAAGGCAAAGACGGCGGTCAGTATGTTTGTTCGTCAAACCGTTTCATCGGTGCGCGGCCCGGCGTTAGCCGTGTCGTCGATTGTCGCCGCTGTTTTGGGCGGATCATTATTTAGTGTTTCAGCCTCGGAGCGTTCGCTCCCGGGCGATTTGTTGTATCCGATTAAAATCGCTTCAGAACAAACACGGCTCGCGATGGCAAAAACAAAAACCGATAAAGTAAAACTCAAAACCGAATTCGTTGAACGGCGCGTGAGTGAGATGAAAGAAATCGTCAGCCAGCCAGGTTCGCAACCCGAACGCGTCAAACTCGCGGCAGAAACACTCAAGCGCGATCTGAATACCGTCAAACAACAACTTAAAGAAGCAAAACAAGAGTTACCAGCCGCTGAAACAGCAAACGTTGCAAAGATCGTCGATAAAGCGACAACACAAGTCGCAACGGATCTCAAAGAGATGAAGAATGCAGGCTCACTCACCAATGTGAAGTCAACGCTCTCTGAAGCTCAAGTCGCCGCCGTTGATACATCCGTAAGCGCCATGGCGGTGCTCGTCGAGGTTCAAAAAAATCCAGACTCGGCGATTTCAAATGAAGAAGTCACACAAGCCGTCGCAACAAAAGTTGAATCGTTCAAACTTGATCTCACTATCGCGACAGATAAGCTAAATGCGCTACCGACATCGACATTAGCGCCGGTACAAATCAACGGTAATTCGTCTGCCACAATCGCCATTACGGTGACAGCCTCATCTTCTGCTGAGCAGATCAGCTCAGCGAGTTCGTCCCTGCAACAGGCGAACACCTACTTGCAAGAAAACAAACTCGATGAAGCTTCGTTAAAACTTGTTGAAGCGGCAAAGGTCCTGGTGCAAGCAGATACTTCGATCGACATGGTGGCAAACAGTGCATCAACGACGCCTGTGATACCACCGGTTGAAGTGAGCGCATCTTCTACAGATGCAACGCCAACCTCAACATCATCTACTAACTCAACCACGAATTCAGCCGGTACGAGTACAAGATAAAAAGATTTCTCCCGCCATACAGGGCCACGCTGCAATCGCAGGGTAGCCCTGACGAGCGGGGGAATCTATCGCTCCGATGAGTTCGCTCATCCAAGCAAGTACCTTGTGCTTCCGCTCGCGCTCGATTCCGCCAAGGCCCAGATTATAAACGTCGAGCATTCGCCTTCGAATGCATCAGGGCACTTCATTCAAAACCTTCCTAAGCTCTGCTCCTAAGATTCGTTAAGGATCTATGAGCGGAACCAATAGGCCTCACGGCCACAATTCTACATGTTTAAGAAGATTTTCTCCGGTTTTGTATCGGCTACGACCATTGCATGGTCCGTTGGTGCAGGTGCTCTCGCACTTCCATCCGTAGCATCCGCTGCAACTGCTGGTGACCTCGTAAAAGCTTCCGGTCCTGCTGTGTACTATTACCACACAGACGGCAAGCGCTATGTTTTCCCTAATGAGAAGACCTACTTCTCTTGGTTCAAAGATTTCTCGTCCGTTAAGACCATTTCGGACTCAGAACTCGCATCCATCTTCGTAGGTGGCAACGTTACCGTTCGTCCAGGTACTTACCTCGCAAAGGTAACGACGGATCCTAAGGTATACGCTGTTTCACACGACGGTAAGTTCCACTGGATTGAGTCCGAAGCAATTGCTAAGGCTCTTTACGGTGACAACTGGGCTCAGCGCGTCATCGACGTACCTGATGCTTTCTTCATCAACTACACGGTTGGTGCTTCGATCTCAACGGCTGTCCACCCAGACGGTACGGTTGTTTCGAAGGACGGCAGCAAGTGGGTTATTGCTTCTGGCAAAGCTCGCATGATTGCTAGTGACGCAGTATTCGCTTCAAACGGCTACAACGCTGCTTTCACGATCCCTACAACGATCGCCTACACGGCTGATTCGTCCGTAACGGCTCGCGAAGGTCGCCTCGCTGACGTTATCTTCGGTGCAGGTACGCCTGTATCCGGTAACATCACGGTAGCTCTTGCATCCGATACGCCAGCTGGTATGACGGTACCTAAGAACGCATCATCCGTGATGCTTGCTAAGTACAACTTCACCGCTGGTTCAACTGACGCTATGCTCACGGGTCTCCGTGTTCGCCGCGTTGGTGTTGGTGCTACGACTGATCTCGCTAACGTTTACGTCTACGACGCAAACGGTGCACGTATTACGACGGGCCGCACGATCAACTCGCAGACCAACGAAGTTGAATTCAACAACTTGAACATCTCGATCCCTGCAGGTCAGACCAAGTCCCTCGTTATCACGGGTGACTTCTCGTCCCCTGTAGCTACGGGTGGTCAGCACTCGTTCCAGGTTATGAACGCTTCGGCGGTCATCACTGGTGGCGTTGTTTCCGGCTCCTTCCCAGTTGCTGGTAACGTCTTCACCGTTGGTACGATCTCTGCTGCTGTTCTTGAAGTAACCAAGGGCACGACCCCATCAAACCCAAATACGGGTACGATGCAGGCCGAAATCTCGAACTTCAAGCTCGAAGCTAATACGAACGACATCGAAGTCCGCCGTATTACCCTTCTTCAAGCTGGTAACATCTCAAACTCAGACCTTAAGAACTTGAACCTCTATCAGGGTGCAACGTTGGTAGCTACGGCTGCTTCGGTCATGGGTGACAAGATTGTCTTGAACTTCAACCCTCCTGTCGTTATCCCTAACGGTACGACGCGTACGTTCAGCCTCAAAGCTGATGTATCGGGTCGTTCAGATCGTGATATTGAGACTTACATCGAATACACGACGGATGTTTACGCTATTGATAAGCTTTACAACTCCGGCGCTTCGGTTGATATCTCTGGCTTCGACAACAGCAATTCCATTGTTGTTGACGTAGAAGGTGGCGCTCTTACGATCGCTGCTAACGGTCCTGCAACGGGTAACGTTGCTAAGGGCACGCAGAACGTTCAATTCTTCAAGTTCTCCATCACCTCGTCTGAGAGCGATGTAGAAATCCGTAATCTTGATTTCTCGATTAACGCGATTACCCCTGGTGCAGCTGTTAAGGGTTCAAACTCGACCGAGTACTTCCGCAACTTCCGCGTGAAGAATCTCGACAACGGCGTAACCTTGATGGGTCCTACTGCGATGCCAGCAGGTACGCTTGATAGCGCAACCACTGCTCCTATCTCGCTCAACGAATCCTTCTACATCCCAGCAGGTACCACGTTGAACCTTGTTATCACGGCTGATCTTGCTAACTCCGAAGACGCAGGCGGCGAGTTCTTTGACGAACAATTCCGCGTAACGCTCGGTAACGGTGTGATCTTTGGTGGTAACGATGTTCGCATCAATGCAACGAGCGAATACCTCGATGTAGCGAAAATCATCCCTAATAGCAATATTCAGGGTAACCCAATGACGATTAAGACCTCGAGTCTTGATGTCTCTCTCGCCGCTAACCCAGCAGCATCCATTGCTGTTAAGAAGCAGCAGATGATCCCTGCAACGGGCCTTGTACTCACTTCGGGTGCACAGTCCGATGTAACGGTTCGCTCGGTTAAACTTTCAGGTTTGGGTCGAATTAACGGCGGTGGTTACACTGCTGCTAACTTCGCTCAGGTTGTCACGGCTTGTGATCTTTACAATGGTGATACCAAGGTTGGTAACACTCAGAGCATTGACACGACCAACGGTACTATTCAGATCACGAACATGAACTTGTTGGTTGCCGCTGGTACCTCCAAGAGCCTTATCGTGAAGTGTACGGCTGACTCAGTTGTCTCTGCTGGTGTTGGTGACCACTTCCGTGTTGGTGTTGCAAACAACGCAACGGACATCGTTGCTGAAGATGCAGACAACAACACGTTGACGCTCTCTGGTACGAACGCTGAAGCTGCAAACGCTTCTGCACAAAACGTTAAGAACGGTGGTGTTGTTACGGTTATCGCTAACAGCCTTCGCCAATCAACGATTCTCGTAGCAGACGGCTCAACTTGGCAGAACATTGCATCATACAAAGCTACGGCATTGTACGAAGCAGTAAACGTTGATCGTGTTCGCGTAATCCTCCCTGCTGGTATCGAATCTGCATCAGTTGCTTCAATTGCAATTGCTCAGAACGGTGCTGAAAAAGGTGTAGCTACGCTTGATGCTGGTAACGCAGGTGTTGAAAAAGACATCATCCTTACCACTCCAATCATGATCGCTAAGGACAGTGATGCTTCATTCCAGATTTGGGTTAAACTCGCACCAGTTGTGAGCGAAGCTGCAAACCCTGGTGCTGGTATCGCTCGCTCGGGTAATCTTGTTCAAGCAGGTATCAAAGCTAACGTCGTATCGGGTGAATGGAATTCTTCCTACGGGTTGAATAACTTCAACATCCGTATGATCGGTCAGGCTTCTGGTGACCTCTTGCACTCGTCATCCACGATGGACGTAGTAGGTAACGAGTTTGTTGTTCGCAAGACCAAACCAACCGTTACTCGCCAGGCTCTTTCAACGGCTACCTTGGCTAACGGCACCGACCGCGAATTGCACAAATTCCAGGTTTCTGCTGACGCTAACGGCCCAGCTGCATTGAAAGAAGTCACGTTTGACGTGAACTACAGTAATGCAACGGCTCTCTCGGGCTTCCGCTTGAAGAAAGGCTCGTCAATCATGAACACCTTGGACGTTAATATCCAAGATGAGACTGGTGTCGATCTTTCGTCAAACACGCTCACTGGTGGCCAGGTCATCGTAACCTTCACCAATGAAGAAGCGATTACTGGTTCGGGCGTTGTCTATACGCTTATTGCAACTGTAGGCGGTTCGGTGTCCGGTGATCAGGTCAGCGTCGACTTTGCTCGCGCTGGTTCAAACGCTATTGTTACCGACGAGATCACTCTCGACGCTAATGACGGTGTAGAAATTGACGCTACCAACGAATTCTTCGTCTGGTCCGACAACTCTGAGACCCCTCACTCAGACGCTTACGGCACTTCATCGGCAGACTGGATCAATGACGTCTACCTTGAAGACCTCCTTGGCACATCCCTTACTCGCTAATCGCGTTTAAGACTGTGTTTATCAAAACCCGCCGAAAGGCGGGTTTTGAGTTGGGCTTTCTCCGCCTCGCTGTGCTCGGCACCTCTTTCACTTCGTGAAAAAGGGGATATGGATTTAGGCGGCGATGGTTGTTCGGATAGTTTTTATGAC
>JAMIEW010000018.1:0-29734 GCA_035906575.1 bacterium
GAACGCGCGCACACGATCGAACTCGGCGCCTACGAAAAAGCCAAAGCAAAAGCCACGAAGAAAGCCTCGCAGGCGATCGCACAAGGGTTTGCCAAGAAATAACAAAAATCTCAGCTTGCGCTGAGATTTTTTGTGGCTCTAATTATTTGATGGACTTTGAATTGTATGCTTAGATTCTAGATTAGAACCGTCTTTGATTCAATGCGTTGCTTGAAGTGATCCAGCATGCTCATTTCTTCTCTGCCGTCCATAATGAGGTACTCTGGTTTGTCGGGATTCTCGAATATATCGATAATATCCTCAGTGTATTTTTTCTTTTCAGACCAATATGCTATCGCTATATCTTCTACTTCTAGCGGGGTAAGTTTTGCGAGCAGGTTTTGAACGAGTAGCACATTTCGAGTACCAAATATTTTGGTAATATTTTCCTCCTTTAGTTGGCGGTGTTCTTGTAGGAACCTAAAGAGGGTTACGGATAGAATCAGATCGTCATTACGCCCTGCTTCCACTAACGTTTTTCTTGCAGATTCATCAACTCCGTCTGGAAATACAATTTTTCCATATGGTAGCTCTTCGTCAGGCAAGATGCCGTCCAAATTTCTTGTGTTCAACGCCTTGTTCCTGTCTTTAAATAATCTATCTATATAAAGCTTTGTGAGAGCCATGTCGACTTCATCTCGCCCGTCTTCACTGAGAACAGTTGCTAAGTTGTTTTGATCAAAGCCTTCTTTTATTAGTCTGTAGATGAATCTACTGGTCCGACCGTTACCGTCATTGAAAGGATGCGTTTCTACAAGAAGCGAGCCAAGTAGCATACCGATCTCCTCCAGAGGACGTGCTGAGTGGTTCATGCGCTGCGCAGCTGCCCAGGCTTTTTCAAGTATTTCTTTTTTATCTGCATGATGAGGAAATATGTGCTTTCCGATTACTTCGTGCCCAGCGGCTGTCACACCAACTCCGTCCATCACCCATTTCTCTTTTGGTTTATTACGAAGGATTCCATTTATACCGCATAGCAAATCAATATAGTCATCACCCGAGAGTTGATCGATCAACTCACGACGACCAGTCTCATCTTCTGCTTTAAATACGTCTTCGATGGTTTTTCCATGCATGGCTACAATACTCTTAGAGAACGTCATAAAGCGCAATAAAATCTTACTTTGACGATCTCGATTCTCTTGATCGGATCTAGCCTCGCTATTTATTTGCTCCTTCATAGATGTTTACGATGCTATCAGGTACAAGTTATTCAGTCTAACGAGATCATCAAAAAATCTCAGCTTTCGCTGAGATTTTTTGTGGCTCCGGGACTTGGATTCGAACCAAGATAAACGGCTTCAAAGGCCGGTGTCCTACCATTAGACGATCCCGGAAGAGGGGAGAATGTGGGCAAAGGATAAGGATTTTTAGGCCGATTGTCAAAGCTGCTGGCAAAGGTGGGGATTCGCCCGTAATCATTGACATTCTTTATAATTCAATGTAAGTCGTTTCAGCACCTTCCTTTCAGGAGAATATGCCATGACAAAGGTAAATCGTGGACGCCCACCCAAGAAGCGGGTCGAGGATGACGAATCCGATGAAGAGTCGAACAAGTCTCCGAAGCCTAACGGCACAACGGTAGACAAGTCTTTGCGTGAAGAGACGCATGCAATATTGCGTCGAGCGGCGCATATCATTGCTACGGGGCATCTGGTCACCGAGCCGATGTTGCGAGAGCTTTCAGAACACGGTCTCGCGTTTCTCGCTGAGTACGACAAGAAGCACATGGCTTCAACCGAGCGGCAGTGGTCGGTCTTTGAGCTCGAGCAGTCGCCGCATTTGCTAAAGCCCGTTCATGACCTTGGCCTGCCAAAACGGTTTTTGGACGGGGCGGTTAATCGGGCGTTCCCCCAATGCAGCTCCCGCTGTCCCCGAAACAATACAAATTCGCCGGTCTATTGGCGAGAGCATGTATTGGCAGGCGATCTCATGGGGATGAACCGGCGCAAAGTCCTCGCTTCATACGGCGGACTACGGTCGTCGATGCAAGAGGTCGAAGCGATCCTGGGGCGGTTTGGGATCGAGCTCGCGGGGCAGTATCCCGAAAAGTGGGTTCCTTATGATGACCGCATTTCATGGCGCTGAGCCACCTGAACACCTGCCTCAAAAGGGCAGGTGTTTCAATTTGTAGAAGCTCATCAATGACCTAGTACCTTGCATGGCATAGTAACTTGTGTTACATTGTTTTCGTACCCCATTTTTATGCCCCAACCATTACCTATTGATGTCGCTAATACCAAGGCGCAAATGCGCAAAGGGATTTTAGAATTTGGCATCTTGCTGATCATTTCTGAAGGCAAGATCTACGCCAATGACATTCTGAACGAATTGCGCGCCGCTGATCTCATCGTCGTTGAAGGAACGGTCTATCCATTGCTTAGCCGATTAAAGAATGCCGGTCTATTGACCTATGACTGGTCTGAAAGCAAAAACGGCCCTCCGCGCAAATACTATTCGCTCACGCCGCAAGGAAAGCAATTTCTCACCCAGCTTTCAGAAACATGGCATGCCCTCGATACCTCGATTAATACCCTCATGAAAAAGTTTCACTAATCCTATGAAAAAAACCTTATCAATCACCATTGGTGGTCTCGTCTATAATATCGAAGAAGATGCCTATCAGGTTTTGGACGTCTATCTTTCGGGTTTGCGCGAGCATTTTGCCGGCGATGAAAATGTCGACGAGCTCGTTGCGGATATCGAATCGAGTATTTCTGAAAAGTTTGCCGAGAAATTACAGAAACGCACCGTTGTTGGTTTAGAAGATGTGCAAGAAGTGATCGCGATCATGGGCAAGGTAGAAGAAATCGATGACAGCGCGACATCAGGCGCAGAACAAAAAGCCGAAGAACCAAAACAAGAACAGGCTAAAGCCGAAGAGACGGCGCCAAAGCGTCTATACCGCAGCACAGAAGATGTGGTGATTGCTGGTGTTTGTTCAGGTATCGCGGCGTATGCAAATGTAGACGTCGTCTTTGTGCGCATTGCTTTTGGTCTTCTCACTCTTTTGAACGGTCTTGGCATTCTCTTGTATATTGTCTTTTGGGCTTGTATGCCAAAGGCCGAAACGCCAGCACAAAAACTCACGATGCGCGGCCGTCCGGTGAATGTGAACGAATTGCAAGAAGCTATCAAAGAAAAAGCCGCTCCAGCAACAGCGCCTTCAACGTTCTCTCGAATCATGAGTGGTCCAAAAACCATCATTGAATTCATCGCCAAGGGCATTCGTTCTGTGATTCGTTTTATTGTGCCAGCGGTAGCGATTGTTGCGGGTTTCTTTATCACGGTTGGTGCGTTTATGGCGATTGCCGCTATGACGGTGTTTGCGGGTGTCTTATTGTTTAATGTTACTTCGACGAATCTCATTAGTGATTTACCTTTGCGTGAATTGGCTGGCAATCCGTTTTATTATACGGGTGTCGTGACCGGGTATTTGGCAGGGCTTATCCCAGCGATTATTGGAGTACTTGCCGGGCTTTCATTGGTTTTGCGTCGTAATGTTTTTACCCTTGCAGCAAGCGCGATCATGGGTGGCTTATGGATTATGGCGTTGACAGTATGGGTGGTTTGTCTCGTTCAACTTTCACCTTGGATGAATGAAAAGATCCAGGCGCTTGAAAACGTGCCATTGGTCACCAAGCGTTTTGAACAAAAAGATTTTCAACGCATCAGTCTTGATTCGATCGGACATCTAACCGTCAAGCAAGGTGACGTCTATTCGATTGAATTCAGCGGATCTCAGCAGTCGATCGATCGCTTAAGTGTCCTCACGACTAGCGGGACATTAGACGTCTCGATGACGCCCGCTGAAGAGCACAAAGGCTGGTGTATCGCTTGTCGTGATCAACGTCTGCAAGGTGTTATCACCATGCCGCGCTTAGACAGCTATGAGGGTTCAGATATTTCTCGTGCCGAGATCGAAGGGTTTGAAGGAGATCTCAATGTTACTTTAAACGATGTTGCGAGAATTGAGGCAACTTCAATGAAGCTAGGTGCGTTGTCAGTAACGTTGAACGATGTCTCACGCGCCACGTTTGAAGGTGAAGCCGTGCAACTTAATGCCACACTCTCTGATACGTCACGACTTGATGCAGAACAGTTGAAAGCGAACGATGTCCAAGTAACGACAAAAGATGTCTCGCGTGCGATTCTCTGGCCTCTGCAGTTACTCGCTGCCACGAGCACGGCCCAAAGCTCTATTGTCTTAATGAATCTGCCAGTGACTTCAACCATGGTTGAAGTGGGTAATGGACGAATCATCTTAGAATAAACAGCCTTCGGGCTGTTTTGTGTTATCATAAAGGCGATATGCATCCTTTACTCAAACTCTCTATCGCCTTGGTGTGTGTGATTTTTCTTGGCTTGTCGGGGTATTGGATTGTTGAAATTGTGCAAAACCTGCGTAGCATAACGAGTGAACCATTGGTGCCGGCGACAACAACAACGATTCAAGTGATCCCAACGCCAACGACACCCATTGAACAGCCACTTGAGACCGAGGCAGAACAATCTGCTTACAAGAACGTTAAAACGTCGAGTTTTCTGTCAGAAGGTGGGACGGTGACCTTGATTCACCAATGCGCGGGCGAATTGTCAGCACTGACACATCCACAAACAGGTGCGCGCGTGCAGATATGTCGAGGGTTGAATCGCTTGGTTTTGAAGCGTCTTGATGGCAAGTATCAGGTGCTTGAAGTTGTGGATGCAAAGAGCGATGCGGATATGCCACTTTTAACCTATGTGACACAGACGGTTCAAAATGGCGATCACATCATTATGATTTTTGAACGCAATGGTTGCCCCGTCAATCGTGAAAAATGCTCTGAAACAGGATTTCGCGCCATGACGCATGCATTGCAAATAGAAAAGGCGAAGTTCTCACGTTTATCCGCCTACCCATCGCGATCGCGACCAACATGGAATAGCGACGGATCAAAAGCGCTTTTTGTCACCCAGACCTGCGGGTCAACGCGTTGTGATGCGGCTCCTTTGGTTGGGTATGATTTGCTAAAAGATGCCGCAGCTCGCCTCACGCAAGAAGAGGGGGCGAACGAAGATTATGCGCGTGATGTGACGGGGGTGAAGCTAGGATATTGGCGATCTGTCTCATGGGTCACGTCTTCTGAATGGTCTGCGACCTATGTTAATGCCTCTGGTATTGCCAAGGTGCTCACGGGCGCGCTTGAATAGCGACCAATGGCAAAAGAAATTCTCGAGCAAAAGACTATTTTCTTTGGCTTACAAGAAATCGTTTGGACAAAACGCCGAGGTCAGCGCTCGGTGCGTTTGTGTTTATCGGGTGGCAAATTACTTCTCAGCTCTGGCCGCTGGGCAACGGACGGATTTGTGCTCAGCTTTCTTGAAAAAAACAAAGCGTGGGTTGATCGCGCGGTAGCAAAAGCCTCAGCGCCTGATCGAGGGCTTTTTGCAAAAGCGACACGCGATGATTACCAAGCGCGCAAAACCGAGGCACTTCGATTTGTTCAAATGCATTTGCCTCGGTTGAATACTGATATAGGCCTTGTCTATGGCAAATTATCCATTCGCTGCAATAAGCGCGTGTGGGGGAGTTGTTCGGGAGATGGTTCACTGCAGTTTCATTATCAAATCATCGACTTGCCACTCGAGGTAGCGGAGTATTTGATGGTGCACGAATTATGCCACTTGAAATACCGTTCTCACGGTGTTCGTTTTTGGCAATTGGTTGAAAAGTATGTTCCGAATATGAAGTTGTTGCGCAAACGTCTGCGCGAACTCTCATAAATGTGCTAGAATGGTGGATATGGTTACTCAAAAAACACAAACCACATTCTTTGTGGTTTTGCTCGCGGCCTCCATTGGGTTGTCGGCGCTTGTCTACGCCCCCTTTGCGCAGGTATTGGCAATGGCGACAATCACGGCGGTGATGTTGGCGGGTTTTTATGACCGATCACTCAAGCTCTTTCGCGGTCAAGAAACAATCTCTGCCTTTGTCACGATTCTCGTTTTATTGACCATGATCGTTGTGCCGATGTTGTTTATCGGTAATAAGGTCGCCGATGAAGCGAATCAGATGTATCAAGCGGTGAGTGGCAACCAAGATACCTTTTTTGTCAGTATTGAAACAACCCTAAATGAGTTTATTAAGCCAATTCTCCCGAGCGCTGTTTTTCGTATTAGTGATGCCTTAGAGCAAGCCTTTGCTTTTATGTCCTCACGTATCGGTAGCGTGTTTTCGGGGATTGTGTCCGTTGTTGCGAGTATCTTTTTATGGTTGATCGCTACCTTCTATCTGTTGAAAGATGGCAGAAAGTTTGCCGCTAAGCTTATCTCGTTAAGCCCATTGCGTGATGATTATGATCACGTGGTCTTTCACCGTATGTCGATGGCTATCCACTCGGTGGTGCGTGGGCAATTGCTTGTCGCGACTATTCAGGGTGCATTAACAGGTCTTGGTTTTGCCATCTTAGGCGTGCCTTCGCCAGCTTTATGGGGTGTTGTTGCCGCATTTTGTGCGCTCATCCCGGGTTTGGGTACGAGCTTGGTCTTGGTGCCGGGCATTATTTATCTGATCTTTAGTGGCCAGCCAATTCAGGCAACGATTTTAAGCATGTGGGGTGTCTTTGCTGTGGGTGTGATCGATAATCTCATTGGTCCAAGTTTGGTTGGTAAGGGTGCCGGTATTCATCCGTTACTCATCTTGTTTGCGGTATTGGGAGGCTTTGTCTTCTACGGTCCACTTGGGTTTATTCTTGGCCCACTAACGGCAAGCTTTATGATCGCAATGTTCGATATCTATCGCTACGTGATTCTCAAAGAAAAAATTCACATCACAAAAATTTCTTAATAAAGAAAAATACCCCCGACATTACATCGGGGGTATTTTTTTATTTTACGTATTTGCCAAGAGGTCCATCTTCACGAATCAGCTCTTTAATTTCGTTGTAGGGGATCATGGTTTCAAATTGACCTGCGGCATATGGGGCGATTTCGTAAGCGGTGTGGTAGAGAACGATGCCGTTTTCGGTAAGATAGAAGTTCGATTCATCGCCAAATTGTGCGAGTTGAGCCGCCTCTGGTAGAGCCGCTTGGCTGACAAAGCTCTGAAACTCGGCCGAAGTCTCTTCATAGAGATATTCACCTTGTTCGACGCCAAGTAAGATCTGACGCTCTTTTGTAATAAGTGCTTGTAAACGATCGCCTTTGAACAGATCTTTTAGCGATAAGGCTTTACCAGTTGTTGTTTGAATGGTGAGACCCTGCAAAGACGGATTGCCATGGGCGCCGCCGGTATAGTCATAGCCATCAAAGCGCAAGCTGATAAGCTCTTCATCGTTGAGTGTGACGGATGCGGATGAATCCGAGACATAGGCGAGGGTTGGCGCGTTTTCAGATCCAAACTCATTCAACAAGCTTTGGATCTCGCCGACACAATTCGCGACATATTCAGAAGCGCGTTGTTCGAGCGGGGCGATGGCGGCATCTTCAGAAAGTGTGCCGACCACCGTTTTTTCAATCAAAAGATTGATGGCACGGGCATTCGGTTCAGTGTCCTCAAGAAGAGGGTATGCGCTTGTGAAGCTGCAGATATCGTTGTTTGATGTGGGATCTTTATGGGCGAGCTCAGCGACGGCAACACGCATGGCGTGTGCGGCAGGTTGGGTCGCTAAGACGACGTTGACCGGATTCGCTGAGCCCTTGGCTGTCCAGGTAGCATTAAGGGTATTTGTTTGCGTTGTCGGCCAAATGACCAAGAGGTAACCAAGTTCTTCATCATCATGGGCAACCAAGAGCAAATTCGACGTTGCGGCACTGTCTTCGCTGTTAAAGACGGTACCTGTTTTTGTGACGCTGTTTTTTGTGTAGGTAAACGTCCCACTCACGCCCCAAGGGATGCGCATCAGTTCGAGATCGAAGGCGATTTCACCAGCGGAGCCTGTTAGACGCATGACACCCGTCTCAACGATGTCACTCGCTATTGGCGGTGGTGTTGGTAGGGTGACTGGTTGCTGTTCAGCGGTTTTTTGGCGGCAGCCAGCTCCGGTAATAGCTAAGGCTACAACCAGAGAAAGCGGGAGAAGACGTGTATGCATATCTTTAGTATAGGGCGATCACCATGATGGCGCCAGTTGAGGCGGGATTCGTTGTCGCAACGCGCCAATCAGCAATGAGTGGATGTTTTTTGTTCAAGAAATCACGTAGCCCGGCAAAGAGTGTGCCGGTGCCATGGCCGCAGATAATCCGCACGGCGGGGGTTTTGCGTCCTGATTCGCGTCCAATAAAATCTTCAAGTTCTTTAATAGCGGCGTGGATGCTTAGTCCATGAATATCTAATTCAGGCACTGCGCCGAGTTCGGCGGCAAAGAGGGCGGCGCTCATGTCCTGGTTCATGGCGGGATGGTATCATGCCGGCATGACAAAAAAGCAAGTCCAACAACTCACGATTTTGCTCGCCACGGTCATCGTTGTTATTTGGCAGCAGTATCGTGGTATCGAGACAGAGGCAGCGCCAAATGAACTACCACAAAAACCGGCGGCAACATCAACAGTAGAATCTACCGGGTCTATTATCGAGACGAATGCACTTGTTCTGCGAGCGGTTGACGGTGATACGATCGAAGCGCGTTTAGACGGTGCTGATGAAACGGCGAAGATTCGTTTACTTGGTGTGAATACGCCTGAGTCAGTAGACCCGCGTCGTGGTGTTGAATGTTTTGGTAAAGCTGCCAGCCAATTCACGAAAGAAACGCTCGAAGGACGGCGTATTAGGCTTGTTGAAGATCCGCAAGCGGACAATGTCGACAAATATCAGCGACTCTTGCGCAATGTTGTCACCGAAAACGGTACGGACTTCAATCTCTACTTAGTTCAGCAGGGGTACGCGAATGCGTATCTTGATTTTCCACTTAACAAACAGCGCAAGGCGCAGTTGTCGCAAGCAGAAAAGCTCGCTCGAGAAGCGGGGCTTGGTCTCTGGTCGACTTCAACATGCTCTGGTACAAAGTAATCTATGACACGTCTCAAACTCGCCTGGCCACAATGGAAAACCGCCCTTTTTTTACTTACAGGATTGATTGGGTTGGGTATTTCTTCGTACCTTCTCGTGAACTATCTCGCTGGCACCTCAGTGGCCTGCGGTTTAGGTTCTGGATGTGATGTGGTGCGTTTGTCTGAATATTCGTGGGTTTGGGGTGTGATCCCTCGGCCGTTATTGGGGATCGCGTTTTATATTGGGATGATTGTCTTGGCGATGATTCGCATTAGCTGGGACAAGCACGACACATTCTATCTCGACGAAGTGATTTTGCTCGGTACTCTCGTTGGTGTCTTTGAATCTGGCTGGTTGTTTTATGTACAGGCAGAAATCATCGGCGCATTTTGTCTGTGGTGTTTGGGTTCGGGCGTTGCCACGGTAGCCATGTTTTTGCTCGCACTGGTACCGTTTCCACGATTGACAAAGAATCCATAATAAGATACATCAAGGCCAGTTCATTACACCTGAAAGGGGTGGGACATGGCGATGAAACGTGAGCCCGAAATCCTCGTGGCCTATATCGATATCGACGGGACGCTCATTCGTGATAATTTCACTCTTCGTGTTGTGCAGATTTTGCACGAAAAAGGAATCATCAGCGCCGAGCACTATCACGACCTCAAGAGCGTGATCAGTACGTGGCAGGCGAGAAAAGCAACGTATGACGATTTGACCGTTGAGCTCACCCGGACAATCCGGATGGGGCTTGAAGGCGTCACGCTCAACGATCTGCTTATTGCCGGCCAACAGGCTGCCGAAGAAGGGTTGAATCGACCCTATCTCTTCACTCGAGCCTTGCTCGAGGTCTTGAAGTCGATGGACCCGAAGCCCTATCTCGTTGCAATCAGCGGTTCGCCTGTTGCTGTCGTGAAGCCTTATTGTGACGCAGTCGGATTCAACGAAGTTCACGCCACTCTGTTTGAAATCGACGATGGCAAGATCACAGGTGGGTTCGAGAAGGCAACATCGCCATACCATACAAAAGGTATGACGTGTATCGAGAGGGCTCAGTTTCTTGATCTGCCCATCGTGCACGAAGAAGAGGTTGATCGCGTCGTCATCAAGGGCTCGCTGGCGATCGGGGACGCTCTCGCTGATCACAAGATGTTCGACGTGGTCGAGTTTCCGCTCGCGTTCAATCCGACGCTTCAATTGCTCGAGGTTTGTCGCAAAGAGAGCACACCCGTGATTACCGAGCGCAAAGATGTGATCAGTATGTGCCAAGTGCCTTGGGGCAAGGCGGGCGGGGCGATGGCTGAGGTGACAATCGAAGACATCTTGCCCCCAAAGATGGCGGCAGAGATGCGAAAGCATCTGCCCGGTCTCTACGCCAGAGGATAAAAGGCGATTTCTGAATGAAGGCAAGTCGCGCATCTGCGTGCGGCTTGCCTTTTTTCGTACCTGTTTCTAAGGTCGAGATCTATGCAATTACGCGTCCGCTCGGTAGCTATTGAAAAAGCCTCCGCCGATCTTCTCATCGTGCCGGTATGGAAGGGCTTAAAGCAGCAGCCTGAATTTCAAGAGCTAAATGAGCTTTGGGATGGGGGATTATTGAACTGGCTCAATCAAATCGGTTTTGAGGGCAATAAGCGCGAGACCGCGATTGTACCGAGCTTTGGAAAGCTTGGTGTTGCGCAAGTGCTTTTGCTTGGGCTCGGTGATCGCAAACGTATTGTCGCTGACGACCTTCGTCTTATCGGAGGTGCTGCGTATAAAAAAGCTAAAGAGCTACATGCAAAACATGTCGCGTTATTGAGCGAGCCTTTTTTGCAATCCTTCTCGCCAAAAGAATCCGCGTCGACCGTGATGGAGGGTTGGTATGGAGCGACCTACGCGTTTCACGCCTATCATGAAGAAGCAAAGCAAAAAGAATCCGATCGTGCGGTGCAAGAATTATTATGGATCGCTCACGGTTCTACCAATGCCAAAGCCATCGAAAAAGGCGCGGATGAAGCGAAGCTCTTATCGCAAGGCGTTCATGTGACGCGTGATCTTGTAAACACGATTGCGCATGAAATGACGCCAAAAGAATTGGTAAAGATCGCTCAAGAGATTGCGGATAGCTCATCGCGACTCTCGATCACCGTCCTCGACCAAAAAGAGATGGAGAAAAAGAAGATGGGTGCCGCCCTCGCCGTGGCGCGTGGTGCGGTGAATAAACCATATACGGTACATCTCGTTTACAAACCAAAAAAGAAAGCAAAAAAACGTATCGCGATTGTTGGCAAAGGTGTGACCTTTGATACGGGTGGTTTATCGCTTAAACCGAGTGATGGCATGGTGACCATGAAGATGGACATGGCTGGCGCTGCGGCGGTACTCGGTTTATTTAAGGTTTTGCCTTCGCTTGATCTCGATATCGAAGTGCATGGGATTTTTATCGCGGTAGAAAATGCGATTTCTGCCGAAGCCTATCGCCCAGGTGACGTTGTTACCGCCATGGATGGAACGACCATTGATATCCAAAACACCGATGCTGAAGGTCGTGTTGTTTTGGCGGATGCGTTGCTTTATGCACGCGAACAAGAGCCACACGCCTTAGTTGATCTTGCGACGCTTACCGGCGCCTGTATCGTGGCACTTGGTGAAGAAATCGCCGGTGTGATGGGTACGGATGCGCGATTAATTGAACGTTTGAAAAAAGCCTCGGTGCAATCAGGTGAAGATATTTGGGAGCTGCCATTACCTGATAAATACGCCGATCATGTAAAATCACGCATAGCGAATATCAAAAATGTTGGCGCTAAAGGTCAAGCCGGCGCGATTGCTGGAGGATTGTTTTTGAAGCGTTTTGCTGGCGATACACCATGGGCACATCTTGATATCGCAGGCCCAGCTTGGACGGATCGTGAAATGCGTCCCGATCAAAGTTATGGCGGTACGGGCTTTGGCGTGAAGTTGCTTGTGAGATATCTACAGGGTTTATAAAACAGTAAGAGGGGAGTGTGGTATACTGGGCGCATTGAACTATCGTCCTTTATGGTAACTATCTACTCCACCCCTACTTGCCCTTATTGCAAGCTCGCCAAAGACCACCTCAAAGACAAAGGCGTCGAATTCGAAGACGTTGATGTCTCGGCAGATTCAGGCAAAGCCCAAGAGATGGTAAAACTCTCAGGCCAAATGGGCGTCCCGGTTTTAGTTGTGAATGGTCAAGTCATCGTTGGATGGAACAAGACTGCCATCGATGAAGCGCTTGCCACTGAACAAGCCGCTAAAGTTGCTTAGTCACAAAAGAAGAAATAAAAGAGAGGGAGCCTGTGAGGGCTCCCTCTTGAGTTGCGGATCTTGCAGTTTGGTCAGCTGTTGTTGCGGGCGAGCTCCTCGATACAGATGTGCTCCGAGAGCTCGTGGATGCGCTTGCTGTTCAGGATCTGGTTGGTCTCGTTGCCGAAGACGAGTAGATCGTCATGGCTCACCTTGAGTCCTTGCTTGCCGAATTCGCTGACCAGTTCACCGATGCCGAGCCCGTCCTCTGAAAAGCAGAACGAGATAAGCATGGCGGTGATTCCTTCGTTACCGTGTGCCGGTTCTGCGTTCAGCAGGTGTGCTCCGATGGCATTCTCGGTACCGAATTCTCGGTGTACCTGATAGAGCTCTCCGACATAGCTGATCAGGCGCTCCTTCACATGCTCGGCCCCATCAGTGATGGGGCCATGCGCGGGTATGCCGATGTTAACCTCGATGAAGGCATCGAACCTCGGCTGTAGACGCTCGGCGACTTGTCGGCAGATGGCAATGTCCATTGGTCTATTCATCTCTAGAACCTCCAGTGAGCGTTGGTTACCATTAAAATACCAATAGGTCAAGGTTTGACAGGGGTGTGCAAATGCACGATCATTTTGGCCAACGATTATGATTAGCACTTCAAAAATCGCGTCATTTGGCGCCCTGTTCATGGCACTCGCGCTTACTGGCCTCGGATGCGACAAACTGATTCCAGATACTAAAGAAAAGCCTACACCAACCGAGACGGTTGCGGCGGCAAAAGAGATTGAATTCATCCCTGGGGATGGTTTTACGATTAAGCAGACGTTCATGGGTGTAGGCGGCTTGATTAGTAATCTTGCTGGCTTTAAAGACGGTAGCCGCGAAGTTACGATTACGCGCTTTGCCCCAGCTTATGCGGCGAATTTGGACTGGAGCCTCGCAGCCCAACGCGAAAAAGCGGATTCAAAAAAGGCTCGTGAAGCGTACGAAGCAGCATTAAAAGAAGGCAAGGCTACAGGACTTCCTCCCCAGCCTGAATTCGAAGATGTGGTAACAACGGGTACGGTAAACGGTATCTCATTGAGCTCGTCACATAGTGCTTACTTTCCTAATTACTGGATGACAACGACGACGGATTTAATGGGTGAACGTTCGGCTATTTGGCTTTCGAACGACGCCTTTCAAGAATTATCTCGCACGCGTTTTACGGTGTTGAACTTTGGTGTCTTTGACGAATCATTTCAAAAAGCCTCTCAAGGGATCGCTGATGTGAAAGAGGCGGTAAATGCTCTGAGACAAAAGGCAGATGTCGACGGCGCACAAAAAGACCTTACCTTGCTTGAAGCTGATGACACCACGACCGATTATAAGATCCGCGTGAATGGTGAAGAAAAGACGGTGTCAGTGATTAAGGCGCGTAATTGGTTTGGTGAAATTATTGTCCTAAACAATCCTCAAAATCCACTCATCTTGAAGGCGAGTTTGAACCCGCTCACAAGTGGTACGGCAGATGCCGCTTCTGGTGCGAATGCCTTCTTCGATAAATTCTTTGGCTTTGAGATCACGGATATCACGATTAAACGTTAAATAAAAAACACACCCCGACGTTACAGCGGGGTGTGTTTTTGTTTTGGGTGTTTGATGAACGAACAGAGGTTCGGACTGAGAAGATGAAAGTAAGCCTGGTCACGCATTTGGCGGAGTTCAATGATGCGTTGCTGGACGTGATAGAGCTCTGAAAATTTAGGATCAATCTCTACGTGATTACGACTATGTGGCCATGCGAGTTTTTCTGGATGTGCTTGTTTTTCTGCTTCGCGATACAGTACTGAAAAGGCCTTCCAGGCTTCGCGCAGTTTTTGCTCGATGAATCGAGCTGGTTCTTCTGCTACGGGTCCGCACTCTGGTATTTCGGAGGAGAAAAGCTCAACGATCTGTTTTACCGGCTCTAAATCCGGATTCATGATTGCGGTGAGTTCAAGTTGGGCATCTGAAGGCTGTTTTTCAAGCTCTTTTTGCCAAGCGAGAGCCAACTTTTTTGTTACTTGTTCATTGGCTGGTTTGTGCGTGTCCCAGCTCCCGGCGCGAACAATCTTGCGAAGGTTTTGCAAAGCTTCAGGGTCGTTTTTTGCTTTGACGCGTTCAAGATCATCGATAAGCTCTGGCTCCCAGGCCCAGATATTGAGATTGAAATAACTGAGTGGCATCCCGGCGGTTTGTTCATTGTCACTCGGATGAATGTTCTTTGGCAGAGAGAGGGCGACGCTGTCTTGTAGTGGCGCTTTACCTACGCGTTCACGTAGCCATTGAGCGTGTTCGCGAATATCTGATGGCTGCCAATCTTTGTGATGCGAGCTTACGCTATGCGATTCATCGCCCGGTGTTTCAAGATAGGCGAGCAGATGTTCTACGCCTTGGATATGCTCGATGCGTTCTCTCGCTTTTTTCGCCGATGATGAGCGGGACTCATTTTCTAGTTTGATGCGCTCGGGATCTAGAGGGCGCTCGGTATAATGTGCGCGGGGCATAAGTAGTTGGTTACAGTTGAAATTTAAGTGGCCACTTTTCGTCCACATCAACGCGAAGCGCGAGGTGGATTTTTTCATTGGTTGCCGCTTCAAGCTCTTTGCGAGCGTCGATGCCGATTTGTTTAATCATCTTGGCGCTGCTGCCAATAATCATTTTCTTATAGCGCAACTCCGTTGTCCAGATAACGGCTTCGATATTCTTTTGTCCGCGTTCATTGGTATCGATATCAGTAACTTCGACATGCACCGAATACGGTAACTCTTTTTCAAGACGTAAAAACGTTTTTTCACGAATGAGTTCTTCAAGCCAAGTCTTGTGGCTCATGTCGGTAAACTGCATGTCCGGATAGTACGGGACACCTTCAGGAAGAAGGGTGAAGATGAGGTCGACCAAGGTATTCAAATCTTTGTGTTTGAGTGCTGAGAGTTCGACGGTTGCTTGTTGGCCAACATCGATGGTGCGCATCTGGTCAAAGAATGGGCGGTCTTCTGGGGCGAGATCCGTTTTGTTCACGATTAAAATAACCGGTACAGACGCTTTGCGTACGAGGCGCTGAATGGTCTCTTCTTCTTCGCCTGGCTCGCGTGTTGGGTCAACGACATAGAGTAATACGTCGATACCTTCGAGATGTTCGTGCACGGAGGCATTGAGCTTTTTTGATAGCGTGTCTTTTTTGCCTAAAAAGATGCCCGGCGTATCAACGAAGACGATTTGGCCGCGCTGATCATGCAAGATACCGCGAATTGGTCGGCGTGTGGTTTGTGGTTTAGGTGTGACAATGGCGACCTTGCTGCTGACAAGGGCGTTTAAAAGGGAGGACTTGCCCACATTGGAGCGTCCTGCGAGTACCACGAATCCGGATTTCATAGGTGTATTTTACTTCTTTTTTAGCTTCACGACCAGCTCAACATGAGGGGTGTGCGGGAATAAATCAAAGGCTTGCACGCTTTGCACGTCGTAGACGCCTTTAAACTTCGTGAGCTCCTGCATCAAACGGTGATAATTACACGAAACGTAAACCACATGTTCTGGTTTTTGATCGAGAACCATATTCAGCGCACGCGGATGTAAACCAGCACGAGGAGGATCAAGAATCACGACATCAGGCTGTTCATGGCTCCAGTCAAAGTCTTCAACCGGGCCGGCACCAAAGTCAGTGAGCTCAGCGACGTCATTGAGTGCGGCATTTTCTTTGGCGAGTTCAATCGCGGCGGCATCAATCTCGTGACCGTATGATGAGACGCCTTGTTTGGCGAGAGCGATGGCAAAAAAACCGAGTCCGCAATAAAGGTCGAGGACGTGTTTTGGTTTTACCGCGCTCACATGCGCGAGGACGGCATTTTGCAAAACGCCTGCCATATCGGTATTGGTTTGAAAAAACGAGTTTGGGTGGATTTTATAACGCACGCCATTCACTTCTTCAAAATGAAACGGATTGCCCTTCAAGCATGCCACTGACGTCACATAAGACAAGTCAGTGATGAGCGGATTCTCACCGATCAAAAGCGAGGTTGAAAGAGGGGAGAGGGCTTCACTGATGCGTTGACGTGCCGTTTCTGAAATCGCATTCAAATCTTTGACAACCAACATGACGAGGCGTTCGTTGGTGTTTTTACCAAGACGAATCACGACATAACGCATGTCGCCGGTTTCATGCTTAGCGTCCCAAGGCTTTAGGTGAAGCTCTTGCATGAGCTCGCGCACGATCTCCAAAATCTTTGGCGACTCTTTGTCTAAAAGCAAACACTCCTTGATATCGATATAGCGATTCCATGAGCCGTATTCTTTGAGACCGATTTCATTCTTCCAGCCAATCGCATAGTCCATGCGATTGCGAAAGTAGAATTGTTCTGCTGAAGGCGTCACGTTTGCGACTCGTTCAGTGTGGCCGGCCTTGGTGAAGGCGCGGTTAATCATGTCGAGCTTGAGTTTGAGCTGAGCATCGTAAGAGAGCTGTTGCCATAAGCATCCCCCACAAACACCTGCATGAGGGCAGGGTGCATCGACGCGGTCGGCCGAGGCTTTGGTGATGGTATCGATTTTACCGATCCATTCGCCTTTGTCGCGTTTGATAAACGCCGCATCAACCACATCGCCAGGAAACGCAAAAGGAATCACAACAGATTTCTCTGGTGATCCTGGGCGTTCAACGTTGTAGCGTCCTCGTCCTTTATCGTCGACATCTTCGATAGTGCCTTGCAGGCGGTCGCCGAATTTCATGCCCCCATTTCCTCATGTTTTGGCATTAAAAGCAAGCTGAAGAGATTTTTGAGAAAATAAAAATGGGACCCTGCCTGCCACGCCACGGAGGTGTATGGCTAGTCTGGCTGGCAGGGTCCCGGGAGAGTCGTCTCTCACGAAAGGAAGAAAGCAAGAGACGACTATGAGGTCAGAGAAGACAGGCGGCGGGCTTTTGGCCGGCGTTGCGCATCTCCATGAGTGCGTCCTGGAGGCTGGTATCGTAACCAGTCAGGTACTCTTGATTGCTGGTGTCTTGAGCGGATAGGCCGCTCGAGGCATCGTACTCACCTTGTTGATAGGGTGTACGACCGCCACTGCAATGGACGGTTTGGTCCATGTGAACTCCTTTTGTCCGATCAGTTGGTCACGGAACTACTTAGAAACTAACAGAGGATGAAGATATTGTCAATATAATACACTTAGGCTAGGCTCTCGCCCATGCGAGAACTCCATCTGATTGCCCATGATATCCGTTCTTGTGAGAACGTCGGCGCCCTCTTTAGAACGGCGGATGCGCTCGGCGTCCACAAAATTTGGCTAACAGGCTATACCCCAGCACCACCGGATCCAAAAATTGCCAAAACCGCGCTCGGTGCAGAAACGTCGGTGGCGTTTGAAAAACACGAAGATCTTGAGATTGTCTTAAAAAAGCTCGAAGAGCAGGGGATTGTTTTGGTTGGACTCGAGCTTGGTGCGAATGCCGTCAATCTCGCGACCTATGCGGCCCCAGATAAGCTCGCACTTTTACTTGGGACAGAAACAACGGGTATCCCGCCATCCCTGATTGAGCGCTGCGATCACCTGATTCAGATCCCCATGAAGGGCATCAAAGAGTCGATGAACGTCACCATTGCGGCGGCGATTGCCAGTTATGCTATCCTCAACCAAGCGCTATGAAGCTCAGTATCGTAATACCGGTAAAAAATGAAGAGCTCGAATTGCCCGAGCAGCTCAAAGCCTTGAACGCGCAAACGATTGGCGCTGATTGTGAGCGTATTGTTGCTGACGCATTTTCAACCGATCGCACACGTGAGATTGCTTTGTCTTTGGGTGCACGCGTCGTTGATGGCGGTATGCCAGGCCCAGGGCGCAATCGAGGCGCTGCTGTTGCGGTAGGTGAATGGATTCTTTTTATGGACGCTGACGCACGTCCTTCTTCTGATACGTGGCTCGAAAACTGTTTGAAAGAATTGGATGAACGAAAACTGGATCACGCGACGTGTGATTTGAAACCGCTTTCAGACAAGCTTATTGATCGCGTCTATCATCGTGTCTATAATTTTTTCACGCATCTCACGGCAAAGCGCACGCCGCATGCACCGGGCAGTTGTATTTTTGTGAAGCGCGCCGCCTTTGAAGCGGTTGGTGGTTTTGATGAGTCGGTGATTTTTGCCGAAGACATGGAACTAGTACAACGCCTCGCAAAACGCGGGTATGTGTTTGGGATTTTATCCGCTGGGCCTGTTTTGGTGTCCGTACGTCGTTTGGTAAAAGATGGTTATTTTACTACCGCCTACCGCTATATCGTCACGGAGTTGTATATGCAGTTCAAAGGTCCGGTGCGCACGCCACTATTTGATTATCGCTTTTCTCATTTCTTCGACAAAACAAAACACTAATATGCCGAGACTTATACCGCTCGGCGCTTTGAGTGAATGGAAAGAAGGGGAGACAAAGACCATGTCGCTGTATCCCGGCGCAAAAGGCATCGCCATCCGCAAAGGTGGCAAGATTTTGGCGTATCGCAATGCGTGTACGCATATGGGGGGTCCGCTTAAATCGTGCGGTGATAATCGCTTTCGTTGCGAATGGCATTTTGCTGAATTCAACGCTTCAACGGGCGAAGCAGAAAAAGGCCAAGCGCCTCCGGGGAGTTTTTTGACCAAGGTTGAGACGGTATTAAAGGATGATGGGATTGTGTATGCCTTGGTAGATCTACCGATTGATCCTTTTGCCTGATAGAATAGCGCTATGATTCAGTGGATTAAGAAGCTGTGGAACAAAGAATCGGGAGGTTTGACCGCGGCCGCGATCATTATTGGTGTTTCGTCGGCGGGTTCGCGTGTTTTGGGTGTGGTGCGTGACCGAGTGCTCGCGTCGATTTTTGGCGCAGGTCATGAACTTGATTTGTATTATGCCGCCTTTCGTTTGCCGGACACGGTGTATACCTTGCTTATCATCGGCGCCCTTTCAGCCGGATTCATCCCCGTTTTTGCCGAGACGATAGAGAAGCATGGCAAAGAACAAGCGAAAAAGCTCGTCTCACAGCTCTTGGTTGTTGTTGGTGTGATTTTATTGGTTGCGGCTGTCGGGATCGTGATCACGGCGCCAATGCTTTTGCCGTGGATTTTCCCCTCCTTCAAGGGTGAGTATTTGGAGCAATTGGTTTTTTTGACGCGTATCATGGCACTCTCGCCGTTTTTGCTTGGGTTATCATCAGTTGCGGGCGGTGTTTTGCAAGTAACTAAACGGTATGTCGCTTTTGCGGTTGCGCCGATGCTCTATAATATCGGTATCATTATCGGTGCTGGTTTTTTTGGCGAACAGTACGGTATTCAGGCCGTTGCCTGGGGTGTGATCGCGGGGGCATTCGCCCATGCGGCTTCACAGTTGGTGGCGATTAGCTCGATGGGTTTTGTGGGTTTTGAGCGATTTCGTGGTTTTGCGAAGGGGCTTAAGCAGATTCTGCAGCTCATGGGTCCACGTATTTTGGGGCTTGGTGTCTCGCAATTTAGTCTTACCGTCTTATTGTCGATTGCCGCGTTTACGGGCGCGGGCTCGGTGAGTGCATTGCAGTTTGCGACAAATCTTCAGAGTTTCCCTCTTGGAGTCTTTGGTTTGTCTTTGGCGATGGCGGCATTCCCGCTTCTCTCGCAGTCCTATGCAAAAGAAGAGTTTGAATCTTTTCGCAAAACGTTTTCATCCGCGACACGCCAAATCTTTTTCTTCTTATTACCTTCGACCGCAATCTTCTTTCTCTTGCGTGCGCAGATTGTGCGTTTGGTCTTAGGGCAGGGGAGATTTGATTGGACGGATACCATTCTCACCGCGGATATTTTGGGTTACCTCGCATTCGCCTTGGTAGCGCAGGCATTAATCCCGCTTTTTGCTCGCGCCTTTTATTCGATGCAAAATACGTGGTTGCCGTTTTTGGTTGGACTCTTTGGCGAAGCGTTCACGATTTTTTGTGCATGGACCTTTCGCGAAGAGCTTGGGTCGATTGGGATCGCGATTGCCATCGCCGTCGGTTCTTGGATTCAACTTCTTTTGCATGCCTTTCTCTTGCGTCGTACGTTTGGCAAATATGCCAAAGGTGATTCGTTTGTGTCGGCGTATAAGACCACAGTCGCGACGATTGCGTTTTGTGTTGCTGGGTTTCCCGTTCGTGAATATCTGGGTACGATTTTCCCCCTTCGAACCGTCTGGCAATTAGCTCTTCAAGCCGGTGGAACCTTATTGGCGGGCGGTTTGGCCTTCTTCATTGTCGCGAACTTAGTGAAGTCCGAAGAGCTGGCTGAACTCGTCCAAACCGTCAAACGCCGTCTCTGGAAGCGCGTAGGGTCCAAGAATCTGGATGAAGAAGGTATTTTGTTATAATCCCTAATGGACACTGCCTCATTTTTCACGTAGAGTCGGCCACAAATGGACCAGAACCGCATTCGCAATTTTTGCATCATTGCCCATATCGACCACGGCAAATCGACCCTCTCGGATCGATTACTTGAAGTTACGGGGACGATTGAAAAGCGCAAGATGAAAGACCAAGCGCTCGACACCATGGACCTTGAGCGTGAGCGCGGTATCACCATCAAACTTCAGCCGGCGCGCATGCGCTATACGGCCAAAGATGGCATCGAATACGAACTTAATCTCATCGATACGCCTGGCCACGTTGATTTTACCTACGAAGTTTCACGTTCACTTGCCGCTGTTGAAGGCGCGATTCTTTTGGTGGATGCGACGCAAGGCGTACAAGCACAAACCATCGCCAACCTCTATCTCGCGATGGAGCAGGATCTCGTGATTATCCCGGTGCTCAACAAAATTGATTTACCAAATGCCGATGTTGAGAAACGTGCCAATGAACTCATGCAACTCATTGGTTGCAAGCGTGAAGAAATTTTTACCGCATCTGGCAAAACCGGCGAGGGCGTGCCAACTATTCTTGAAGAAGTGATTCGTCAGGTGCCTTCACCACGTGGTGATCGCGACAAGCCATTTCGTGCTGTTATTTTTGATTCAAAGTACGATGATTACCAAGGTGTGATCGCTTTTGTGCGTTGTATGGATGGTAAGCTCGAGAAAACCGCCAAGATCCACTTCATCGCCACCGATGGTGATGGTGAAGCGCTTGAAATCGGTTATCTCAAACCTGACCGCGTTGTTTCGGGTGTGATTGAAGCGGGTGATATTGGGTATGTAGTGACCGGTCTCAAAGAGATTGAATACGTTCGTGTTGGTGATACCATCACCGTCCCGCATTCTGGTGTTGAGGCGTTGCCTGGTTATAAAGAAGTGCATCCAATGGTGTATGCCGGTATCTTTCCTGAAGAAGGCAATGAGTATGAGCGTTTGCGCGATGCGATGTTGAAGTTAAAGTTGAATGACGCCGCACTTGTCTTTGAGCCAGAACATTCAAAAGCCCTTGGCTTTGGCTTTAGAGCCGGTATGTTGGGGATGTTGCATCTTGAAATCGTTCAAGAACGTTTGTCGCGTGAATTCAATATGGACGTTGTCATCACGACGCCGTCGGTAGGTTATGAAATCACCAAAACCGATGGTACCGAAATGCTCGTTAAATCTCCGGCAGAGTTTTTAGATCGTTCGCGTATTCAAGAAACCCGCGAGCCATGGGTAAAAGTCGATATTCTTTGTCCAAAAGACTATATGGGCAATGTCATGGCACTCGTCCAAGACCGTCGAGGTCTGTATAAGAACACGCAGTATCTTGATGTGACGCGTGCGCTTTTGTCGTATGAAATCCCACTCGCTTCAGTGATTGTGGATTTTCATGACAAATTAAAAGGTGTTACGGCCGGGTATGCTTCGATGAACTACGAATTCATGGACTATCGCGCTTCTGAAATCGTGCGTCTCGATATTCATGTCGCCGAAGAACCCTCTGAAGCCCTCGCGACGCTTTTGCATGAAAGCGAAGCCTATCGCCGTGGCAAAGAAATCGTCGAAGTCCTTAAAGAAGAATTGCCTCGCGCTCAATTCGCCATCAAGTTGCAAGCCTGCGTTGGTGCAAAGATTATTGCCTCAGAACGCATCGCTCCATTTCGCAAAGATGTGACGGGGGGTCTCTATGGAGGTGATGCGACACGCAAGATGAAAGTCCTTGAAAAACAGAAGAAGGGTAAAAAGCGTATGCTTGAGCATAGCAAGGGCACGGTTGAGATCCCGCCGGACACCTTTATCAAAGTACTACGAAGAGGGTAGAATCAGTATCAATATGAATACCAACAATCTCCAAAACCGCCGCCGCGTCGCAATGAAGATCTTCGCCGGCTTCGTCGCCTTTATCACTGTTATGATGATGGTGGCACCGTTTGCGCAGTATTAAATCGATTGACACTTGAGTAATTCAGTGGCACCTTAGAGGTGCCACTTTTCGTTCAAAAAACGAAAGAAAGGAGTGCTACAGATGAAACAGGATGGAGTAGACAGCGACTCGATCAGTGACTCAGCCAAGGGCTGGTGAACCATGGATGATCGGTGACATGAACACCCATCAAGAACCTCAAGCGCCTAACAAGCGCACTCGTGAGTTCACCCTGCAGGCTCAGCTCAACCTGAGCGCCACCGGTGCAGCGCTGGCAAAGCGCAACGAGGACCTCGATGAACTCGACCGCATCGCTCGAGGGGAGGATCCTCCCGACAACGAAGACTAGTGGACGCCAACCGGCGACCCGTCCTGCTGCAAACCCCGCCGCCTGGTGGGGTTATTGCGTATTTTGGGTATTTTGTTATAGTCCCGCGGTCACGGACTTTGGAGGTGAATATGACCTATCGGATCGAAGACGATGCTTCGGTTGATGTGCGCTATGTTGCGCTACAGACCCAGTTAAAGGCTATGGATGCCGCGCGGTACAAGCTGTTTCTTGACCGATCAACCCTCTTTGCCGACCCCACCCGATATGGGTTGCCAGATGGCGCTCTCGACGCTCTGCGCTCGGCGGATGACGTCTTTGCACAGTCGCAGCACGCCTATGCAAAAGCGATTCATGCGTTTTTTCAATATCGATGCACGTGCGATCCGGTTGTGGATTTTTCACTCTTGGTTGAAAAGTGTTCTGACGCACAAGAGGCGTTCGAGGATGCGTTATCGACTATGATCCCGTTGGCGAATGCTGCTGCGGCTGAATATCTCGAATACGGGTTTCGATGCTTCGAGCAGATCTCGGATGCCTTCGATTGTGAAGAAACCCAGCTACATAATGAGGCTCGAGCATTGTCTGCCTATGCAGAAAGCACCCGTTGTTTACAGCGGATGATAAAGGCTTTGCCAAGCCTGCCCGCTGTTTCTGATGCGGGTGATTATCAAGCCTCGGTTGGGATCATGATTTTTGTCATCTTGCTCTGTATCGGTGTGAGTCAGTTGCCAAACGTCACCTGGTGAGATTCGCCTGAATTTCACCGCCGCCTCCTCCGGGAGGCGTTTTTATTTACTTTTATGTGCACGACCTGCAACATAGGGCCATGACAAAGCGCTGGCAATTGGCCGAACCTTGCCCTGAAAACGTTGCCGAGCAATTAGGCACCGCCCGCATCCCAGCGGCGTTATTGTGGAATCGCGGCGTGCGTACGGCAGAAGAAGCACAGCAATTTCTTGCACCTTCATTCGAAGAGCATCTCCATCATCCGAGTGTTTTTAAGGATGCCGTTGAGGCAGTGGCGCGTGTTTTCTCTGCTCTCGAAAAAGGCGAACGGATTACGGTACACGGCGATTATGATGCCGACGGCGTGACAGGTTCGACACTCGTCTTGAATGTCTTGCACGAACTTTCAGCGCGTATGAATACCGACCGTCAATTGATCGATTATTATATCCCGCATCGCGACAAAGAAGGATATGGTTTGCAAATGGGCACCGTACCAAAACTCGCTGATCGTGGCACCAAACTTTTGATTACGGTAGATTGCGGCATTTCCTGCGTCGTTGAAATTGCCGAGGCGAAGAAACAGGGGATCGATACCATCGTTTTAGATCACCACCAATTCGGCGAAACCTTGCCAGACGGATTACTTATTCATCCGGGTTTGCCGAATGAAACGTATCCCTTTAAACATCTTGCAGCGGTTGGCGTTTCGTATAAATTTGCTTTGCTTTTGCTTGAAGAAGCGCGCAAGCGAGGTTTAGATATCCCCGAAGGTTGGGAAAAATGGTTATTGGATTTGGTGGCGATTGCGACAGTGACCGATATGGTGCCGCTTCATGGCGAGAATCGCGTGCTTGAAACATTTGGTTTGCGCGTATTAAATAAGACACGCCGCCCTGGATTATTGGCCTTATTTGAAGCGGCGGGTCTGCAACCTGGTCTGATTACTTCAGAATCGGTCGGATTCGCTATTGGCCCTCGCATCAATGCCGCAGGTCGTATGGACCATGCCGAACTCGCGCTCAAGCTTTTGATGGCCGAGTCACTTGAGGATGCAAAGATCTATGCCAAAGAATTAGAGCGCTGCAATCGCCTTCGCCAAGATACGACGCGCGCCATGATGGACGAGGCAGATAAAATGGTTGATACATCAACGCCGATTATCGTTTTATCATCACCTGATTGGTCGCCGGCGCTCGTGGGTTTGGTTGCAGGGCGCTATCTTGAATCAACGGGCAAGCCTGTGATTGCGATCGGTAAGCATGGTGATCAATGGATTGGCTCTGGGCGTTCACCGTCGCATTATGACATTACGATTGCGGTGCGTGAGGCGGGCGAAGGATTGCTGACGCGTTCTGGTGGTCATGTGCAAGCATGTGGTTTTGCCTTGCACAGCGATGACAACGTGCCGCTCTTCACGCAAAAACTTTATGAACACGCGGCAGCAAATCTCAAAGATGAAGACGTGCGTCCGATCATGAACGTTGATATGGAGTTGGATTTAGCGAGCGTATCTATCCCGCTTATCGAAGCTGTTAGCGCGCTTGAGCCATTTGGGATGGGCAATGCCGTGCCAATTTTTATAACCAAACGCTGTCTCGTGATTTCAGCCGATGCGATTGGGCAAAAAAAAGATGTCTTGCGCATGCAGCTACAAGACCAGAGCGGTGCCAGCAAAAAGGGCGTTGGTTTTAGGTTGGGGACGCGTGTCGCCGAATTCGCTCCCGGTTCTTGGGTAGATGTGGCATACTCCCTCTCAGCAAATGAGTGGAATGGCCGCGTTACGGCCGAACTTCGTTTAGTGGATGTAAAACTATGCAATTAATCGTTCGAACGGATGGAGGTGCGCGTGGCAATCCGGGACCAGCGGGTTTTGGAGCCGTTATTGAAGATGCTAGCGGCAAGGTCCTCGAAGAACATGCCGTCTATCTCGGCAAAAAGACCAATAACCAGGCTGAATACGCCGGGGCGATTTTTGCCTTGCGCCGTGCTGGTGAACTCGGCGCCACTGAAGTGACGCTCTATTCAGATAGCGAGCTTCTGATCAAACAGGCGAACGGCGAATATAAGGTCAAACATCCCAATGTCGTGCCGCTTTTTCAAGACTTGTTTCGTGCTGAACGGGTGATTGGCAAGGTCAAATACGTCCATGTGCGCCGCGAACAAAATAAGCATGCCGATGCGCTTTCAAACAAAGCCATGGATGAGGGGACGGGGGTTATTAAGCCGGTGGCTGTTTAGGCGAGGTGACGGCTGTCATGGCTGCACAGGTCATGCGTTTTGACCTTTAGAAACGCTAAATTATCTTCATTTTATGAACTCAAACGCCAATCGTCCACTTTTTATCATTGTCTCTTTAGTCGGTATTGTTGCGATCGCAACGGTTTACTTTACCTTAATGAATTCGGCTGACCATTCCCGTATTCAGAATACCGTCCCTGGCCAGGACAGCGTCGTTACGACCACCGTGCAAGATGTGGTCAGTACAGGTACCCCGGCGGTTAAGCGCCCATCTTTTGAGGCTTCGTTTGAGTTGGTAACCGGTACCTTCACGTTCAAAGTCATGTGTGATGGCAAGCTTTATGATGAAAAAGTTCCTTGTGCAGCGGCGAAGAATTTAGTCGTGGTTCGTGATGAACGTCCAACAGGTTCTACCTTGGTCGAGGAAAAGACCCTGGCAACCGTCACAACAACAAAGGATGATATGATCGTCTTTAGAGCCTTTGCTGTCCCCGGCGTGGGCGAAGGCAAGGATATTATCGTTAATTTTTACGCTCAGGATACTCGTAACTTGGGTGTATGTATGACGAACCGTGACATGGCAATTTACGATACGGAGAGCCCAGGTACCTATAAGGCGTTAAAGAATTATCCTGACTATACCGATTATGGTGTCTGGGCAAATGGTGTTTTGGCTTTTGTGCCAGGCTGTTCTTCAGGTGCCGGTTATCCGTCAGACTCAGTCATGATTTACAATCCAACGAAAGACCGTGTCGTGACAGTAACTGAAACCAAAGCAGTGCCACCAGGCCTTTGGGACGATGCGAAGGGATTTCCGTTTGATATGAGTAGTGACAAGTTGCCTTACTGGTCCGACCTTAAGTGGAATGATGATTTGCTCGCTTTCACCATCAACTTGCATCTCGTGAATGACGATCATCGCATTCAGCCTTATGCCTTTGATGCCAGCGGCAAAGACGTAACCGCCGAAGGGTTATAAACGAACCACCCTCCCTCAGGAGGGTGGTTTTATTATGTGGGGATAATCTGTTTCAGATGTGCTACAATGAGCCCATCTATGGGTCTCTTTTCTTCTTCGCCGGCGCAGACCGGATATCTTGGTGTCGACATTGGCTATGGCGGCATTAAGCTTGTCGAATTGAAGACCGACAAAGGCCGTTCGCGTTTGATTACCTACGCTTATGCCAATGTGCCGATTGAGAGCCTAGAGCGCGCGATGATCCATGACGTGCCAGGTACAGCCGAACTCATTAAGCAGATGGTGGTTAAAGCGAAGGCAAGTTCAAAAAAGGTGATAGCGGCTTTGCCGATTTCGTCGGTTTTTTCTTCGGTATTGTCTGTGCCAACGGTTAATGAAAAAGAGTTAAAAGAAATGGTCATGGCGCAAGCAAAAAAACTTTTACCATTGCCGATCGAAGAAGTTTCTTTGGATATCAAAGTCATCGACAAAACCGAACCTAAAGAAGGCGAAGGCAAGCCGGCGACACGCGTATTGGTAACCGCAGCACCAAAAACGGTCGTAGCAAAGTATATTGAGATTTTCAAACAAACGGGACTCGAATTGATTTCGCTTGAAACCGAGGCCTTTGCTGAGATTCGCTCGTTGGTTGGTAAAGACCGTTCGACCATGATGTTGATTGATATTGGCGCTTTGCGTACCAATGTTTTAGTTGTGAAAAACGGCATTCCATTTATCACGCGTTCGATTGCGACCGGTGGTAATACCATCACGCAGACCATTGCCCGTACCTTGGGTATCGCGCCTGAACAGGCTGAGAGCATGAAGCGCGATATTAAATCGATGCAGACCTTTGCCCCAACGGGTGATCTCACCCCGATTTTGAATGTCCTTGCAAAGCCAATTCTCGATGAGATCAAATACATCATTGGCGAGTATCAAAAACAAGCGCCAACGGATCGCATTGAAAAAATGATTTTAACCGGAGGTTCATCATTATTGCCTCGTTTGCCAGAATTTTTGACCCAGCAACTCAATATCAATTGTTATCTTGGCAATCCATGGGCGCGTATTGTGTATCCGCCAGAATTGCGACCAGTGCTTGAAGAGTTAGGTCCGCGTTTTGCGGTGACCGTGGGCTGTGCGATGCGCGACCAAGACGCATGATGACTACGCTCGACCGCCGCATGCTTGATGGTATGCAAGCTAAAGGGCTGCTTGATGGGCAGTCCCGGGCACTTGTGATGGATTTATTACAGCAAGGTTGCACGCTCGAGCAGGCCGTTTTGGGTACGTGTTTGGTGCCGAAACCTCTTTTTATTGATGAGCTCGCTTCGCTCGGTACAACTCCAGAAGAATACGGACTCGCCTCACGCCAAAAAATGCCACAGACAAAGCTTCGTTCATTGAATACCGAGATTGAAGCTGTTTTGCGTCAGGCATTTGAAAAAGAGGTTTATGAAATCGTGTTTGTGCCAACGCGCGAGTCGGTGCGTGTCTTGTTCGGCGAATCGTCTGATGTCACTGAGTTACCAAAGGCCCTCTATCCCGCTTTAGCAATGCGATTGCGTCGTTGGGGTAATCGCTTGGGTTGGGTGGTCAAAGATTTTCGGACCCATGCGCATGAGGGCATCCGTTTGATTCGTGCAGTGAAACGCGCAGCGAGTCACCCTGTCGAGCAGTCAGAGGCGCTTGCGCACCTCAAAGAAGGTCAGTCGGGCATCTATGTTTTTGTGAAGCCTGACGCCTATGTGATGGAGCACTACCTTATGAATCCGCCCGAGGAGGCATTAGTGATTGTTGATGCGGACGAAGAGGCGATTGAGTCCGCCTTGCATGAAGCATTATTCGGGGGTACCGTCCTCGTCTCAACATCGAGTACGCGTCCTGCCTGGTGGCAGACGGCAGCAGATGCCGATGTTCCGGTTCATATCCATGCGTAGTCTATGGAAAATCCCCTCATTGCCATTATTGAAGACGATCGTTTTTATGCCTCCATCGTAAGCTCACGCTTGGAGTCATTGGGTTATCGTGTTTTTCATGAAACGAATGGTGAAGACGGTTTGCGTAAGGTGAAAGAAAAAACACCACAACTTGTTTTGTTAGACATCGGTTTGCCTGGCATGGACGGTTTTCAGGTATTGCAAGGCATCCGCGACGATAGCGAGACCTTTATGATTCCGGTATTCATGGTAACGCGCCTCTGTGATCGCGAAGATGTGGCGCGCGCCTTTGCCCTCGGCGCCAATCAGTATTTGGTAAAAAACCAGCATCCTATCGAAGATCTCGTTCATCATATTGAGAGACAGCTTGCTGTGGTATAATGCGGTTATGCGTTATCGATCTGCTTTTAATGCCCTCGAGGCTATCATCGTCGTCGCGGTCTTTGGACTCTTTGCGACGCTCGCCATTCTTTCGTTAAACAGCGCTCGTGCGAGTGCACGTGATGCTCAGCGTCTTTCTGATGTTGGCACCTTGCGTGCGGCACTTGGCCAATATTGGATAGAAAAAGCTTCTTATCCACTTTCTGGTGGGATTGAGCTCGGCAAAGCTGGCAATAATGCCGATATGCTCACAGCAAACGGATTCATTGGCCGCCAAACGACGCAGAGCGCCGTCTATCTTGACCGTATCCCAACACCGCCAAAAGGTAACGAATTTTATCGCTATCGCGGCGGTGCCAACGGCTATTCGATCCGTTTTAAAACGGAGACAAAGACGGAGCTCGGCGATCCAAACGTTTTCTATGCGCATGCCACCGGCATCGATAGTGAAGACGCTGAACGCTACTGCTAATTATTGAATTGGTACCTTGGGCCGTCCTCCTGATCTTTTTAGGATGGGCGGCCTTTGTTGATGCAAAAAAACTCATGTTACCCCTTGAGCCGCTTTGGGCTT
>JAMIEW010000019.1:0-8251 GCA_035906575.1 bacterium
CTTTTTGCACCAGCACCACAATGCATTCAGGCGGATGCTTCGCCCATAAACCAAGGCGCAACGCATAAGACGTAATTGCATACGGCAAATTCGCAATCAACTTCCAGGGCTTTTTACCAACGAGTTTCATCCAATCAATTTGAATCGCATCACCTTGCACGATCTTCAAATTCTTCAATTTACGTTCTTCGTGATAGGCGGCATAACGGCGATCTTTTTCAATGGCAATCACGTTTGCGCCACGATCTAAAAGTTCATTCGTCAAAACACCCAAACCCGGACCAATCTCTAGCACCGTCTCCCCTCCCTGAATTTCACCGGCTTCAACAATGGTCTCAAGTGTCGCTCCATCAATCAAAAAATGCTGGCCAAGACGCTTATTCGGCGCTCCGCCTAGCCTTGCCAATAACGCTTTGATTTCCGTGGGATTCATGCCGGTACTCTACTCGGATACAGACCCTCTGTCTAACAAAAACCACGCAGTCTGCGTGGTTGGGTTTTGACCATCATTTGATGATTTTGAGCGATTTGCCGTTAGGCAGCAGTTTCGACGGGACGCTCTTGCCTTGCTGTGAAAGCTGGTAGCGGCTGCACCTTGTGAAATCCGCCGTGCAGTAATTATCCTTCCAGATCGTAGCGGTACCGCTGCGCAGAAAAAGAGCGAACATTGGGCACGAAGCTAGATGCGAACATGATGTATCGTTTGACAAGGTACCTCCAATCTCATTTGAGATCTTAGCGAAATTTCAGAAACCGTCAAACAAAAAACAAAGAGTACTACTCTTTGTTTAATTCAGCCGGGATATCGCGCTTGCCAGCCTCCATTCTGAGATAGCCTTCAATAAAGGCATCAATGTCACCATCTAAGACTTTTTCTGGATCAGCCGTTTCAACATCCGTGCGATGATCTTTCACCATCTTATACGGATGAAGAACGTAGGAGCGAATTTGATTGCCCCATTCGGCGCTTTGGTATTCGCCGCGGAGTTGTTGTTTTTCTTTTTGTAATTCTTCTTCGCGCAATTTCAAAAGCTTTGATTTCAACACGCGCATCGCAAATTCTTTGTTTTGCGTTTGCGAACGTTCGTTCTGACACGAGACCATGATACCCGTTGGTAAATGCACAATACGCACCGCTGAATACGTTGTATTCACCGACTGCCCGCCTTTGCCACCAGCCGTAAACGTATCAATGCGTAGATCTTCATTTTTAATTTCGATATCCGAATCGTGTTCGATTTCAGGAATAACTTCTACCAAAGCAAAAGAGGTTTGACGAAGCGCATCCGCGTTAAAGGGCGATTGGCGTACAAGGCGATGCACGCCATGTTCACTTTTGAGGTGGCCATACGCGAAGCGTCCTTCAATGCGAAAGATCGCAGATTTAATACCGGCTTCACCGCCGCGCGACTCATCTAAGAGTTGGACTTTCCACCCTTTACGCTCACCGAAACGAAAGAGCATACGCATCAACATCTCCGCCCAGTCTTGGGCATCCGTACCGCCGGCACCAGAGTGAATACCAAGAATCGCATTCGCCTGATCGTGATCGCCCGAGAACATGAGACTAAATTCGAGCTTGGTAAAATCGGCCTCGAGTTCATCGGTGCGCGTTGCAATATCGGTGATGGTCCCCTCTTCTTTTTCACTCTCTGCCATGGCGAGTAATTCAAGTGAATCCGTAATAGCGGTGCGGATCTTTTCCCAGTCCGCAATCTCACGGCGAAGTTCGGCGAGCTTTTGAGATTCGCGAGTGGCCCGCTCTTGGTCCTGCCAAAAATCAGCCGACATCGTTTCAGCTTCAAGGGCACCAATTTCTTTTTTGACGGTATCCAAAGCCAAGATCTGCCAGGCTTCGGCAACCTTCTTTTGTAGCCCTTCAAGGCGTTCGCGGAGTTCTTGAACCATGCAGGGAGGGTAATGGATAACCTCTAAAAAGAAAAGAAATCGCCCCCGCGCCAGGTCGGCGCGGGGGGCGAATGCTACGGATCACGGTCGAGTTCTTGTTGCAGCTCGTTCGTATAGTCATTGAGCGCAGGGCACTGTTCGATTTTGCTTTTGCTAAAAACGTCGTACAGCGCTTTGTGGGCGATGCGCGGCTCAACGGCCTGCATCAAGCCCTTGACTCTGAGTACGGCCGCCGATTGAGATTCTTCGTCGACGCGGTGCATGATGATGTCCAACAAGACAAAGAGCGATTTGGCATCTGCCGCGTCATTGCTAATCGCCTTGAGTCGAAAGAGGAGTGTCGAGGATTTTTTAACACTTACCGAGACGAATAAACCCATATCAATCCCATCCAATGCATCGAGCATATCAACACAGCGCTCGGTGAGCTTATTCGTCGGCGAATGAAACTCTTCACTTATCGCCCGCATCTGGGACAAAAGCAGGTTCGGCATAAACCGCGCAAGTTTTTCAGCGATCTCAAAAAACGCTTCTTGCTTCATGAGATGCCAGATCCCGGCATACGGTGTAAGCGGCATCTTAAACGTCTGTCCTTGCGTTAAAAACGCCTGAACAAAACTACTTGGTCTTACAGGCGTGCCAGAACTAAGATCGAGCTCAATTCGTTCATGAACAAAAGCCCGCACCTCATGCGGCTCAATACCGAGACCGAGCGCATTATTCACCCAATTCACATCGGGGATCGAATGCAATCGAATCAACTCATGAATCAACGCCTTGCGTTCATTTAGACTCGGCACTGCTTTGAGATAGTCGCGGTGTGTCAGCAGCAGCCTTGCATAGAGCCCCTCATGCAAAAATTGCCGATGAAACTCTATTGGATGCGTTACGATCTCATGAAAGAGATCGGACCGCGACTCCATCCACGCAATACCAACGGACTGCGTTTTATTGGTACCGCGAATTCGTACAAAGGTACGCACGTGATGCTTGATGACGGCCTCAGTCAACGTACGACGAAAGGCCGCTTCGGTAATTGGCTTCACGCGTGCAGCAAATTCAGCCGAGCTGAGGTTTTCCATACGAACTCCTCTTGTGAGTAGAAAGGGCAAATCTCTTTTAGGAGACCAACTTGCCAGCATTTGGTCAAGCGTCTACCGTCTACGGCGGAGGTCATTATGGTATCGCGCTGGTACATAGCCATCGTCCCCCAAGTATACGAATGCATTGCATTAACGCGTTTCACGCAAATGTTGAAGATTCAAGTGCCAGAAATTAAGCTCCCGCATCAACCGTGGCACCTCACGATTGTACCGCCATTTGAAGGCGCTGAGTCAGAGGCGATCTGCGCCTTTCGATCCCTTCAAGGGCTTATTCAACCGTTTACGGCTCGCACTCAAGGCTTTGGTTATTTTCCAGAATATGGGTGTTGGTATCTAGGCGTAGAACCACATCCTTCAATCATTTCACTAGAACAGATTGCCCGAGAGTCGTTCTCAACGTTCAAACTATTGCCGCGCATTGAGCCGCGAGTCTATCACGTGACAATGGCTAATGATGCCGACAGCGATGATGCTAGCAGTCTATTGGCCGTCATCCTCTCTTCTGCCGAGGCGCCCCTTCTAGCCTTGCGCTTCAAATCCGTAAGCCTGTTTGCAAAAGCCCCCGGTATAGCACCAACCATGGTAGAAACGATCCAGCTTATCTGACATTCACCGCCTAGACTGGGCGGTGTTTAATTACCACTGAACTGGCACCATCCCGTGCGCACAAAGATAGTCATTTGCTTTACTAAAATGCTTGCTCCCAAACCAACCGGCATAAGCACTTAACGGTGACGGATGTACCGTTTTCAAAATCAAATGTTTCGACGCATCAATAAGCACTTCTTTTTGTTGCGCATAGCGTCCCCATAAAAGAAAGACAACCTGCTCGCGCTGATCTGAAATCGCCTTGATGGCTGCATCGGTAAACTTCTCCCACCCTTTGCCTTGATGTGAGCCGGCTTGTGACGCACGCACCGTAAGCGTCGCGTTCAATAACAAAACTCCTTGCTTTGCCCAGCGTGTGAGATCACCACTTTTTGGCACTGGCGTACCAATATCACTTGCAATCTCTTTAAAAATATTTTGTAAGGATGGCGGAAGCTTCACGCCATCACTAACAGAAAAACAAAGCCCATGCGCTTGCCCCGGCCCATGATACGGATCTTGCCCGATAATCACGACCTTCACCTGATCAAAAGGACATTCATCAAACGCACGAAAAATCTGCGCCGGTGCAGGATAGACGCTAGTTGTTTTATATTCGTTCTTCACGAATTCCGTAAGTACAGAAAAATAGCCTTGGCCGAATTCGGCATCAAGAGCTTTTTTCCAACTCGCTTCAATCTTCACGTTCTCGCTCATACGCTCTGCATTTGCTTCATCTGCATAAAACGCTTCTTCGCAAAATCCGGATGACGTTCAAGTGCATAACGCAATGCAGTACGCGGCATGGTTGCCGCGTACTGCTCCAAGAAACCATTCAGCTTTGGCATACTGGCGCGCTTACCTACTTCGCGAAGCATCCAGCCTACAGCTTTTTGCATGAGATCGTGTTCATCATGAATAAGCGCTTCGGCAACCTGCAAAGGTAGCTCAGCCTGTCCGCGACGAATGAGATAGAACATCGAAACCATCGCCATGCGACGCTTCCATAAAAGCCTTGAACGAATGAGTGGCTTCACATAATCAAAACCTTTCTTTGCCACAACCGGGCCCAAGACATGCTCAACCGAGCTATCCACCAAGTCCCAACTATTCACGCGATCAGCGTGCTTAATATAAAACGTCGCCAAAGTGTTTTGTGTTTTTTCGTCTTTGGCACGTTCGCTCGCGAGCGACGTGCCTTTGGCTTTTTTGGCTTGATGAGCAAGGATGATGACGGCCGCCAATCGCACTTCATGCCATTTTGAAGCAAGAAGTTTTTCAACTTCAGTAAGTGGCAGCATCTTAAACGGCACGATCTCTTTACGAATCGAAGGCACCGTCAAACCCAAGAGTAAATCCCCTTCACAATATTCGCCCGGACCCGTTTTGAAAAAGCGCTGCAAAAAAAGACCGCGCGCCACATTGTGGCGTTTTACCAATAACGCTTCTAATTCTTTTGCGACGGGTGTTTTCATGCCGTTATTTCTAACAAAGAAAAGAACCTCGCGCCAGAACCCCCTGTCTGCCTTGCAGACATCCCCCTTTAAAGGGGGAACGAGGGGGTTCTTGGCACGAGGCTTTTCAGTGACTCACGACTCGGTATGAGCGAGCATGAGATAACGAGCAAAGGCCTTTGCATCATCGCGAGTGATGCGGTGGTCTTCGAACTTGTTCTGTGTACACAGTTTGAGTTTCGCGAGCCATGGCTCAAGATCGCGCAAGCGTGACAATGAACACGTAGATTCTTTGAGAATCATACTGAGCAGGAGATTGATCTCGAGCTGGGTTGTCGTAAAGATCTTGCGGCGCTGTTCGTCATGTTCAGCGCGCGGATCTTTGTCTTGGAGCACCGTGAGCGGCAATACGATGTCACGCTCGACACGAACGAGTAGACGCAGCAAGGTGACCCTGAAGCGCATCTCTTTCATGTAGCTATCGCGCTCAGCAACATCGACCAAGCGTCCTTCTGCCACGATTTCGCGAAGCGATTCGCAGGCAGACTTTGCCAAACCCGCTTGAGGCGAGAACGGCAGAACCACGGTCAACGTATCGATCGTTTCGCTGAACAACTTGAGCTCGGCAAGTAGCCGATACTGCGTCGCGCGACTACCTTGCTCGACATACCGCCTGTAGGCAGTGGTCAGCCCGCCTTGCTTATCCAGCGATTGCTTGAGTTTATCGATACGGTCTTCGAGCTGCCGCACAACTCCACGCACCTGCAAAAATCTCGGCGTGAGGTAGTGCAGCATGATGAGGGTTTGATGCTTGCGTTGCTCGAGTCTTGCCGCACCCTGATAGGCGGTGAGCGCATGAACGGCATTTTTCTTTGGACGAGGATCGGGATCCACGCCAATCTGCATGAACAGATCTCCCGCGCGGATCTTGTACTCGTCCCGAAAATCCGGACCCGTGAACTGCTCTTCGAGACGCAAGATAAGATCCATGATCTCGTCATGCTGCTCTTGAGAACAATGTCCCTTTTCGAGCAACATCTTCGCCACTGAACGAGCCTCATCGATCGAGCGGCTCATTCGGATTTTTTCACCCTTCAAACCCGACACGATGTGCCACTGCTGACGCAGATAGGCGTAGATGTCGGACACGATGTACTGACGCGCAACCTTTGGAGCCAAACTCCTCTGATTCGGCTTCAGTGCCACGATGAATCCGGGATAATCCCAAGCGAGGTCTTTTGAGGACGTCGCCGCAAAGAGCGTGGCTCGCGAAGAGAGTGCGATGAAAGCATCCCCGGGCAAACTCAAGCCCTCGGTGCGAAATGCACCCAATTCAACCTTACCCGTACGGGTACGCTGTCTAACGCACCAAGGGGGCGTCTTTCGTGCTGACTGTGTCAAAAGGACCTCCTTCGCCAATACTGGCGTGATCAGACGCTAACAGAAACCAATAATAAAATCAACCCTAGGCATCTGGCCAAGGGGTGATTAATTCGTAACCGCTTTTTGTGACAGCGACCGTGACTTCAAAGTGTGCGCAGGTATTGCCTTTGTGGGTGACGATGGTCCACTGGTCGTCTTTCATATAGACACGCGCATCGCCGATCGTGATCATCGGCTCGATGGCTAAAACCATCCCTTCAAGCATTTTGATTTTTGGCGCGTGGCGTTCACGATAATTTGGCACCTGTGGTTCTTCGTGGACGGCATGACCGACACCATGACCCACCAAATCACGAACGATCCCGTAGCCCTGTGGCGTTAAGAAATCTTCGATCGTGGCACCAATTTCGTGAATATAGCGGCCAGCTTTAACAACCGATAAGGCTCGTACTAATGATTCACGCGTCGCAGCGACAAGGGCTTTGGTTTTTTCATCCGTCTCACCAACGATGACGGTTGTCGCCATATCGGTACAGAGATCTTTGTACCAGCATCCAATATCAAGACTCACGATATCGCCTTTTTTAATGACACGATCAGGCGTCGCCATACCGTGTACTACCTCGTCATTAATCGAAACACAAAGAGTGTCAGGAAACGGGATCCCCTCGCCATGAATGCGGTAGCCTAAAAACGAAGGCTTGGCACCAGCGTCCTCCATTGATTTGCGGGCGATAGCGTCGAGGTCTTTGGTATGGGCACCCTCAACACAAGCATCTGTCGCGGCGCGTAGCGCACGTGACAGGATGATACCGCCCTCTTTCATGGCGGCGATTTCGGCAGGGGTCTTCAGAATCGACATGTGGCGCAAATTAGCATAAAATGCTAATTTATTCAAGTTTCTACCTATGCACGACAAAATCATCTCGCGCCTCATCACTAAAGAGGGGCAGCGCCAAAAACAGCAGCTAAACCTCATTGCCTCCGAGAACTATGTCAGCGATGACGTTCTTGAGGCTACGGGCTCGGTTCTGACCAACAAATACGCCGAGGGCAGGCCTTCAAAACGCTATTATGCGGGCTGCGAAGTCGTTGATGAGGTTGAGGCACTTGCTATCGAACGTGCCAAAAAGCTCTTCGGCGCCACCTGGGCCAATGTCCAACCGCACTCAGGGACCCAAGCTAACCTCGCCGTCTATCAGGCCCTTTTGGCTCCTGGTGACACCATCTTAGGACTCGACCTCAAACACGGTGGCCATCTCTCACACGGATTCTCGGCCAATGCCAGCGGCAAGTCGTATCATGGGGTCGCCTACCAACTCAATCCAAAAACCGAGCTTCTCGACTATGCCGCCATTCGCCGCATCGCCAAAAAAGAAAAGCCAAAACTCATCGTCTGCGGCGCATCAGCCTATAGCCGTGATTGGGACTATCAAGCCTTACGTAAAATCGCCGACGAAGTAAAAGCTCTTCTCCTTGCAGACATCGCCCACCCAGCTGGTCTTATTGCCGCCAAGCTTTTGAATGACCCATTTGATCACGCTCATGTCGTGACAACGACCACGCACAAAACCCTTCGTGGTCCCCGCGGTGGCTTGATCATGCTACGCCATGACATCAACCATCCTTACGATAAAACAAAGAACAAGAAGAAATTAAGTGAGCTAATTGATAGCGCCGTCTTTCCTGGTACTCAAGGCGGACCACTCGAACACGTGATTGCCGCCAAAGCGATTTGTTTTGCTGAAGCCCTGACTCCGGCGTATAAGCGCTATGCAAAGCAAGTGATTCGTAATGCAAAGACGCTCGCCAAAC
>JAMIEW010000020.1:0-5962 GCA_035906575.1 bacterium
CTGGTTTAGATATTGATCGTGACGGCAAAGCAGACAGCTCGCAAACCGTTGATGCTGAATATAAAAAAGGCATGCGCAAGCTGATCGAAAATGTAAAGCAAGCCATTGGCCCATCAAAGATCGTGATGGTAAACAGTTCTTTGGATTTTGCGGACACGGCAAACGGTATTTTATTTGAAAATTTTCCTCAATATGGATGGGCGGTGCCATTTCAGCAGATGCGTGACGTGATACAGAAAAACAAGCAACCTGTCATTTCTGCGTTTAATACCAATACAAAAGATAAAGAACGTCCAAATGATTATCGTTTAATGCGCTATGGTTTATCGTCGGCATTAGTTGCAGGCGCCTACTTTTCTTTTGATGCTGGTGCGGCGAACCATCATCGTACCTGGTGGTATGACGAATACGAAGCATCTATCGGGACGCCGGCGAAAGCCGCCGAAAGCAAGCAGGGTATTTGGGTGCGTGAATACACGACGGGATACGTTGCTGTAAATCCTACCAAAAAAGCTGTCACTATCACGTTGCCGGGTTCGTATGAACGCATCAATGGCAATCAAGATCGTAATATCAATAACGGCCAAGTCGTCCGCACGATTTCCGTCCCACCCGAAGATGGCGTCATTTTGTTAAAGCGTGGTGATGATGGTTTAGCGGTGAACGATGCCATTGTGACCGACGGCCAATTTTATCAAGTGCTCGATAATGCCGGTAAAAAGAAACGTAATGGTTTTTTTGCCGACGATGCACGTGTGCCAGGTGGATCGCCATATATCATCACCGATGTAGATAGTGACGGTAAACGTGATTTGGTCTACACCTCAAAAGGTAAAGTCTTTTTGCAACTCGCCAACGGCACAAAACGAGAGTTCACGCCCTATCGTGGTTTTACTGGCAATCTCAACTTTGTCGTGGGTCAGATGGACCGAGATACTCCGCATGAAATCGCGGTCGTGCAAGCATCGGGTGCCGTGCCACAAGTGAAGGTTTTTGATATTGACGCAAAAGAGCGTTTTGCCTGGTATCCCTATAGCCGCAGTTTTAAAGGAGGTGCTTCGATTGCCCTTGGTGATTGGGATGGTGATGGTTTGCGTGAGATTGTGGTCGCTGCTGGTTTTGGCGGAGGTCCGCATATCCGCAGTTATAAGACCGACGGCAAAGATTGGCGCGGAAGTTTTTTTGCCTATCCTGCCGCACAGCGCGCTGGGGCGTTTATCGCCTTGGGTGATATTGAAGCCGACGGTAAAGCAGAGTTGCTCGTAGGTTCAGGACCAGGTCTGCCACCAAGTGTTCGGTTATTTGATGCTAAACAGCAGCGCGTGTCTGAGGTGGTTATCGGTAATGCTCCGGTAAAAGACGGTGTCCAAATCCGTGCGGCAGATTTGGATGGTGATGGCAAAGCAGAATTACTCGTCCCTTCATCGCCATTTTGATTTTATGAAACGACTCCCAACGCGCAACGATCTTGCGACACATGCCTCAACGGTAGCGCTCACGCCGGCACGCGCGCTGACATCATATGTGCGCCATCTCTATGTGACACGCTATCTTAATCGTGTCGCGAAACCCGAGCGAGCATTTGCCTTTGATCTCTCACTCGTGGCGGTTGTGTTGGCGTTTGCGATTGGTGGACTCGCTGTTTGGTTGCAGCCGGCTCCGCATGCACAGCTTTGGAAGGTACGTGTTCAGGCGAATCCGTTACGATCACTTGAACCATCCGCCATTGAAGCAAGTGTGACCTGGGACGGTGAACGTCCACAGCAAAACGTGAGATTGCAGTGGGAGATCCCAGCAGGGACAACGATCTTGGCATCAGACCGAAGCATCGACCAAGACGGTTTTGTGAACTTAGGCTCAATGAAAAAAGGCGAGACGATGACTTCGCGCATCGTGGCGAGATTTTATGCGCCAGAAGGCGATATTGCCTTGCGATTTAGGGTTTTCTACGATCAGGGGATTCTTGCGGGTACCGAAACGCGCGCCATCGAAGGGAGTGCCGTTGAATTGACGCCGATCGTAGATGCGGGACTTTTGACGCGGGGTACAGTGATGCCATTTATCATCAAAAGCGGCACCACCATGCCGATTGAAGGATTGCGGCTAACCTCTTCAGATGGGTATTGGGTAAATGGCGAATCACTGACCGGGCTCGCTTCAAATGAAGAGCGCATCGTCTTTTTTGCGCCGTCATCATCAAATACCGAGATTGGTTTGCAGGCGCATGCGACACCAGTACTTACGCAAAAGTTTATTTGGGATGAAGTTTTAACACAGGCGATTACGGTAGATCGTCTATTAGCCGATGGTAAATCACTTTCTATCGATGTGACCGCTCTGCAGTCGGGCGAGCTTCTCGTTTTTCATCCGGCTTTTGAAAGGGGAGTGATGCGTCAGCCTGTCTCGACCGGTCAAAGAACCATCGTTATTCCATATTCCGGTACAGTTAAAGCCGAAGAATGGTCCGTAATCCCGACGTGGAAATTTGGTGACAAAACAGCAATTGGTCATTGGGTCCGTGCCAATATCACGTCGCCCGTCTCGCTCGGTGCGAGCATTCGTTATTATGCGACGAGTGGTGATCAGCTTGGTGTTGGTCCTTTACCACCCATCGCAGATCGTCCAACGCGCTACTGGTTGCAATGGAAGCTAGCTCCGCGTTCTGATGAGTCAAAAGACCTCGTTGTAAAAGCATCTCTGCCTCAAGGTGTTCGCTGGACAGGAAATGTCGCCTTGCCAATCGGGGGTGATATCACCGAAGAAAACGGAGAATTGATCTGGAGACTTGTTGAATGGCCAGCTCAAACCGATGGTGTCGCAAATATCGAAATCGAATTCACGCCAACGGTCGCGATGAAGGGGATTGTTCCATACCTCTTGGGTGAATCAACCGTTGAAGCCACGGATGCCCGAACGTTTGAAACGATAAAAACGACGCATCCCGCGTTGGATGCGTCGTTACCTGATGATGAGCGCGCGCGTGGCAATGGCGTTGTTCAAGACGAGTGAATCAACATCGCATCACCAAAACTATAAAAACGATAGTCGTGCTCGATGGCGTGCTTATACGCCGCGAGCACGTTTTCGCGTCCAGCGAATGCTGAGACGAGCACGATCAAGGTTGACTTTGGTAAATGAAAATTTGTCAGCAAGCCATCGATCACACGAAAGGTATAACCAGGCGTAATAAAGAGATCGGTATAATCTGACCAAGAACTGCTTTCGCCGGCCCAAGATTCGAGTGCGCGTGTGGCTGTGGTGCCAACGGCGATGACTCTGCCGCGGCGTTTTTTTGTTTCATGAATAAGTCTTGCCGTTTCTTCTGGGACACGCCCCCATTCGCTATGCATTCGGTGGGCTTCGAGTGAGGGGGTTTTAATCGGTCTAAACGTACCGAGCCCGACATGAAGGGTGACGAAGGCTTGTTGAACGCCTTTTTCTTTCAGTTGTTTTAAAAGCGCTGGCGTAAAATGAAAACCCGCGGTCGGTGCCGCTACCGATCCGCGTTCTTTGGCATAGATCGTTTGATACTCTGCTTGATTGCGTTCATTCTTTTCAACATAGGGGGGCACGGGCACGGACCCAATTCTGTCAGTCAAGTCAAAAACCTGGTCCGTTGTCATCGCAAAGTCAACGATGGCTGTGCCTTGTTCGGTTTTTTCTTTAAGGACGCAGCTCGCACCCTCAGCAAAAAGAATCCGTGTGTTGGGTTGGAGTTTTTTACCAGGATGGATGAGCGCCTCCCAGTGCCCGTCCTCAAGCGGATGTAATAAGAAGCATTCAGCAGCTGAACCATCCTCAAGTACGCCTTCTAAACGAGCCTTAAAGACCTTGCTGTCATTAAAGATTAGCAAGTCGCCTTTATTGATAAGCAAAGGTAAATCACCGATATGCTTGTCTGAGGTGATCCCAGTAGAGCGGTCTAAGACCAAGAGTTTGGCGGATTCGCGTGGTTCGAGGGAGGTTTGAGCGATACGTTCAGGTGGTAGGCGATAGTCAAAATCTGCGAGTGGGGTAGGCATGCTGATGACGATAGCGCTTCTCTGAGGGAGGTCAAGGCCAAGGCTTGACAAGAAGGCGAAAATTAATCATACTTTTCATACTTATTTGTATGAAGAAACCGTCGAAAAAGAACCAGATCTGCGCCTTTAATCCTGACGAGGCACTCATAAATGCCACGGTTTTGGGTGAACGTGGCCAGATTGTCATCCCAAAAGAGATCCGCGCAAAACTCGGCTTTAAAGCCGGTGACCGCTTGGTCTTGATGCAAAATGGTGATGGGCCTCTGCTTGTCCTGCCTGCATCACAGCTGCAATCAATGGTGATGGCCTTTTCAGACCGTGTCGCTTCTGCCTTGAAAAACGTGTAAACTAACCCTATGAACTTCTTGAAGAATCTGTTGAAAAACAAGTGGACCTATATCATTCTTGCTGTCGTCTTTTTCGGCTGGCTTTTCTTTGGTCGCGGCGGTAGCAACTCCGTTTTTTATGAAACCGCAAAAGCGCAAAAAGGTGATCTCGTTCGCACCGTTGAAGTAACGGGTGAAGTGAAGCCTGATTTGCGTTTGAGTCTTGGTTTTAAAAGCTCGGGCACCCTTGATCGCGTTGCGGTCAAAGTCGGTCAAAAAGTAAAACGCGGCGATCTTCTCGCTCAGCTTGAATCTCGTGACCTTCGTTTTAGCGCTGAGCGTGCTCGTGCCGCTTTAGCAATCTCAGAAGCGAACTTAAATGCGCGTCTTGCAGGTGAAACCAAAGAGACCGTTGCTGTTGCACAGGCTTCAGTTGATCAAGCAAAAGCTTCGTTTGATAAAGCAAACGTTGATCTTACCCTGACGAAACAAAGTGTTGAGGACGAATATCGTCTCGCGCAAATTGCCTACGATAAAGCTGCTTCAGATATTAATAGCGGCGGTGCCTCGGCTGACCAGTCGGTGATTACGGCACGCGTAAGCCTTGTTAGCGCCATGAAGGCTTCATTGGGTTCGATGCGCTCAGGTCTTACGGCGGGTGATGAGATTATCGGCGTCGATAATGCAGCTGCCAATGATAATTATGAAAACGTCCTCGGTCTCTCAGATGTCACAGCAAAAGAAACAGCAAAGTATCAATACGAAGCGGCAAAAGTCGCTTTCAAGCTCGCTGAATCTTCGATTGCGGCGTTGAAAGATACTGATCCTGCGCTGTCATTTACCGAAGCTGGTGACAAAACCCAAGATTCGATTGAAAAAGTCCAAGTCTATCTTGATTCGGTACAGCGTGTTTTGAATGCATCCATTACAAATACCTATCTGACAGAAGCAGCGCTGTCTGCAAAGCGTTCAAGTATTGATGGCCAACGCACTGCGGTGAGCGCCCAGCTAGGTTCAGTTGCTGGTGCTGTTGAAGGGTATCGTTCTGCGGCCTATGGCGTCACAACCTCAAAAGCCCAACTCGAAGCGGCTTTTAAACAAGCCGAGGCAAATCTTTCAATCGCTGACCGTAACCGTGCGAACAAAGTAAAGACGGCAGAGACAAATGTCATGATTCAGCAAGCAGCTTTGAATTCTGCACAAGCTAACCTTGATGCGCGCAAAGCAGGTCCTCGCGCGGTTGATGTTGCCGGCCTTCGCGCTGCTGTATTAGATGCGCAGACCGCTTACGCTCAAGCATCTGAACGCCTTTCAGATGCGCAGATCATTGCACCGGCTGACGGTGTGATCACGGATGTTGTCCCAACGACGGGTGAATTAGTAAATCAGAGCGCTGCCGTGATTCGCATGGTGAGCACAGAAGGTTATGGTATCGAAGCGCTCGTACCAGAATCTGATATTACGATCGTTGAGCCAGGTCAATCGGTAGAAATCACGCTTGATGCGTACGGTGATAGCGTGAAGTTCGTGGGCAAAATCGTTGGCGAAAATGCCGACCAAACAAAAGTTCAGGATGCTATTTACTATAAGGTCTATGCGACGATTGATGTCGGC
>JAMIEW010000021.1:0-7607 GCA_035906575.1 bacterium
ACGCCTGAGCGCATCAAAACAGAAAAAGAAGAGCGATCAGAACGTCTTGAGAAGTTGAACGCAGAAGTAGAGCGTCTTTTTTCTGGTGAAGAATTTCAAGGTCTTCGTGAAAAAATCACACGCAGTTTTAATGTCCCGCAATGGGGTGAATATCATAACGAAGGTATTCTAATGGATACGCACTTGAATAGAATGATAGAAGTCATCGAAGGTTTTGGCCGAGGTGAGAGTGGAGAGGCGCTCCCGGAGGCAACACGCACCTCATTTGAGGGCTTGGTCTCTACCTATGGTGATACGCTAAAGAAGTATGTTTTTTTGCATGATATCAGTAAGCCAGACCTGTTACGTATCCAATGGAATCCAAAAGAAGGTGAGAAGAAAGGCCGCGCCTGGGAGGGGAATCTTGAGGAGTTAGGATCAGAGTTAGGTCTGAGCCAAGAAGAGTTAAGCGATCCATCGCGCATGGCAGAGTTTTTTTCAAGTCAGGATATAAAAGGCGTTTCTTATTACCATCAGGGTATTGAAAACGAGAATGGTCGCAAAACAGAAAGCGCAAAACATGGCGAACATGGTGCCGAGCATGTCGGCGATGAATATGAGGGTGTCGTTGAACCAGAGATTTTAAAGGCTATTGAGTTGCACGAAGCCGCCTACCAATTCGAAAAAGTGAAGCCAGATACCTATAAGAAGCTCTTTGGTGAATTAGGTGAAGAGCATAAACAGTTAGCGTTATTTGCATCGTATATTGATACGGCGGCGTCTTTTCGCGAGGATGGAGCGCCAAATCTCTCGAACTTTGGATTTCTACTTACATCAAAGAGTAATGCAGAATCACTTGAGGTCATTAGCAATGAGCTCGCATCCGTTCAGGGATTAGACAAAAAGAAGTTAGAAACGTATTTACGTGGTTTGCAAAACGAGCAAGTAATACTCTCTACGGCCGCAGCTATTGAAAAAGGCAAAAAAGAATCAAAAACGACAGAGTATTCACTGACTGAGTTAAGTAGTAACCTCAATGAAGTCGTTGCCAAGGGTGAGCTGACATCCGAAGAGGCTGCCAAGGTTCATGAGCTCGTGAGTAGCGGCTCTATCAGTGAGATAGGCAAGCTATTTGGCAAAAAAATGAAGACTATCTCAACGGTGCTAAAAGCAAGTGAAAAGAATGATTAAAATACAAAAACCCTTCCACTCGGAGGGGTTTTTCTATACCCTGTAGGCATGTCTCAAGCGGCTTCAGTGGCAAGAAATGCCGCATTGCTCATGGTCGGAAACGCGGCCCAAAAGGTGCTGTCATTTTTGGCCTTTACCTGGATCGCGCGTCTCGTCGGCAAAGAAGTGACGGGGGCGTATTTTCATGTCGTTTCGATCACGTCGATTTTTGTTACCTTCACTGACTTAGGTCTGACGTCGGTGATTATCCGTGAGAGTGCGCGTGATGCAGTGCTTGGTAGCCGGTTCTTTCGTTTTGCCTTGCGTTTGAAAGCGTTTTTGATCCCGATCGCCTGTGCCGTCGCTTTAACCTACGGTTGGTTGAATGGTCTGCGTGACATGGAGATCTGGGCGCTCATGGTCTCATGTTTGGTGATGTCGGCAGATTCATTATCAACCCTGTTTTACGGAGTTATTCGCGGTCATCGTGATCTGCGTTTTGAAGCTATTGGGATGTTGGTCGGGCAATCCGCCGCTGCGCTCAGCGGTGTAACAGCGGCTTACTTTGGCTTTGGTGTCTTTGGACTTGTCGTGGCGCTTTTAATTGCCAGCACCTGGAATGTCATTTGGAGTTTAAACATCTTACGTCACTTATCTTTGCTGCCAAAAGAGGGGAGAGGCGCCACCATGCGCGACATGGTTATCATGGCGATTCCGTTTGGGTTGTCTGGCATCTTTGTGAAGATTTATTCGTATATCGACTCACAAATCATCCACCATTTTCACGGTGACGCGGCTTTGGGTGAATATGCCGTGGCCTACAAGCTCACGTATGCGTTGCAGTTCTTGCCGATGGCTTTTGTGGCAGCGTTGTATCCGAGCATGAGTCATGCAGCACGACACGAGAAAGAATCCCTTAATGCCTTGTTAATGGGTTCATTGCGTCTTATGACGCTGTTCGGTGTGTCGATGGCGGCACTCTTAGCCTCATTGGCGCCGGTGCTTGTGCCTTTCCTGTATGGTGAAGCTTATTTCACTTCGGTGGCGATCTTGCAGGTCTTGGCTTGGGTGCTTATCCCGATTTTCTTGGACTTCCCAATTGGATCAATGCTGAATGCAACGCATCGTGCCGCGCAAAAAACATCAGCGATGGGTATCGCAATGGTGATTAATGCCAGCATGAACTGGATTCTCATCCCTGAAATGGGTGCCATAGGTGCCGCGTGGTCTGCCTTGGCGAGCTTTATCACGCTCTATGGCCTCGGTGTGTGGTTTGTGCGCAAAGAGATCGATTGGTTGCCTTGGGCACGCCTGCACCTTCAAGGCGCGATTGTGGCTGTGGGTATTTGGCTTTTCGTCGATTGGACGAGTGGACTCTTTCATCCGCTCATCATTACCGCTGGCGCCGGTCTCTTCGCCTTAATCATGAATATCGCTGTCAGATTAGTGACCATCGCCGACGTGAAGCGCGTTGCCGACTGGTTGTTAAAGCGTTATGAAGGGGCCAAACCTAATGAAACGATCTAGTATGAAGAAAATCGCCCTCGTTACCCTCGACTACCCTCCGCAACAAGGCGGCGTTGCCCGCTACCTCTGGAATCTCGCCAAAGCTCTCGGTGAGGCGACGGTAACCGTTTTTGTGGACCGCACCCACCCCGTCTCGGTAGATGCTCCAGCTGAGAAGGTGCGTCTCTTTGTCCCTGGTCCTTTTGGATGGTGGATGTCGATCATTCAGATCTGGCTCATGCGCAGCCGTGGCTTTGAGGGCGTGATGGTTAGTCATGTATTGCCACTGGGGACCGCAGCTCTCATCGCTCGCTGCCTCGGCGGATTGCCATACATCGTATTATTGCATGGCTTAGATGTCCGCTTGGCCAAAAAGACCCCGATGAAGCGTTGGCTCTTTCGCCAGGTATTGAAGCGAGCCAAGCTCGTGCTCGTGAACTCACAGCGTGCGGGTGAAGAGGTGCATTCGATTATCAAAGGGCAGCCCTTCAGAGTCCTTTTGCCTGCCGTCGAGCAAGAGATTAAATTACCAGAAAAAACCGCTTCACGCGCCAAGCTCGGCGTCGAGGCAGGGGAGTTACTTGTCTTATCGGTGGCTCGTCTCGTGCCACGCAAAGGGATCGATCGCTTGATCGAGTCCATGAGTTTTGTGGACCCTTCGATTAGGTTGGTGATTCTCGGTGATGGCTCAGACCGCGAACGTCTCGATCGTCACGCTCAGCATTTTGGCAAACGAGTACAATTTGTATCCAATACATCCGATCAAGAAAAGCATGAATGGTATGCCGCGGCAGATTTATTCGCGCTCCCCGTGCGTGAAGAAGAAGATGATATTGAAGGTTTTGGCATCGTGTTTTTAGAAGCCGCCTTGTTTGGTTTGGTCGCGATCGCCGGCAATAGCGGTGGCGTGCCAGAAGCCGTGCTCGACGGTGTCACGGGTTTGCTTGTTGATCCGCATCATCCGCGTCGCATCGCTGATGCGATCGAAGCATTGCGTAAAGATACGCATTTGAAAAAGCGTTTAGGTGAAGCAGCACGCGAACGTGCGCTCAAAGATTTTCGCTGGGAGGACCGTGCGCGTATTTTGCGAACCTGGATTTCGCAATTGTAAAAACCTATGACGCCAAAGATCTCAATCGTGATCCCAGTTCTCGAACATCGAGCAGAACTCCGCGCCTGTTTGGCGTCACTTGAAAAACAAACCGAAAAATCTCTTGAGGTCATCGTGGTAGACGATGGTTCTATTGATGTCGTGCAGCAAGAAGATTTAGACGGCGTCTCTTATCCCGCCAAGCTTATTCGCTTCGACGAAAACCGTGGTGCACCCGTTGCCCGCAATACCGGCTTAGACCTAGCAAAAGGTGAGTTCATGGTCTTTTTAGATGCTGACGCCGACTTGCCGGCGGATGCTCTCGAGGTTCTGCTCTCGATCCTTGGAGCCCATCCTGAAGCCAGCTTCGCCTATCCAAATTTTCGTTTTGGCGTTAAGGCTTTTAAGAGCCGTCCATATGACACGGAGGCACTCAAAGAAAAGAACTATATTCATACGAGTGTGCTCATTCGCAAAAGTGCGGCGATTCGTTTTGATGAATCCTTAAAGAAGTTTCAAGACTGGGATTATTTTTTGCAGCTCGCGGCACAAGGCAAAAAAGGTATTTGGATCGATCGTGAGCTCATGGTTTTTCAAGAGCGCAAAGCCGCGGGTATGAGTCGTTGGTTGCCATCATTCGCGTATGACGTGCCATGGCATGCTATAGGTTGGACGCCTGCTTTTATCGCCTGGTATCTCAAGGCGGACAAAATCATTCGTGAAAAACATGCACTCGCACCACGTAAAAAATCTTGGTTAGGTGAAGCGCTTTTCTTCGCTACTTGGCTCGGAGTGCTTTTACTTGCGGCCGTGATCGCACGCGTCTTTCCGCAAACGAATAATGTGCTCACGGTTTTGTTGGTCGCGGTCTTCGGTTGGTTGGCATATAAATCTCCAGCGCACGGCTTTGCCCTGATGGCGGCTGAATACGTTATTGGTTCAAAAGGCGGCATACTCAAGATTGGTGCCGATGCCGTGAACGACGGTGGGCTCGGTATCCGCCAGCTCTTCTTTTTTGCCTTCCTGGGTCTTTGGTTCGTCCGCGAGAAGTGGTCGGTCTACTGGAAGTTTCATACCGCCTGGGTCAAGGAGCGTCCAGTCTATCTGATCTTGGTTCTAACGATTGCTTATGGCGTGATCCGTGGCTTTACCCTTGGTCAGCCTTTTGTTTTGGCTGACGCCAATAGCTGGGGGGTCTTATTGCTGGCATTCCCGATGTACCAGCTGATTCGCCAAAATGAAGAAGAGATCCTACGTCCGCTTTTGACGGCGTTAGCGGTTGGTTTGGCGGTGAATGCCGGCCTCAGCTTCTTGCTTTTCTATATCTATTCGCATGATACGGGTGCTATTCAAGTCCCGGTTTACCTCTTTATCCGCCGTTCAGGGATAGGGGAGATTACCCGTATCTTTGCCGACGGGTCGCTTTATCGTGTCTTCATCCAATCTCAAATCTATTGGGTGCTGGCTTTTATTGTCTCTCTATTTGCACATAAGACATTGCCTAAAAAGCTTCGTTTGGGGATTTTGTCGGTTGGTACGGCGATTATTGTTATCTCGCTTAGTCGTAGCTTCTTTTTAGGTACTGGTGCTGCTGTGGGTGTCTGGGTCTTGAGCATGGTGGCAGATGGTCTTCGTTTGAAGAACGTGAAAGAGTCTTTTGCGAATGTGGGCTGGACGACGGCTACTGGCGTCGCTGGTTTGCTTTTGATTGCGATCCTCGCTTTCTTCCCAATTCCTCCAAGTAAGAACGGTGCCCTCGATGACGCACTCTTAAACCGTTTCGATACGGGCGAAGCCGCTGCCCAAAGCCGCTGGGTGCTCTTACCCGCTCTCACCACCGAGATCGCCAAGAATCCGATCTTGGGCTCAGGTTTCGGTAAAACCGTAACCTACAAGAGTGCCGATCCGCGCATTGCAGCTACCGGCAAAGAATATACGACCTATGCCTTTGAATGGGGCTGGCATGATCTCTGGTTGAAGCTGGGTGCTGGTGTTTTGGTTGTTATGGCCTGGTTGCTCTTTGTTGCAAATGAAATTCGTAATGCCAAGATCGAGCCTGATCTGAAGCGTGGGCTTATAGCCGCTATTCTAGCTTTAGTCGTCATCCATGCCTTCACCCCATACGTGAACCATCCTCTGGGGATTTTGGCGGTGATGATGATAGAGGTCTACATATCTGCTAGGATAATGACATATGAAAAAACTCCTCGCTCTCTCGCTTAGCGTAGCCCTCCTCGGTGCCGGCTGCTCGCCAACGACTCCTGTTGATTCATCGGTTACGGGTACGACTCCGGTAACCGGCTCCCAAAACGGCAGCACGACTCTCGCATCGGATTGTTCGAATCCGTTCTTCCCAACAAAAGAAGGATTTGCGATCGACTACAAAACTGGCTTCGGAGGTTCCGTTGGTACGTATAAGATGCGCATCGCCTCAGCTCAAGATGACAAGCTGACGCTTATCTACGAGTTTCCTGAAGATTTGAAAATTGAACAGAATCTCACGTGTGAAGCTGGCTTATTGAAAGCGTTGGGTTATGTGGACTTTGGTAATAGCGCCGCCGGCAAGGTTGATCTCGTGACCAAATCTGCTGACGGTTCGTTCTTGCCACCAAGTCTCGATATTGGCACCACCTGGGATGCGAACTTTGTTGTAGAGGCAAAGCCACTAGGCGGTGTCTTGGCCGAAGCAGGCATCACTTCGATGTTGCAGACCATTAAGACGAAGAACAAAGTACTCGGCAAAGAATCCGTCACGGTTGCAGCTGGAACCTTTGAAGCCTACAAAGTAGAGCAAACCGTTGATATCACGGTGACTATCGCTGGTACGGCCACGACACCAATCAAGGCGACGAGTTATGCCTGGTGGGCAAAAGACGTGGGCATGGTGAAATCATCGTCTGACATTGAAGGGACGGCGTCCTCGATTGAGGCGACCAAGATCTACAGATAAACAAAAACTCCCCGCATGGGGAGTTTTTAAGCGCCGATTTCTTTCACGAATTGGTTATAGAAGTCATGCAGGACAATATCACGCTCAAGAGCGATACGCTTGGCGGCTGCCGTATGCACACGGTCTTTAATCAAGAAGAGACGGCCAGGAAAGAGGTCTAAGGCCCATTTCTTCATGTCGAGCTCACGGCGCTCGGCTTTAGGATCTTCGGGATCATAAAAAGAACGGTTTATCTGACCACTTGAACAAAAGGTACGTGAAATACTGAGCGCCCCTGTAGATTCAAGTAGATCAGCATCTTGTAAGATCCATTGCTCGGTCCGTTCTTTAGGTAGGTTTTTAGAATATGAGCAGCGTTGGATGGCGAGTTTTACCTGTTCGACTTTTTCTTGCGGATACCAATCAATGCCTGCTAAGACGGTACCGGCGAGTTCGGCGCTTTCATCTGATGCTTGGGCCGAGCGCGGGTCATTTTTTGCGTAGTTCACGGCATCATGAAACCACGCAGCCGGGATTAGCACGTCGAGGTCGACATCAGATTCTTCTTTAGCAATGTCTAAGGCATTTTTTAAGACACGTTTGGCGTGGGCAAAGTCATGGGCAGGGTCAGCATCTGAAAGATGTTGGCGAGCGATGGCTTGCAGTGCTTGCTGATGTTCTTGGGTCATAGTGTTAAAATGTGCCTTTATAACCTCTTAAAAAATCTTCACCCTTCATCGCGCTTTTACCTTCTGGTTGGACGCTGATGAGTGCGAAAATGTTGCCATCTTTACCCGTGAGGCAGGGGAGTTTACCGTCTTTTACCTCGCGGATCTCAGCTTCGAGAATCTTAAGGCGTTTGCCATCAGCGAGAGCGATTGAAGTACCTGGCCACGGTCTGAAGGCACGGATGCGGCGCTCCATCTCTTCGGC
>JAMIEW010000022.1:0-4134 GCA_035906575.1 bacterium
CAGGCGATTGTTTGGGCATGGCGATTGCTTGGTACGGCGGTTTCTCCGCACCTTGCTCTTGAATGGGGAGCGCTTAAGCCGTATCGTAGTGAGCAAGATCGAATCCCTACCTTTATCAAAACACTTTTCGTATGACCTTTTCACTTCGCGCTTTTGCGCCAGCAGCCTTAGTTGCCATCGCCCTCACGGGTGCTGGTTGCGGTGCCGCCACGACCACACCGACGGGACCTGATGGCGGTATTTTTATCACTCGCGATCAGGGTGAGATTTGGCAGCAACTCAAGGTCTTAAACCTTGGCGCAAAGCAAGCGAGTATTGCTGGTATGGGTATCGTGACCCTTGCAAAAGATCCACAAGATGCCAAAGCATTGTATGCAGGCACGGTTGAAAATGGCGTGATCTACTCGCTTGATAGTGGCGCCTCGTGGCAAAGCGCCGGTGGTTTGAATGCCGGCCGCGTCAATGCCATCAGCGTCCATCCAAAAGAGAAGTGTACGATGTTTGCTGCGCGCAACAATCAAATCATGAAGACCGATAATTGCGCGCGTGATTGGTCGCAGGCGTATTTTGACCCACGCACCGATAAGCAATTTCTCTCGATGGTGATCGATTGGTATAACCCGAATATTCTTTACGCTGGTACCTCAGATGGTGATATCGTCCGCTCAGATAATGGTGGTATTGCCTGGAAGGTGGTGAATCGCGTTGACGGCGCCAAGGTTCTTGAACTCGTGATGGACCCAACCGACTCGCGCGTCGTCTACGGTCTCGTTGATCGCCAAGGTCTTGTAAAAACGGCCGACGGCGGCCAAACCTGGACCCCGATTCGCAAAGAGCTCAGCGCTTTTGAAAATGCTCAGCGCAGCAATCGCATCGTCTTGGATCCGCTCATCAAAAATCGCGTCTATCTTATCTCGCGCTACGGCGTCGTCAGATCAGATGATGCCGGTGCGACCTGGGTCGGACTCTCTTTGCCAACGCCTCCGGGCTCGGTTGAGATGCGCGCCTTCGCCGTCCACCCTAAAGACGCCAACCGACTTGTCTACGCCACCGACAAAGCCGTGATCTGGAGTCTCGACGGCGGCCAATCTTGGACCCCAAAGAAACTCCCATCCGGCCGCGGCGCCTCAACCTTCTTGTACACCGTCACCCCAGAAGAAACGACCTTGTATATGGGGACATTGCCAGCCACAAAATAAGAATAAAAAAGCAACCGAGAGGTTGCTTTTTTCATTTTCTCATGGCAATCTGCGCTGTATCTATGGCTAATCATATTGATGCAAACAAAGCAGAGTTTCAGGCGGTTATCGATCACTTTCATCAAGAGCTTCAGGGCTTTCGCACGGGGCGCGCGCATCCGGGCTTGGTTGAGCATATTCATGTCGTTGCCTATGGGCAGTCGATGGACTTAAAGTCCTGCGCTTCGGTCACGATTCCTGACGCGAAAACGTTGCAGATCGAACCTTGGGACAAGAGCATCGTTAAAGATGTTGAAAAGGCGATTATCGAAGCGAATCTCGGCATGATGCCAAATACGGCTGGCACCGTGATTCGTTTGGTGATGCCTCCAATGACCGAGGACAATCGCAAGAGCATGGTAAAACTTCTTAAGCAACGCGAAGAAGCGGCAAAGATCGCTGTTCGTAATGTACGTGAAAAAGTACGCTCCGCTATTCAAGCCGACAAAAAAGAAAAATTGATCGGTGAAGATGAAGAACGTCGCGAACTCGAACGTCTCGATAAAACGATCGGCGAATGGAATGCCAAAGTCGAACAAATGGCCGCTGAAAAAGAAAAAGAAGTAATGACGGTGTAATCACGCATATGATTTCAAACGAAAAGAAAATGGAGTTGCTCGTGTCGTTGTGCAAACGACGCGGCTTCGTTTATGCCGACTCCGATATCTACGGAGGTTTTGCCAATGCGTGGGACTTTGGTCCTTATGGTGTTGAGTTGAAGAACAATATCCGCGATGCGTGGTGGAAGCGTTTTGTGCAAACGCGTGAAGATGTTGTTGGTATTGATACGCCGATTATTCAGCATCCAAAAGTGTGGGAGGCTTCGGGTCACTTGGCCGGTTTTTCTGACCCGCTCGTTGAAGATAAAAAAACGCATAAGCGCTATCGTTTAGATCATTTGCTTGAAGCGGCAGATATTGATGTGACGGGCATGTCGTTTGATGCGATGAAAGACAAGATGATCGAGCTTGGCTTAAAGAGCCCAGACGGCAACGAACTCGCGAATCCACGCCAGTTTAACTTGATGTTGAAAACGTTTATCGGCGTTACCGAAGATACGGCATCTGTTGCTTATCTACGTCCAGAAACAGCCGCCGGCATGTTCACGACGTGGAAGAATATTCGCGATACGATGCGCAAGAAATTGCCATTTGGTATTGCTCAAGTTGGTCGCGTATTTAGAAATGAAATCACGCCAGGAAATTTTATTTTTCGCCTGCGTGAATTTGAGCAGATGGAGATTGAGTTTTTCGTCCGTCCTGAAGATGCTGAAAGAGCTTATGAAATGTGGCTCGAAGAATACAAGCTTTGGGTTAGTGAGGTTTTGATGATCAAATCTGAAAATGTTCAATACAAAGAAATCCCTGAAGCTGATCGCGCCTTTTACTCAAAGCGTTCGATTGACCCTGAATACCTTTATCCATTCGGGATGAAAGAATTGGGCGGCTTGGCTTACCGAACGGACTACGATCTTTCTCGTCACCAAGAGGCTTCGGGCGAAGATTTGCGTTGGTTTGATCAGGACACGGGCGAGAGATTTATCCCACACGTTATTGAGCCTACGTGGGGTTTAACGCGTTCAGTTCTTGCTGTGCTTTGCGAACATCTCGACATCGACGAAGCGGACACAACAACCGAAGGCGAAAAAGAACCTCGCATGGTGCTTCGTTTGCCACCAGCGCTCGCGCCAGTAAAAATCGCGGTCTTGCCTGTCGTTAAAAAAGACGGCCTGCCAGAAATCGGCAAAGAGATTGCCGCTACGTTGCGCAAGGCGGGGATTGTGACCGAATATGACGACAGTGGCTCCATCGGTAAGCGCTACCGCCGCCAAGACGAGATTGGCACCCCATGGTGCATCGCTATCGACGGCGCTACCAAAGAACAGGGCACCATCACCGTCCGCGACCGCGATACCATGGAACAGATTACTATCAAAAAAGAAGAGCTCGTCGGTTGGGTCAAATCACGCATCTAAAAACCATGTCCACCAAACCTCAGTTGAAAACCCTTAAAAATGGGATGAAAGCCATTTTTGTGCCACAAAAGGGCGCAACGTCGACGACGGTAATGGTTTTTACCAAGGTTGGTTCGCGTTATGAATCGCCAGAGATTAATGGCGCCTCACATTTTATCGAGCACTTGATGTTCAAAGGTACTAAGCGCCGTCCGACCACGCTCGACGTTTCAAAAGAACTCGACCGCTATGGCGCCGAATACAATGCCTTCACCTCAAAAGATTTGACGGCCTACTATGTAAAGATGGATGCGACGCAAACCAAGCTTGCGATCGATCTTTTGCATGACATGATTTTTCATTCGAAGTACGACGCCAAAGAAATTGATCGTGAGCGCGGCGTGATTATCGAAGAGATCAACATGTACGAAGATAATCCTCGCATGCATATCGACGACATCATGGAGGAGGCGCTCTTTCAGAACTCCTCACTCGGATGGAATATCGCTGGTCCGCGTGAAAATATCCGCAAGGTCACACGCCAACAGCTTATCGATTATCGCGATGCCTACTATGTGCCAGAGCGCATGGTGGTCGCTGTGACGGGTAAAATCGATACTCACGTGATGCCGCTTTTGCAAAAAACCTTCGGCAGCGTGAAGAATCCTAAAGAAAACATGGCCAAAGCCTTTGAACCCTTTGTGGCGCCAAAGAAGCTTGAGAATCCTGTCGCCTTTCAACAAAAACAAACCGAACAGGTGCAGCTCGGTCTTTCATTTTATGGATTGCCACTCGGCAACAAAGACCTTGGTGCCGAAAGTCTTCTCGCTACCATTCTCGGTGGCACCATGTCATCGCGCCTCGTTAACGAAGTACGCGAACGCCGCGGTCTTTGCTATATCGTCTATGCTTCGCATCAAGCGCTTGAAGACACGGGTATCT
>JAMIEW010000023.1:0-2770 GCA_035906575.1 bacterium
TGGCATCGAGGTCTGCTCAAGCATTGGACGGATCCATGGAGCGTTTTCAAGCTCAGGAGCGGTCGTTGCATAGCCGGTCAAGCCGTTGGCTTTTACAAAGTCTTGGGCGACCTTAATGACACGTGCTTCATCGAGCTTTGGTTGGTCTTCGTTACCTTGAGGGTAAGCGACTTCCTTCCACCACGACAAGCTATTGCTCATGGCATCAAAGGTCCAAGTGAAACTGTTTTTGCCTTTCCATGACGCACTGAGAGACTGGACTTCTGAAACGCTGTCCGCGAGAGCTGCTGGCAAACCAGCAGATTTCAACAATGATTTGGTGAGCGACGCATCAGGTTTGGTGCGGATGGCACGATAGACATCGGCCGAACCCGTGATCGTTGGGATCTCGGTTGCCCAGTTATAGTCCACTTCGAGCTGGGTGTATTCGCCGTCTGGACCTGGGTATGGCATCATCATTTTTTCATCTACCATGACACCCGTGTTCATCGTAGGAGGTGCGACAGGCGTAGCCACGCCTGCATTACCACCGCCGACCATTACTGATGAGCGTGCACTGATAGCTGCTTCACTACCAAGAGTACCGTTTGCTGACGACAAGACGCCAAAAGCCTGTGGCTTTTTTAAACGCGTAATCTTAATGCCTTTTGTCGTGCGAAAAATCGCCGCTTCTGTAGCAGGAGCCGCCGCTACCGAAGTAGCAACAGCAACCAAGAGTAACAAAGGAACCACCATTCGTTTTTGCATAGAAAAAGATAAGGTTAAGGATCTGACACTCTTCTAAACGGATGAGGATGTACGCGATGACAGGCCTAACTCTGGCTGAGTGCCGACTTGCGTTTGATCGCAGGCATCACCAAACGAAGCTTCTTAATATAGTCTAGCGTTTCAACTGGGACACGTGAACGCTCTTTGACTTGGCTACGTGCCAAGACGCCATCAATTTGGTCATACCAAACATCACGAGAGATGAGGGTCTTCACACGATAGCTACCACCATTGTATGAACCCGCGATAGCCTCTGCAAGACGGATTGGCGGAGCGGAATTCAAGCTTGTTGGCAGATCAGCCTGCATGGCATCCATGAGAGCAAAGGCCGCCTTGGTAACATTTACATGATCGCGTGTGCCTTTATAAACATCTTGAATAAGGCCGAGGTCGGTGCGCTTTGCAAGACCGGTATAGGTGGTCGGCATGAATTGCGCGATCCCTTGTGCGCCCATATGTGAAAGCTGATCACTATATGCCGTCTTTGGATTGATGGCGTAATTCACCAAAAAACGGTCGACGGTTGCATCTGGGTTTGCCTGAAGCTCCGTCAAACTCGAATGTTCCATCACATACAATGAGAAGAGCAAGTCTTTACTTGCAACGTCAGCAAGTTTTTGACCAGGTTTTGCGCGCGAGGCTACATTGCGTGCTCTGAGATCAGCGATAGCCTTGTCAGCAACAGCGCCTAACATGTCAGCACCGGCAGCGATGACATCAGGTGTGTGAAACTCTTTTTGATTTGGTGTTTTGATACCGATTATTTCATCGACGCCGATACGTTTTTTATTGCTCAATACTTCGGTCCAGCGCGGATAACGCACAGCAAGCATCACATAACGAGTACCTGGAAAAGAATAGGTATAACTCGACAAGCCACTCACCTTCACGGTCATGACAGGAAAATTATTGGATGTGTAGACGGTTGGCTTCCAGTTTTTGCCGTCGAAGAGACCATCGACGCGTACGACTTCTTTGGTTTGCGTATCCTGAAAAACGAAAGAGATCTCGCGAGGCTGAGCCATCTGTTCAAGATTTTTGCGTGTGACTTTTTCGGTATCGATGCCTTGGTTCAAGGTTGCTTGGGCACTGTGCGCCGCCTGCAATAATGAAGGGAGATTACTTGGGATGGTCGTACCCGGTGTTGGCAACGGACTGGTATCGGTAAAGACCGGTGGAGGGACGAAAGGTCCACCATAGACCGCAGGCTGGGCTGGGGCCGTATACGAAGATGGTGGTGTCAAAACCAAAGTCGGCGTAGGCAAGGGCCGTGTGTCGGTAAAAATAGGTGCTGGGACAAAGAAGTTCTGATTCACAACAGGTTCAGCCGCCATCGCAGGAACCGCGCTGAAGAGTACCCCCAAACCACCTAAAACGAGAGAAAGTTTCGTTCTGAGCATTTAGGCATAATACCACGAAAATCAAACGGATGCTGTTGATAAGCATCCGTTAGAAAATAACCCTTGGTTTGCGTCGATTGAGGCCGTCATGAGGGCCTTTTGACTGGGGTTTTTGTTGCTGACGTCCTTCGTGAAAGACGATGCGCAAAGCCTTGGACAAAAGGCGGTCGAGATTGCGGTATCCACTAGTCGCGAAGGCTTTGTCGGCCTTTACCCATTGAGCCTCCCAGATAGCACCTTCGCCGGTAAGTACTTCTTTCGCTTCAGGTGGCGCTTCGAATAAAAAGAAGTACACGGTTTTCTCAATAGTTGTGCCTTCTCGTCTAAAGCGAAAGAGCGTGCGGCCGACGGGAGCGATATAACGCAACACTTCTAAACCCGTCTCTTCTTTGATTTCACGGACCGCCGTTTCTACCAAAGATTCCCCCATCTCTTGATGACCTTTCGGAAAGGTCATGCGATTGTAGGGATCTTTAATGAAGAAAATCTCCACTGAACCAGCTTTGCGACGAAAAATGATCCCACCCGCAGAAAGCTCGGTGCGAAATCTATTGCGCGGTGCTGGTCGTCGAAGTGGCTGCCCCTGCACCGGTCGGTGCTGA
>JAMIEW010000024.1:0-5277 GCA_035906575.1 bacterium
ATGATCTGCAAAATACGATCATTTGGGATCGTGATGATGGTGTCGACGTTTGCCGCAAGTTTGTCGTAGGACTGGTCAGCGATGGTGCGACGTTGAGCGCCTTCAAAAGCGAATGGCTTGGTCACAACGGCAACCGTAAGTGCGCCCATCTCTTTTGCGACCTGCGCGATATATGGACTTGCCCCCGAACCCGTACCACCACCAAGACCACACGTAATAAAAACCATGTCCGCGCCTTTGAGGGCTTCGCGAATTTCATTTTGGCTTTCTTCGGCGGCTTTGAAACCCATTTCTGGGTCCATACCGGCACCGAGACCGCGTGTAACCGTTTTACCAATGTGAATTTTGTGCTGGGCCTGCGAATGATGCAATGCCTGCACATCGGTATTCATCGCAATAAATTCAACGCCGCGGATTTTGGACGCGACCATGCGGTTAATCGAAGAACCGCCGGAACCTCCGACGCCAACGACTTTGATCTTGGCAAAGGTTTCAATTTCAGGTTTGACTTCGGCCATAGGTTGAGTACATCAGAGGTTCAAAAATGTTGATAACTGAGAGAAAAAACCGTTCCTGCCATTTACGTTACGCATCGGGTTGAAGCGGGTCAAGCGGATACCGTCAAGGGCATGCCCCCAAGGCCCCAAACCCTATGGAATGAAGGATTTAAAGATCTTTTTAAGGGGTCCGCCGACACGCTTGAGCAATTGGTCCCCGCTGGCGACCGCGCTTGAACGAATACCTTGAGCACCACGCTCATCTTCATAGCCCCATTGCAAGAGCCCGATCACGGTCGCATAGGCTGGATCTTTGGCGATTTCAATTAATGGCGTTTGGATCGATGACCCAGGCGCGACAACAGCCGGTAAACGCAAAACGCGACGAGCAACATCAACAATGCCACGCGTCTTAGCGCCACCGCCGGTAATCACGACGCCAGCCGAAAGCATGCCTGAGCGGCCGATCTTTTGTAGCTCTTCTTCGATCTTTTCAAAAATCTCTTCAAGACGCGCCACACCAATATCTGAAATATAACGCGGATAAGCAAATTCTGATTCAGGTGCGCCCAAAGCCTGCAAGTCAACCGCTTCAGTATTGGACATATTTTCTGAAACACCATGGACAAAATGCCACTTGCATTGTTCGGCAACTTCGAGTGACGTCTGCAATCCGAGTGCAATATCGCGAGTGACGTGGTCTGAACCGATTGGCAAAATAACAGCGTGCAACAAGTCCCCGTCCTCAAAAACGGCTAGGGAAGTGGTGGTTGCGCCGATATTGACCAAGGCTGAGCCTAGATCGCGCTGGCGGGGTGTTAAATACGCCTCCGCGGTCGCGAGTGGCGAAAAGACCAAACCCGTCACATCGACATTGGTGCGCATGACGGACTGGGTAATATTGCGCACATGACCTACCAAACCTTGAATGACACAAACCTCAGCCTCAAGTCGCGCGCCTTGCATCCCAACTGGGTCTTTAATGGATTGCTGGCCGTCGATAGAAAAACGCTGTGGCAAACGATGCAAAACCTCGTAGTTCGCCGAATGTGAACTTTGTGCGGCATGTTCTAAAACGCGGCGATAGTCTTCTTCGCGAATACCGTCTGGATTTGAAATACCAACGACGCCCTTGGTTGGCTTTACTTGAATCTGTGAACCACCGACACCAACATAGACTTCAGTGACCGGCACACCGATGCTGCGCTCTACGCGATCAAGCACGGCAGAGACAGCACTCGTCACGTCATCAAGTGATTGAACAGCACCTCTTGAAATACCGATAGATTGAACTTCATCAGCTCCGATCATCGACAAAACTTCTCGACGATCCGAACCCACCGTCACTTGCCCAACGGCGAGACGGATGGCGGAGCTGCCAAGATCAATTGCGGCGATAAAGCGGTCTCTCATAGGGAAAATACGACATCAATAACCCGTGGGCCGGCGATAACAATGCCGACACAAAGGGCAAAAACCGAGGCAAGAAGCACTGAGGCAGCCATTAAATCCTTCGCTTCGCCCGCATACTCGTGTAAGCGCGGTTTCGCGAGATCTACCAACCGTTCTAAGCTACTGTTGGCCAATTCTAGCACGAGCACGAGTACCGTCACAAGCAAGAGCGCAAAACGTTCCCAAAGCGCAAAAGGCAGAGCAAAAACCAAGAAAAAAACAACGACGGCCGCTAGGCTGTGGATACGAAAATTGCGTTCGGTTTTAAATGCCGTCGCCAGCCCCTTAAAGGCATTGTTAAAACTTCGCCAAAGACTGCGTCCGTTCATACTGACATGATCCTCTCTAGGAGACCTTCTTGCAAGCGAAACATCACCATCTCTTCATCTTCGGTGGCATGGTCATAGCCCTTCAGGTGCAATACCCCATGAATCATCAGCCGGAGCAGCTCTTCGCGCGTAGAAAGCGCACGGCGCTTGGCTTCTTTGGCGGCATACGAAGGACAAATCACAATATCACCAAGCTCAAATTCACCCGGAGCCTGCATGTTAGGATCAGCGTTAAACGAGAGCACGTCGGTTGGTTTATTTTTTTTGCGATACTGTTTGTTTAGCGCCTGAATACGCAACGGCGTCACAAACGAAAGACTGACCGAGGTCGGTTTGCGAATCTTAAGGGCTTTGGATAATGCCTGAGCGGCAGCCTCGATATCGCGAGGCTTGAGAACGCTTGGCAAAGCCGTAACGAGAACGAATTCGATCATGAAGAGGTCGTTGTGACAGTCGGAATAATGAGCGGCTCGGTCGTGGTCGGCACCGAAACCGTAGATGTCGTTACCATATCGGTCGAAGACGTCGCACCAACAACATCCCCAGGACCATTCAATAAAGATTCTTCTGGCGACACAGGCTGCAATGGCGCCCCGTCAAGCTCAAGCGAATTCAACATCATTTCGTAGAACGTTCGATAATTGATATAGGGTTTTGTCCCTGGGTCGTATTTGAACGAGAAGACGCTCTCTCCCCAACTGAATACCGCCTCAAGACGATCTGGACTCAGAATACCTTCTAGGCCTTGCTTGGTTTTGAGTGAACGAAGCATTGCAGCCGTTGTCGTTGTATGTCGAGCGACGTACCAGTCTTGCGCTGAGAGTTTTTGCGGATTAGGCAAAACTTCGATAACAAACCTCTCGCCTTGACCCGTCACAAGACTCGCTTTTTGACCGTCAGCGATATCAAGCGAACTCGTCCATGCAGACGGTGCATAGAGCGACCATCCAAGTGAACCGCTGAAGGCTTTTATAAGGGTTGTATCCAAGATACGTACCGGTGCTTGAGCGGCAGGATTGTAAAGATGAAAGACCTCATTGCCATCCAAAAAACCGTCGCGATCTGAATCAGGGTTGCGCGGATCTGTCGCAAATACAATTTCTTCACTATCTGAAAGACCATCAGAATCAGAGTCGAGCCCACCCGGTGGCAATGTTGGAGCGCTAGCCACCAATGTCGCAAGCGTTGCCGCAACCTCAGTAGACGCCGGCGAAACACCGCCTTCGTTTATCGCCAAAACACGGTAGCGATAATTCAAACCCGCCGTCACACTCACGTCCAAAAAGGATCGGCTATTTGCCGGCAAGTTTGTGAGAATGGAAAATTGTCCATCCGTACCGGCGCGCTCAAGACGAAAACCCGTTTCGTCATTCGTTGTATCGTTCCATGACAAGGCGACCGACTGAGTACCGCTCGCAACACTTGCCGCGAGCCCCGTTGGCGCAATAGGTGGACTTTTTATCGGCTCAGTCACAATAGGTGGCGGCGTGACGACCGGTGTTTTGTCGCCAAATAATACCTCGCGATTTATGTAAGCAAAACCTCCACCAATTAATAACAGCACAAAACCCGCCAAAGCCACATAAGGCCAAGGCGATGGGCGCTCTTCTGCCATTGGTACGAGAGCTTGTTTTGGTTTTGGCGGTGGCGGTGGCACGACGGTTACAGCCGCGGGCGTAGCCTTAGCGTCCATATCGCGCGCGTCCATCTTCAAAGCCACGCCATAGTATTTCTCTGGCATCACCACGATCTCGGGAGATCGCTTGGGCGATTGTGGCGCATCTGTTGGCGCCTGTGTGGCTTCAAAGGGATTCATACGTTATGGAGTGAGTTTTGGCACTTCGCAACTTGGCGTTGTGCATTTGCCGTCTCCACGGGGGTTATAACCATTTTTGACTTCGGCACCATCTGAGTAACCGTCTTTATCGGTATCTGCATTTAGTGGGTTCGTCCCATAGATCTTGTTTTCATCACCGTCATTGAGACCGTCACCATCTGAGTCTGGATTATTTGGCTCAAGACCAAGCTCAACTTCTTGCTGATCGGTTAAACCGTCTGCGTCTGTGTCAACAGGACTCGTTGTTGAAGGCGATGGGATAACAACTGGGGTCGAGGTCGAAGGCAATGGGATATTCACATCTGCTGGAGGGACCGTCACCGGCGGCGGCAAGGTCATCCCGTCATTCGGATTTACCTGAGTTGTCGTTGTCACCGGTGTATTCACTACCGGAACCTGGGTTGTTGGCGTCTGTGTCGTGGTCGTTGGGGTTGTTGGTATGCTTGGTGTTTGATCATCAGACATGCTGTTCATCAAGGTATAGACACCGAACGCTGCACCACCAAGCAAAACGATAATCACAAGCGATAAGAGCGCAACTTTTGCCATCGAAGGCCCTGCCGGTGCCGCAATCGGCGCCATCGAAGGCATAACGGGCGTGCGCTGCACTGGAGCAGGCGGCGCTGAATCCGCAAACATATCTTCAGGCTCTTGAGCCTTGAGTGGCATGGATTGGATTTCAACACGAGGCGCTGCCATGGGTGCTGGTGCCGTCATCGATTCTGGCAAAGGGCGCACTGGCGTTGGCGTTGGTGACGATGGCTCTGGCGCAGCCAAAGACTCTAACGCTTCGTCAGAGAGTTCGTCTGGGGCAAATGGGAGGTTATTTGGCGGATTCATAGACGATTATTGGTTGATGACGCAGTTCTTTACCGTGCACTGACCTGGACCTAATGGATTATACCCGTTTTTGATCTCATCCGCATCAGGGAAGGTATCGCCGTCGGTGTCAGCTTTGCGGGGATCGGTGCCGAAGAAGCGCTCTTCGCCATCAGGGATGGTGTCGTTGTCGGTATCAATATCAGAAACAGCCTCTGACGGTGCGGTCTCAAGCGCGCTGCTTGTGGTAAAAACTGGATCAATCGAGGTTGCCTCTGGGCGTGATTCTCTGACCGGTATCGAGGATGGATTTTTTGGATCTGAGCCACTAACAACCTCTTCA
>JAMIEW010000025.1:0-5310 GCA_035906575.1 bacterium
GCCTTGATAGACCGTGAGCGCCACCGACTCATGAGCCGGTTTGGCGAGCATGGCATTCAGCAAAGTTTCATGGACCAAGGTGCCGTAGGGCTCCATGTTCTCGGAGTAGTCCACGATGATCATGCGCAGATGTTTGCGCGGATCTTCGGGGAGAGTCGAGATGGTCGTCCGGGGTTCAGTTGTATTCACGAAAGAACGCTCCTTAATAGATAGAAGGGGACGTGGATTCTAGCAGAAAATGCTGATAAGGGCAAGTTTAGGCCTTTAGAGGGACGAAGGCCAAGTAATTTCGTACAGTTCGGCAGGTTCTTGAGCGGTGAGGGTTACGATGAATTTGTCACCTGCAATCTCGATGGCGGTGCCCGTTGGCAATGTCTGTTTATCAATGATAGCGGAGCCGTGACCAATCAAAATACACGCATCAGTGTCAGATGCGGGGCGCTCCCAGGTTTCGTCTTTTGCGAGCTGATGACGGGTAATCGTTACTTGTTGATTAATCGAAAGAGAGCCGTTTTGTTGATCTCGTGAGACGAGAGCGGTGTGTTTTTGTGCGCGGTCAAACGATTTTTGTTCGTACGACGGTGCGATGTGATACTCAGACGGTTCAATCCAGATCTGAAAGAGTCTTGTCGACATGTCGCTGGCATTAATTTCAGAATGGACAATGCCTGTACCCGCACTCATACGCTGCACGTCACCCGCGCGGATAACACCATGATTGCCTAGAGCGTCTGCATGGCGAAGTTCACCCTCGAGAATAATGGTGATGATCTCCATATTGTTGTGGGGATGCGGATCAAAGCCTTTGCCGGCGGCAATGGTATCGTGGTTTACCACACGGAGTGGTCCAAAACCCATGCGATCTGGATCATAGTAGTTCGCGAAACTATAAAGATAGTTTGCGTTTAGCCAGCCGTAGTTTGCTTTGCCCCATTGTTCAGGCAGAAAGATGCGGATCATGAAAGGGATTTTACCATGTAACTTTCGCGTTCGGTGTAGCCGAGCATTTTATAGTATTCGCGCACGCCAATACCCGAGATAACCGAGAGATGGTTAAACCCTTTTTCTTTGGCAAGTTCTTCGGCGCGTTGCATGAGGGCGCGGCCATAGCCCCGGTGTTGTGATGCGCCATCGCTATTTTGTTGTAGGTTAAGTGCGGTGCCGTAAGTGTGTAGTTCACGCACAAATGCCGTATCGCCGATAAGAGGAAAGCTCTCTGTGACCTCGATCGCTTCTTTAGCTAAGCGTTTATCGTCTTTGTAGTCTGGATGGTTGAGAAGGGTATTGAGCGTTGCAGGCAAACGCAGGCGCAAGAAGGCAAAAACCGCTTTGCGTTCAAGGTCTTCAACCGTAATAAAGACTTCGGTGCCGGCGGCCGAATCAAAGAAGTGTTCAAAGATTTTTGTCTCGGCTTTGCTTGGGTCAAAGCCTGGTACATGGCCAACTTCGCGGCAACGTAAACATTCGCAGGCGAGCCCGCGTACTTTCATTTCATCTTCAATCACCGTACGCAGATTGGTAATTTTATTGCCGTACGAAATCTCGTTTTCAGGAAAGTCACGAATCAATCGCGAAACACGGCAATAGCGTGGGATAAGCGTTTGCAATGTGATGAGCGTTTCTTTGAGCTCATCGCCTTCAAGTGGCGTAAAGCGTCCGTCTTTGGCCCATTCATGCAATTCAGCGGATGGCAGAACGACACATGGGTACAACTTGATCATGTCCGGGCAATAACGATGGTCGTTAAAGAGCGTGCGCATGTCTTCAATGTCTTTGGCCGGCGTCGATCCTGGCTGGCCGGGGAGCATGTGAAAATCCGTTTTGAATCCGAGCATGCGCAAAAGCGCATTGGCGCGGATGGTAGCGTCGATATGATGTCCGCGATTGGTTAAATCCAAAACATCATTCTGCAAAGTTTGAACGCCAAGTTCGACACGGGTGCAACCAAGTTCGCGCAAGCGCACCAGTTCTTTTGCCGTCACCCAATCAGGACGTGTCTCGATCGTGAGACCGATGATGCGATACTCCGCAGTCTCATTGGCTTTTTGTGAAGCAGCTAATGAGCCATAACGGGTTTTTTTGATTTGACCTAAATGGTTGGCGGCGTCGAAACAACGTTTAATAAACCACTTGCGATAGTCCCAACGATACGATGACCAGGTACCACCTTTGATGATGAGCTCGATTTTTTTGGCTTCGTGGCCATTGTGTTCGAGGGTGGTTACGCGTTGCCAGACCTGTTCGTAGGGATCGAACTTCAATGACAAAGCACGCGCGGCGGCGGGTTCGCTCGCGACATAGCTCTTTGGCATTTGTACTTCGGTAGGGCAGTACACGCATTTGCCCGGGCATGGGTAAGGTTTTGTAAGGACGGTAATCGGTGCCACGCCTGAGTCGGTGCGGATGTCTTTGACGCGCAGGCTCTTTTCAAAAGATTCAGATGGGGTCACTCGTCCGTCTTTGACGAGCTGGTGATACATCGTCCAATAGTGATAGAGGGTTGGGAACTGGACGCCTGTGCCTTTGAGGAGTTTACGGGCATTGGTGGCCAACAAAGCGCGTGTCGGCAGCTCATTTTTCATGGTCTCCAAAATCACGTTCTCGAAGAGCGTGTTTTGGGCTTTTTGGTTGAGTTTCTGCGTAAACATGTTAGTCTGGCCGTAGAATGGCAAACATCGACCAAACCCGCAAGCGTGTAGACGAAGTCTCGCGTTTTTATGAAGATCACGGCGCGCATTTTGCACGTACGCGTTTTGCGCTTTGGCCATGGATGCGCGAGATCGCGATGCGCGTTTTGCCGGGGATGACGGTGGTCGATGTAGGTGCCGGTAATGCGCGTTTTCTTGAGGCTTTTGGCAATGATGTGCGTTATGTCGGTATTGAGCCTTCAAGCGCATTACGCGATGCCGCAAAGCCAAAATTGCATGAAAAAGCAAGTATCGAATACGGGCTTTTGCCTCATCTCGATGTTGAAAACGCGATCGCTGACCTCACGACCTGTATCGCGGTCTTTCATCACTTACCAAGGTCATTGCATCATTCTTCGATGCAAGAGCTTATTCGCATCACCAAACCAGGCGGTTTGATTTGTATCAGTGTTTGGAATGCGCGCGGCAAAGGATTTTTACGCTATCCGTTGGCTTGGGTTGCTGCCTGGTTGCGTGTTTCGTTTTGGAAAGGCTTACATAGTGGCGAATGCTATGTGCCTTGGAAATCTGGTACGAGCATCGCCAACCGCTACGTCTATGCGTGGACCAAAACGGCTTTGCAAAAACTGGGTGAAGAATACGGCGAGGTGATTTCTTGCGAATACGTAGATGATGAAAAAACCGGAGTTTGGAATGGTAAAAATATTGTGTTGGTCGTTAAAAAGTATCGTGACCGTTCGCTTGACAAAAACGCTTTTTATTCATAAATTCGGACACCATTCTTTGCGAGGAGGCAAATGATGTCAAATGTTCTTTTTCATGTCCCAATGGTTTGGGTCACGGTATTAAATGAAGTCAGTGAACTCGAATTAACGGGTGAGACGCTGCGAGCAAATGCCCTTCTTGCGAAGATGCGTGAGAAGTATGCTCTTGATGTGCCAGGGCGATTTCTCACTGCGCACGGGATGCCGTATCGATTCACCCCGCCGCTCGAGATCTGTCGTGGGCTTGGTCTCTCGCCCCGGTCACTCGGTGAGAGTGAGATCCGAAAGTTCGCCGAGGTAGGGTGGCCCATGCCTCACGAAGGTGATGGGTTCAATCTCGCACTGGTACATGTGCCCCGCTATGAGCTTAGTCTCGGCGGCATGGACATACTCCTTCGTGAGTTTGCCGCCGAGCATGCCTGCTTGCGTGAAGGGCTTCTTTTTCTCGAGAGCGATGCGTCAGAGTTTGATCATTACTCGGTGCATTTCTTTGGGAGTAGGCGCCCGGACGGTATCGGCGCTCACGTCAATGTCCCCGTAATCAGTATGGATGCCGGGATACGTCTGCTCTCTCAGCGCAGGATCGATACAGGTGATCCGTTATTTGCAGAGGTCTACGCTATCGTTCGTCGTAGCCTGCCAATAGGCTAAGAATCTGAAACGCCCTCCGATGCTCTCGGAGGGCTTTCGTTACCACAAAGCAATAATCACACCCGTACCAATGACACCTAGCGCATGCGCGATGATGGCGTGACCATGATGTGTTTTGCGTTCAACGACATAGAGTAGCATTGAGAGTGTCAGAATCGCCGTGATCATCATGATGGCGAGCGTGATAATACCTTCGGTTGTTGATCCGAATTTTGCGAAGGGGAGGGATGAGCCAAAGAGCTCGTGCGTGCTTGCGGCATGTACGACCGAACGGCCTGGCAACATATTAAGTGGGCCACGGCCTTTTGATTCATCGGTTGAGCCAAACATCTGCACAACAACGACCGAAGTACGATTTTCAAAAATACCTTGTGCGACACCTACGCCGATATCGGCGTAGCGTTCGTCGAGAATATTGCGACGGTGTGATGGCGAGAGCATCCAGCTTTTGCCAACGTCTTCGGCTTCAGTAAAATGCACGGCGAGATTTTCACCAGCTACAGCATAGGGGTAGCCGACCGACTCCATAAAATCCCAAGGCTGGGTGCCGGAGGGGGAGGCGTGCGAGAAGTAGCCTCGCAATAACATGTCATTTGCCTTTAATTGTGCGGCTGCCTGCAATTTTTCATTCGCCTGCAGGGTTGAGAGACCATCCGCGAGACGGCTTTCATTGGTGAGAGCAATAATGGCGGGCGGCGTGATGGCTTGTGAGGCGGCGTGTTCATTTGGCCAAATCACTAAGAGTCCCATGGCGAGAATTTTGAGCGCAACAACGGTCATCCCAGCAAATGCTAAATGACGGTGTGCCATCGCATGTGGGCGATGGTTGTTCTCTTTATGGGGGACAAAGTGCAGCCAAAGCGCTCTCATACTTATGCGGCAAAGACGCCTAAGAACCATTTGCTCCAACGCTTTTCAAAATCTTCGATGGTAAAAATACGAATGCCTTGTTCAGCGAGCGGATCATTGCAAAAGATTTTTGTTTTGCCGATTTGGTAGGTCACGACATATTGGTGAGGATTCATGAGCTCAACAAGACACGGCATATTTTGCTCGGTGAGCATTCGCAAATCATCAATCTCGCCATCAGGGCTCGTTGAGGTATTCGCCTTTTCTTTTTTGGCGGCTTCGACGAGTTGTTCGCGTGTTGGTTCTTTTTCTTCAATGGCAATACCAAGATCGGCGGCAAGGTCTAATTCAATCACTTCGGTGCCGGCATGCTCGAGCACCATTTTTAAACAAGAGAG
>JAMIEW010000026.1:0-4460 GCA_035906575.1 bacterium
AAAATCATAAAATAATGTTTAGGTGACCCCGTTACCGGGCATGCCGCCTGGGAGCGCTCCTTCACATCGAAAGATGTTGAGAAAATAGAGAGGTAACCATGAAAACAAGGAGAGAGTTGATCAGGCTTCTATGCCTGGCAGCAGCCGTTTGGCTGTTCTATCCTGGAGGGCTGGCACGCGCCGATGAGGTGTCGTGTCCTGGTCGTAGTCAGGGGTTTAGGTGCTTTCGCGCCGAATCTGGGACTGGTCAGGTGGCAAGCTGGATCGCTGATATCAACCGACGGGTCCCCGCCGGCCAAGATCGGGTCGAGCTGCGTCACTACGACAATGCCAACCTCGACAAGAACTGGCTCTGGTGCCGAGTGAATGGTCAGACGGTTAATCCCGTGCGCAACTTTGCGCGCGAGGTACCGATGTCCACCACCGACTACCAGCAAGCCTATTGCCCAGCGGGCGAGGTTCTTCGTTGGGTTCGTCAGGGTCACGTCTATCGTGTGCCTGTGAGTGCCATCCCGACTCCGGGAGAGCGCAATACGATCTTGGCGGCTGAACTCAGTCAAAGTCTGCTTTCAAGCACTCCGCCCACGCGCGAGACCTTGGTCTCGGCGTTGACGGCACTCGAGAGCAACGAGACCGATATGCAAGGCATGCGTCCTGACCGTCTCGAGACGGCGGCGCTTGTCGCCGCCATTCGTCGCTCGCTCGAGAGCTTGCCGGCCGTGGTCGAAGTTCCGTCTGAGCCGGTGGTGCGCGAAGTCGTGCGCCAGGGTGAGACGACAACGATCGCGTACGTCAACGAAGGGTTTCACTATCCTTGGTGGGTCTTGGCCTTGGCGGGCATCTGCACGCTCATGGCTGGGTTCTACTTCGGTAGGTACTTCAGGCATGGCGAGATCACCATGGTGCGCCGCTCTCGCGAGCATCAGCGTGGATTGACAGCCAAAGAACGAGACCTGCGAGTCAGTGCAGAAACGCGATTGATGGAGCTCGCACGCGAAGCGGTCGATACGACATCGATCGTCAGCGTCTGGTCTGAAGTCATGAGCGAGCCGGTCAACGTCGATCGAGTGAGAATCATCCTGAAGCATGGGGCTGCGTTCGAGCGTTCGCAAGAACAATCGGGCAAAAAACCCATGGAGGAGTTTCTCTCATCGTTTGGCGAAGATGCAAGCGCTCTTCCTCTCATGAAGGCCGAGATCACTCGCCTGAATGAAGAGAACGCGAATTTTCAAGGATCCGTTCTCGAAGTCGCAAGACTGACAGAGTGGCTTCAATCTTTCGCGCGGCGTGTGCTGAACTTCGGTCGCGGATTCGGCGTGGATCCTGCCGAGCATCCGATGCCCGACCTCAAGACCGAGGACGGGATCACGGACTTCGTGCAGGGGGTCTTCGACGATATCGCCCTCAAGCTTCGGCTGAAGGATGATCTCGTCGCGGACAAAATCCATCGGCAAAGCGAGCGTAGCAAGCAACTGCGCAAGGGTTTGCGGGAGGGCATCAAACGCCACCGTGAACTCGCTCGCCGATGGGCGCACCGAGAAGCGGTCGAGATACCCGCGCTTCGCGAAACGATCGGCCTACTTCACGTTCAACTGAGCGATGAAGCAAAGAAGGTCGGTCAGAAGATGGGTGCCCAGCACCGCTTGGCTGAAAGCCTGAGCGAAGTGTCTGGTCGACTCGCCTTCACCGAGCGCGAACTCGAGCGTACGATGCTCGGTCTCGATTCTGCTGAAAGCCTCGTCAAGAAGCTCAGCGGAGACGAGATGCTCATGGTCTACGACGGTCTCTTGCAACTCAAGGAGAGACCGGGTGATCACTTCGACCCACAAGATCGAAGCTTGATCGCTGGGCTTTGCGAAAAAGCAGAGTCCGCTCTTGAGTCGTTGATGGGGTTCACTCCTCACCGAGCACCCCAACAGCGTGGTCCGAACGGTACCGTTATCACGGTGCCGTTCATTGTCGGAAATCCGGTCGTCCCTGAGGCGAACGGTAACTGATCTTTTTCTCACATCTCTCATTTCTCCTGGTGCCTGCATTGTACAATCTGGCACACCGAAACCCCGTCTAAGAGCGCTAGTTGCGTGTTGACAAGCGGGGTTTTTTTCGTTAGGTTAGCGCCACTTATCCATTTAGCGTGATTGGCCAAGTCTCTGAGTCGTATGGCTCGGGACGCCCCGAACAGGGGTCTATCACAACAAATACATGTCCGAAACGATCGCACAGCGCTACGAGTTGCTGTACATCATCCCTACCACCATGACCGAAGAAGAGGCTGGTGCAGTAGAAACCCGTATGTCCGCCCTTATCGCCAAGTACGGCGGTACGGTTGAGTCCACCAAGCGCTTGGGCAAACTTCGTATGGCTTATGCCATCGATAACCACGTGCATGGTTACTACGTTTTGACCTATTTCACGGCTGATCGTGCCTCATTGGCCACGATCGACACCAACCTCCGCATTCAGACCGACCTTCTCCGTTATATGACGGTAAGCGCTCCGGCTGGCTCGGATGCGAAGTACGATCTCGTGCCTTTTCAAGAAGTGGTTGTTGAAACCAAAGAAGAAAAGCGCGCCGCAAAGCGCAAAGAAGATGAGGCTGAAGCAAAAGAAGCTTCTGCTGAAGCCGCCAAAGAGGACAAGTCCGAAGAGAAGGCTGAAGAAAAGCCTGCTGCAGACGCCGTCTAGACGTTTGGTCGCCCATTACGCATCATAAAAGACCTATGGACTTGAACCGCGCCATGATCATTGGCAATGTCACCCGAGACCCTGAACTGCGCACGACGGCTACTGGCCAGAATGTCTGTTCATTCGGGATTGCCACCAATCAAACCTGGACCGATTCATCGGGCCAGAAGCAAACCAAAGCCGAGTATCACAACCTTGTGGTATGGGGCAAACTCGCCGAGCTTGCTGGGCAATATCTCGCCAAAGGCCGCAAGGTCTATGTCGAAGGACGCCTGCAAACCCGCGAATGGGAGGCTCAAGACGGCGCCAAGCGCAATCGCACCGAGATCGTCGCGGATAACTTTATCCTCCTCGATAAGCGCGAAGGCGGGGCTTCAACGCCAACCGGTTACCGTTCGTCACCCGCGGCTTCAGCTCCTACGCCAACCATGACCCCTATCCCGTCTAATGACATGATAGACCCTGGTCTTGGCGAAGAGATTCGCCTCGAAGATATCCCTTTCTAATCATTCATCCCGTGCTCATCCGACAGATCTGTTCAGAAGAGCGCACTACATCACATGATCAAAAAATCCACCCACGAGAAGACCTGTTTCTTCTGCAAAATGAATGTTGACGATATCAACTACAAAGATACCAACAACCTTCGCCGTTACCTTTCGTCGTTCGGCAAGATTGTCCCACGCAAGCGCTCCGGCGTTTGTGCTTGGCACCAACGCAAGTTGACGAATGCCATCAAGCGCGCGCGCTTCATGGCCCTCTTGCCTTACTTGGTTCGCTAAGCGTAAAAAATCTCCGGCTTGCCGGAGATTTTATTTTATGAAAAAAGACCTCATCACGCTGCGTTCGCAAACCGTTAAAAAAGTACGGGAGTTTTTTGATGGGCGCGAATACCTCGAAGTCCAAACACCGCGCTTGCTCGGATTGCCCGGCCAAGAACCGTATCTTGATCCGCTTTGGACGACGGTGCATCGCCCTGATGGCTGGACCGGGGAGATGGCGTTGATCACCTCACCTGAGTACACGTTGAAGAAAATGCTCGGCGCTGGTTTTGATAAGGTCTATGATTTGGGCCCGTGCTTTCGCGACAACGAACCATGGGATGGGTCGCATGATATCGAGTTTTTAATGCTCGAATGGTATCGCAAAAACGCCTCGCTTTCTGATTTGATGGATGAAACCGAAGCGCTGGTTCGTTTTGTGATTCAGGATGAGTACGTCACTAAACCGTTTCGTCGTCTCACCGTTGAAGAGGCTTTGCGTGACTATGCCAAGATCGAGCTAAGTGAATTACTCGGCAATGACGAAGCGATGAAGACAAAAGCAAAAGACCTTGGACAAACCGTTCACGATACCGACACGTGGGATGATCTTTTTCATAAAATCTTTTTGTCTCACGTCGAACATCGTCTCGGATGGAATGAAGAGAAGACCGAATATCAACCGACCTTTCTCTATCGCTATCCTGCGAGCCAAGCGGCACTCGCCAAACGCGATCCGAGTGATGAACGGTATGCCTTGCGCGTTGAGCTCTATATCGGCGATCTTGAGCTCTGTAATGGGTTTGAAGAGCTCAGCAATCCCGACGAACAGCGTGCGCGTTTTGAAGAAGAAATTGCGTTGCGCAAAACGCTCGGCAAAAAGACCTGGGCCATCGACGAAGATCTTCTGCAAGCTTTGCCTGCGCTCGGTACGTGCTCAGGTAATGCCTTCGGTATTGACCGCCTGGTCATGCTCAGGGCACGAACATCCTCAATAGGGGACATCATGCCTCT
>JAMIEW010000027.1:0-5986 GCA_035906575.1 bacterium
TGATGAGCTCATCCCCACGAACCAGCGACTTAATGGTAGCAACGCCGATTGCGCCCAATGCTGAACGGGACGAAAAAGTCCGGTAACGACAAAAAGACCGAGCAACAATAAGCCCAGCGCATAGCGTAACCATGATGGGATAGATGTCATGAGTGCGTAGATTAAAGGCCTTTCATCATCTCGGTTGCCGAAACGCCGATCTCGTTCAGAAGACGGTCATTCTCGAGCAAGATGCCCGTGCCTTTAACAACGCAGTTTACCGTATCGTCCGCGACACGCACAGGCAAACCCGTGCCACGGCTAATCGCCGTATCGAGACCACGCAATAGCGCTGTGCCGCCCGTTAAAACAATACCCTGCTGTTGGATATCAGCGACCAATTCTGGCGGCGTGATTTCGAGAATAGATTTTACCTGATCAACGATCGCTTTTACCGAACGCGCAATCGCCTCACGGATCTGTGCATCATTCACTTCAATTTCTCTAGGCAAACCCGAGAGCAAATCACGACCACGCATCTGTGCCGTCATCGGTGTATCAAGTTCAACAGCTGAACCGATTTTCATTTTGATTTGCTCGGCAACGCGTTCACCGAGAAGAAGGTTAAAAACGTCGCGGGCGTACTGAGTAATATTTTTGTTCAGCTCTTCACCAGCGATGGCGATACTCTTTGACGTCACGATGCCGTTAAGAGAGAGCACGGCGATCTCGGTTGAACCAGCGCCAAGATTCACGACCATCTGGCCGACGGCTTCACCGATATTAATACCGGCACCAAGTGCAGCCGCCAAAGGCGCTTCAACCACCATCACATCACGAGCACCAGCGCTTGTCGCTGCATCACCTACGGCTTTGCGCTCTACCTCAGTCACGTCTAAAGGCACACAGATAACCACCTTTGGACGCGGGATGGTTAATGAAGAATCTTCATGAACTTTATCAAAAAAGTAGCGCAAGAGTTTTTCGGTCACTTCAAAATCAGCGATGATACCGCGTTGCAGTGGACGACTGACATGAATCGATGCTGGCGTTTTGCCGATCATCGCCAATGCCTGCTCACCAACAGCCATCACTTGGTTGGTGCGCTTATTAATCGCCACGACCGAAGGCTGCTGGATCACGATCCCCTTACCTTTAACGAAGACACGCGTATTTTCTGTACCAAGGTCGATACCGAGCTGCTTTGTGAGTCCGGAGAGAAATGAGAGCCACATATTGGCCCCATCTTAATGGGCGGTGAACAAACTTTCCACTACTGTCAACGGTCTAACCGCGGTGACCTTCATCGATGAGTAATAAAAGATATTCAATGACTCCGATCGCGGCGAGCAAAAAGAGAAAAACCGCCCAATTAAGCCAGCCTTGAGCTGAGAGCGCGAGTAAAATCACCGAGAATGCCGATAATAAAAGAGCGTGACGAAAAGCGATACGCACTTCACGAAAAGCCGTATCTTGGCGGCGGCGTACGGTCACGCGCCAAATCGTCCCCAAGAAAGAGAGTGTCCCTAAACAAGCAATGAAGACTGAGAGATAAAATGCTAATAAACCAAAGACACCCGCTTCATACGGATCAACAAAAAAGACGACCGACGATAAGGTCGCCCAAGACAAAACCGCGCCGGCAAACAAGATCAATAACAAAGAACGAAAACTCATGGAACCATTGTAAGCGATCCGTGTCTTATATTCAACGACAGGACCGCCTTGCTCCCCACCATGCGATTTACTTCGTTGCGCAAACGCATTTCTACCACGCGCAATTCTTGAGCGGCAGCAGGAGCAGAAGCAAATGCCGTGAGTTGACCTTCGGCAAAGGATTGAAATTGCACGTAGCTCGCTTTTTCTTCTCCCCACAATTTAATGAGGCAATCTTGGGCCATTTGTAAAAGACGGGTCGCCTCAACTTTTTTGGCGACTTCGCGGTTCATGATGGCGCCTGGGAGAATGCGTCGAATCGGTTGCCAAGCCATATGCGGATACTATGGCTAAATAGCGCGCTGATCGCAAATGGCGCGAAAATCGCAATGCTTACAGGTAAAGACACTCGGCTTTGCCTGAAAGTCTGAGGTCGCGAGGTTTTCGATGCGCTCGTTCAGTGAATCCGCGAAGTCGGTTTTGCCGGCTTCATCCAAGACTTCTACGTCCATCTCTGACCAGTTCTGAATATACTTATAAACCATCTTCGTCACCTTGCCCCATCCACGCTGTTCGAAGGCGCATTGGTAAATGTAGAGCTGCTCTTTTTCTTCTGGGGTGAGCTTTTCTTTTGGATTACCGGTTTTATAATCGATAATCATGAAGGTACCGTCAGGTAATTTATCGATGCGATCGATTTTACCCTTCATCGAATAGGTACCGAGTACCCAGGTGAAGTCTTGCTCAACGGCGAAGACCGTTGGCACATGTTCGTGACAGTCCTTCCAAAAATGCTCAACGGCGCTTTGGGCGAGGGCATAGTATTCGTCATGACGTTCGCGAGATTCGAACCATTCATCGATCCAACACTCATCAACGAGCGCCTTAGCTTCTTCGAGCGTCACCAAGAATCCGTCTTTATTGAGACCGGCCGGCGTCGAGAAGAGATCGGCTTGCTGAGGTGAGGCACGACGAGCATGCAACTCGAGCATATTTTGAAACATCAAGTGAACCGCCTGACCAAAGCTCTTATGATGATTGCCGAATTTTGGGATGCGATAAATATGTTCGTATTTGTACTGCAAAGGACACGAACGAAACGCCGCGAGCTGGGTAAAACTCACGCGCTTCTTCAATTCATAATGCATCACGTCAGAAACGGGCTTTGGCTCATCTGGCACCTTGAGACGATGAGCGGTTTTATCGAGTACCGTCTTTGGGATTTGCGCATCCAGCCCAAGCTCAGACAAAAAGGCCGAAGGCTTTTTTGAACGCGTCCCACCATAATTTGTCGCACCCGTGAGATAAAGCCCGTCTTTCGCACGCGTCACCGCCACATAAAACAAACGACGTTCTTCTTCGATATGATCTTGGGTCGTTGGTTTTTTCTCACTCACGAGACCTTCGGGCAGAGGCAGGTCTTCGCTGCGCGCGCGGGCTGGGAAGCGCTGATCAACCATCGAAACCACGAAGACATAACGAAACTCCAAACCCTTTGAGGCATGGATGGTCATGATCTTCACGAATTCAGGGCCGGTATCAGGATCAAAAGGTAAACTCCCCTCTTCGCCGGATTCCATTTCGATATGAAGCTCGTCCAAGAAGCCGCGCAATGAGGCGTCAGCCGTCGCGATTTCATAACGCTTAATACGATCTGCAAAGGCCTGCAGATGCTGCAACTGCTCGCGTTTTACATTGTCGGGATTCTTCAGCACCATCTCGAGATACCCTGTGGCATCGAGAACGTGCTTCAACGCCGCGATCGGCGAGAACTGACGAATATTGATCTGTAGCTTTTCAACACCATGAACCAACCGTTTCAAAATCAAACGCCCATCTTGTGAGATAAAAATACGATCGGTTTTTTCTTCATCAATAATCTCGGCTGGATCGTCCATCGGCTGGCGAGATGCCAAGAGTACGACCTGCCACAAAGCTCTACCCTTGCGCTTGGCATACATCATGAGGCTCGCGAGGTCTTTACTAGAAAGATTGACGCAAGGCATCTTCAGGACCCTCCAAACCGCTGATGGCTCGTGATAGCCGTCGAGCAAAGACATGTAGGCCACCAAGTCCAACACGATTGGCTTCGTATACAAACCACGCAACGCTAAAAACTGATACGGTACCGCTGTCTGATCAAGCGCTTGAACAAAAGGCTCAGCGCCATCATTTGAACGCGTGAGAATCACGAAGTCATTCCATGTCACCGTTGGGTCCATGGATTTGATGCGTTGGATTTCTTTGGCGACTTTTTCTGCTTCATCTTCAACAGAGTGCTCCCAAATCAACTGTACGACTCCCCCTTCACCGCGGGCAGCAATAAGTTCTTTTGTTAACCCTAGGTCTGCCAACTGCACTTCGAGACGGTGCGGGTTATTATGTTGGATGCTTTGGTATGCTGTTTTGAGAATCTCGCCATACGAACGGTAGTTCTCCTTAAGGACGATGGTGCGAGCCTCGGTAAAATCCGCGCGAAATTTGAGGATGTTCGCAAGCGAGGCACCGCGAAATTTATAAATCGCTTGATCATCGTCACCGACAACCGTGATCGCCTGGTCTGAACGCAAGAGCATCCGCACAAGCTCGTATTGCGAAGTATTCGTGTCTTGATATTCATCGATGAGCACGTGGGCGAATTGTTCTTGGTATTGGCGCAATACCGCTTTGCGTTCGGTAAAGAGGCGACGGGTTTGCATTAAGAGATCGGCAAAATCCATTGCGCCTTCTTCGCGTAATAAGCGTTCGTAAACTTCGTAGACAGCGGCGATTTCACCCAGACGCGCCCGCTCCTCGGCAACGAACTCATCCTCTAGCTCCTTCTCTTCTTCGAGAGAAGGAGTATATGACTCAGCAAAGGCCTTATACATTTCTGGAGTTACGCCTTCATCTTTGGCACGTGAGATATGTGAAAGAATAGCGCGCAAAAAACGCACTGGGTTGCCAAGCGGACGATAGTAATTCAAAGGCAACTCATCTACGTGGCGTTTGAGCATCAGCCAAGCGTCTGTCTCGGTTAACAAACGAAAACGATTTGGCAAACCAATTTCAAGCGCATGTCGCTCGAGAATACGTTGGCAAAAACCATGAAAGGTCGCAATCCAAAAATCGTAGGTGCCCGTGGGGAGCTTGGCGACCACGCGGTCCTCCATCTCGCCGGCGGCTTTTTCCGTAAAGGTGAGGGCGAGAATGCGCTCGGTATTGTTCTCGTATTTGTCGAGCAAATGCAGATAACGATCAACGAGCACCGTCGTCTTGCCCGTGCCTGCACCGGCCACAATCAAAAGTGGGCCTTTGTCGTGCAATACGGCTTCGCGCTGGGCTTCATTGAGGCGCTCGAGATCTAAAGACATGGAGGGAATATGCCAGTTGGGGAACCCACTGTCTAATCTCTTTTTTAACGAAAAAACCGCACCAGGAGGGCGCGGCTCATATTTCCGTTAATATCAGTCGGGTGGCCCGACGAAGAGAAACCATTCTCCCATACCCCACGTGAATCTGAGAGATTCAGCTCCGAACCGATACTCTGGCTTGTTCTCGGCCGGAGCCGAAGGCACCACCAAATACGGAACAAGCGGATTACTACTGAGGCTCGTCATAGAACCTAGAAGAACGATGTCTCGCTTGATTTCGGTAGCGCGGCCTTCACGCAGCTCGCTAAACCACCACTTGAGATAGGCGCAGCCTTGGCTCAGGGTCGCGGGGTAAAACCCGATATCCAAGAACTCCTTGAGGATATCGCCACTTTGAATCGCTGCTTCTTTGTACCGCTTAGCGAGAAACTTCAGTGGGCGACCACTCTGTTCGAATGGCTGCAATGGCCTATCCAACCAAGAACTCACCGAAACATCTTCGCCGACACCCGCGGCAAAGCAGCTAGCAATCTCTGCGGGAGACAAAACTCGTGCCGCCTGGGTCATCATGGTGACGGTGTCGTAACGATGAGAAAGCCCCTTGAAGGCGTAGGCGATCTCTTTTGCCGCCATCGGGTGACCAAGCATACGCTGTGCCTCGGTTGCCGAGACCCCGATTTGGCAAAGCGAATCAAAAAGCGTTTTGTCGGCAAGCTCTTTGCCTTGGCCTCTGCGTGACATCATCTACCGAACCTTGTTGAAAGAAAGGACGAAAAAACCCTAGTCCATAATTCAATATAGGTCAACAGACGAACCCTCTGTCTAAATATTGTTTTTTAGATAGACATCTCCCTTTAAAGGGAGAACGCCCAACCAAAAAACAGAAAATAATGCGGGCAAGAGGGTTCCTATTTTCTCAACTCCTCCATCAATCTCAAATAAAATCGCAAATTCATCATGGTGGCGAGGCGTTGGCCGAGCATTTCGTCGACGGTAAA
>JAMIEW010000028.1:0-3797 GCA_035906575.1 bacterium
TTAACGGGCGGGGAGTTGGCAGCCATGATTATGACCGATGCTGCGTCGCGTTTGCGCGAAGGTGTGCTCGGTGACTTTGCCTCACTCGATGTTGAATCACATACGACCACGGGCATCGGTGAAGAGCCACAATATACGCGTCCTGAATCCTACAAAATCAAAGGCATGAAAACGGCGTGGGATGTGCCTGAAGTGCTCATGTCCGGCAATCACGCCCATATTGAAAAGTGGAAGAAGCAAGAACGCAAACCGCTCGATTAACGAGCGGTTTTTTGTTTGATATAACGCTTGCTGAGTTCAGCCGGGACTGAAGCCAGGGCAGCCAATGAAACAAAGATGATGACGCCAAGCGGTGAGAGCGGTGTCGTGTCGAGAGCGATGTTTAAGATCGGCAGGTAGATCGCGAGACCGATCAAGATAACGCCAACACTGATGCCGGCTAAGAAGACGCGATTGCCTTTGAGCCAGTATTTTTGAACAGGTAGATGAAGGCTGCGAAAGGCGATGGCGACAAAGATATGCGAGAGTCCCATAGAGGCAAAGCCAATGGTGCGCGCTTCATGGTCGCTAATGAATTGGCGAACGATCCAGTAACCCGTGAGCAGAACGGCGCCATTGGCCGCGGCGGCAATGAAGGTGATTTTGCGCAAACGCGGCCCGAGTACGTCATCGTGTTTTTGTGGTTCGCGTTTTGAGATGCCGTCATCCTCCATAGTCTCAAAAGCATAGCCGATGGCAGGGAATGAATCAGTAAAGAAGTTGGCGTAGAGAATCTGCAAGGCGTTTAGCGGCGATGGGATGCCGAGTGCATACGAACCTAAGACCAACAGAACATCGTTAAACGCATTTGAAAACAAATACGTCGTCGCTTTTTGGATATTGTTCAACATCTGCCGGCCTTCGCGAATGGCACCGACGATAGTTGGGTATGAATCGTCCAAAATAACAATGTCAGCAGCGTCTTTGGCGACATCGGTGCCTGAACCCATGGCAACGCCAACATCGGCGATACGCAGGGCTGGAGCATCATTCACGCCATCACCTGTGACAGCTACGGCTTCGCCAAGCGATTGGTAAATTTGTACCAAGCGCCATTTTTGTTCAGGGGTCACGCGGGCAAAGGCGTGATAGTTTTGGATGGTTTCTTTAAGTTCTTCGTCAGAAAGCTTCGCAAGCTCAGAGCCAACCATCACTTGTGCGGGTGCCGTCGCGATACCGGCTTGAAGCGCCATCGCTGCCGCGGTTTGAGGATGATCACCGGTGACCATCACCGTGCGTACACCTGCTTCACGAATGGCAGTAACACTGTCTTTGATATCAGGGCGCAACGGATCTTCAAAAGCGAGTGTACCGAGATAGGTACAGGTACCGCCGTCGATTGCGCCTTCAACGAACTTCTCAGCAGTTTGGTTTTGTGTGGCAATACCAATAAGGCGTGCGCCGTTTTTTGCCATGGTCTCGAGCGCGGTAACCGATGGTCCATTGGTGCAAAGCGATGAGAGAATATCTGGCGCACCAATCATGACCGCGAGCGGTCGGCCTTCGTGATTCACGAGGGTCGCAGAGTATTTGCGTTCATGAGTAAACGGCAATTGATCGAAGGTCGCGTATTTGATTTTGGTGGCGGCAATATCAATCCCATTCAAGCCGGCGGCACGAATAATGGCCGTATCAACGGGGCTGCCGATAATACGCCAGCGTTCTGGTGGTTGGTCAGGGTTCTCAATCGCCGCCGTTGAAGCAAGACTCGCCAGTTCAAGAATCTGTTCTTTATTGGCGGACTCGATGCGTTCAAGTGAGAGAATCGCACGCGTGAGAGTGCCGGTTTTATCGGTGAGAATGAGGGTCGTCGAACCGAGTGCTTCGGCAGCCGAGAGTTTGCGCACGACACCTTTTTTGTTTGCGAGACGTTCAACACCAACAGCAAGAATAACCGACATGGCGATAGGCAAGCCTTCTGGTACCAATGAAACACCAATAGCGATGGCAAGCAGCACCATATCGTCCCAGGGCGTACCTGAAGAGAGACCAACGCCAAAGACAAGTGCCGTAATGATAAAGGCAGCAGCGCCAATTTTAAGCGAAAGTTTTTGAACCGATTGTTGAAGTGGTGTTTTTACTTCTTCGCCCGCCGCCGTGAGTGCCGCGATAGAGCCAAAAACGGTTTGTGAGCCGGTAGCAACAACAATGCCCTCACCCTGCCCATCGGTCACGAGGGTGCCGCTCATGGCGATATTCACGCGCTCATGCGTCTCGGCATCAATGGCTACCGCGATTGGATGTTTTTCAACCGGTACGGATTCGCCGGTTAAAATTGCCTCATCGGTTTTAAAGCCGGTTTCAGTGATGAGGCGAATATCTGCCGGTACGCGGTCACCGGCACGCAAAATGACGATATCACCGGGTACCAAGTCTTTGGCTTCGCGTTCTTGCTCGTGTCCATTGCGGCGCACGCGGGTGCGCACGACGACAAAGTTTTTGAGTTTTTCTAAAACGGTTTGGGCTTTCCATTCTTGCCAAAAGCCCATGGTGGCATTGGCAAAGATGGCGGCAATAATAACGATAGCCTCGACCCATTCACGCAAAAAGAAGGTGAGCAAACCGGCACAACAAAGAATGATGATGAGCGGATCTTTGAGCTGTTTCAAAAAGACCACGATAGGCCCGTTGGCATTATGAAGGGGGAGACTATTTGGCCCCGTCACCGCCAAGCGCTTTTGCGCCTCTTGCTCGCTTAAGCCTTCGGGTGTGGTTTCAAAGGCGGTGAGAAGCGCTTCAGTGTCCAAAGACCAAGCGGGAGCAGAGGTGTTCATGCGTGTATTCTACCCTTTGAGGGAGGTATCGTCATTAGGCGGATATCTTGACAAAGATGTAAAATAATGTCATTTTCGCCTGTACCTTTGGAGGACCTCATGTCACGTGCGCACCTTCGTTTGCAAAAAACCATCCAACCCTATACCGACTCACTCAATGAGCTCGTGAAGGCCATCCCGCCCGTCACAAACAAGCTCGCGGTCTACCCGGCCGTAAGAGGATTGCTCTTTCCTGGGGAAGAAGGAAAGCGGACATTCAAGTATTTATCGCCTCGTGTCCACACGTTCGACATGATGGCGAAGAATGCGACCAAGGTGGCAGAGAGCGTGCTCAATCAAGCGCATCGCTACCTGCGAACAATTGCCGAGATGTATGCCCCTGTTGAGGACTACAAGCGCCTCCTTTCGGAGGACGCGGCAGGGACGGGTATCCTTCTCGTTATTGCGAGCCCGGTCATCCACGACCTCTACGCAGAGTTTGGCCTGACTTCAGACGAGGTCTTGCTCGCGGCAAAAAGGTCACCGAGTTCAAGTCAGGTGACGGCAGACTTCTTTGCTCACTTCTGCTTCGAGCTCGCCGAACTCCGGACGGACTTTCGCAAGCTGGATGCAGCGATGGGGAATGTCCTCAAAGTGTTCGCTGATCGAGCTGTCCACCGAACGCTTTGTCCGAACTGCCTCAAGGCCGCTGTTTGCCACGATGCAGACATGAACTGAACCTGACGCCCCGTAACTCCACAAAACCAGCCAAATCGGCCTGGCTCGTGGGTTACGGGGTTTCTGATTCTTGACCTTTTTTGTGTTTTTTTGTATCTTTCTGGCACGCAAAAAGCGTTTTAAGGCCTCTTCGTCTATCGGTTAGGACAACTCCCTTTCACGGAGTAAAGAGGGGTTCGATTCCCCTAGGGGCTACCACACGACAAACCGTCCGAAAGGGCGGTTTTTCGTTATCGTTATCATCTTTGACATCCTCGTCGTATGTTC
>JAMIEW010000029.1:0-8535 GCA_035906575.1 bacterium
GGCAGGGGCGGGTTAGCGGCCACGGGCGGCGTGACCGGAGTCACGGCGACGGGCGCTGGGGTTGCGACCTGGCGAGGAGCCGGTGCCGGCGCCGGCGTTGCCGCGGGTGCGGGTCGGCTCGGCGGCGTTGCCTCGGTGACGCAGTAGCGCGGGGTTGCCGCGTCCTGCACTTCGCAGCTGCAGTCCACGAGGCAGGCGCGAGCGCCAGCGACGAGAAACTGCACGGCCTCTGCTTGTTCGGTCTCACCCGTCGGCATCTGCCGGGGGCGAACGACTCGGCACTGAGGCGCCGTGCACACACCCCGGGTGGGATGGTTCACGGCTCTGCGGTAGGCAGCGATGAAGCCGCCTCCTTCGCTCGCCGAACGATCAGCTTGCGCGAAGACGGTGGTCGAGCAGGAGACGAGCATCGCCGTGGCGATCAGAAGCTTTTTGAACATGGTACCTCTTTTTTGTTTGGAATTGTTTGGAGTTCAGTCGCCCTCCCGACGTCGGTCGGGAGGGCAGGGTGAGTTGCTCAGCGCTCGTCGGCTTGACGAGCAGCTTCGCGGCGTAGCAACTCGTCTTCGAGTTGCTGATCGCTCATGCCTGCTGGCGTCTGAGACGCCGGCGGCAAGTTCGGGACGCGTGGACCGCTCAGCACCGATTGGCGCTGCGCGTCATACGCGGCCGTTACGCCGAAGTATCCAGCTGTGAAGAGCGGCATGAATTGCCCGAAAGGCATCGTGCCGAACTGCGTCCCGTTCAGAGGGCCCGATCGCAAGGTACAGGCGTCCATGACTTGCATGTGCGAGTAGTAGGGAGGGCATCCCTCGCCACCACCGCATTGCAAGGCGCGACCGTTGTCCCGCTGAAAGTTGATAACGCAGCGTTCGTAGCCCGTCGTGTCGACGGTAGCCACGGTCGTTTGGTCAGAGACCATCCGGCAATTGCCGGCGACGCAGACCTGTCGGTAGCTCGACTGCCCATAGGGGCTGCTCGAGGTGCTGGTGGCGGCGCGAACGCAGCCCTGCACCAAGAAGAGCATGATGACCAAGGCTGCCACGAAGAGCGACGCGAGACGATTCAAAATGAAGCGGTACATGTTGTCTTCTCCTGCTAGATTTGGCTTAACCTAGCTAAAATGTCGAAGTTGCTGCAGGGTGAGGGTTTGGCAACGTGCCTATCCCTTTCCTGACCCTCTAATCTACCATAAAACAGCTCTTTTGTCAACGCAAGACAAGGCAGTTTTTCGTCCCTTTCATCTTGACAAATTGATTAAATTACGCTATATTTGCACGTTCCTGGCAAGGGTGCCGGGGATACAACTGTAACTTCACAACTTAACAAAAAAAGTGAAATGAAGTTACGTAGAATTTTGCAGGAGGATTTCATGGCAACAGCAAGACGACGTACTGCGGGAGCTCCGGCTCCTACTCGGTTGGATCTGTTCTACAAGGATGCCCGCGGTGACATCGCCGAACTTCTCATCGAGAAGCTCGGCAGGATCGGTGGCACGGCCGTTGCTGATCTTTTGTCCGATGGGGCGAAGCAGCGGATCGTTGATCTGCTTGGAGGCAGCGATGGCAACATTTCTGAGTTCCAAGTCAACGCGATCGCGGCGTTCGTCAAAATCGTGCTTCCGGGTTCGCTGAGCGAAGAGGGAGCTCAGAGCTTCATCAAGAGCTTCGGCGAATCGATGCGCGAGTACGCGTCGAATCCGATCGCTGATCGAGCGTCCCGTCGCTCGTTCTTCGGTGGCGTCATCGACAAGGCGCTCGGCACATCCGAGGTCGCACCGGTGAATACGTCTGCAAAGACGAATATTCATGATGCCATCAACGAGATGAACACCACGGATCGTCGTGCTATGCGCGACTTCATGATGGCGTCCTTCGGTCGAGGAGGCTCCATGCTCGATCTCAACACGGGCATGTTCGTGCAGGTGACCTATGCCGAGCTTATCAAGCACGGCGAAGAGCGCCTGATCACCAAGGCTTCGTTGCGCGGCGTTCTCGACTATATCGAGATGAATCGCAACGATCTGGCGTTTACGGAGTTGGCGCGCGTTGTCAAAGCGGCGCCTCTCATCAATCCGCCCAAGCCGGTCAAGAAGCCCGAGCAGCCAACGTGGCTCGATGGCATCCGAAAGGAGGCTGTCGATGAGATGAAGAAGTTCATCGAGCCCACCAAGCCAGGTGACCCTCTCGGCGAACCCTTCGCTTCTTTGGAAGCGTTCGGCAATCGAGCAAAGGCGTCCCTGGCGAAATCCAAAAAGCCCTAGTCCATCCCAAAAATTCATGACGTGAAGCGGTCATAAAACGTTTCGGAGGAAACATGCTCGAAGATCTTGCAAAGTTTGCAACGTTCTGGATGTCTATCATCATCGGCATGCGGCGTTATCGTCCGCAGGTTGATGCGGTGGTCGGTGCGATCACGGGAGGTGTCGGGCTCACGGCCCGCGCCGCTACGAGGCTCATCGACTTCAATGTTGTGGCCTATTTGCGGCCGCTCTTTGCGGTGATCATCGGCCTGCAGCTCACGCTGCTGGTCATCGGGCTTCTCCCGATGGTTTTGCTCTCGTACTATCCGTTTGCATTAGCGATCGGGTTTTCGGGGGTGGTTGTCATGAGCGTGTTGCTCGCGCGGTATTCGCAGATGCTGGGCGTTCATCCGATTCATGCCGTCGATCCGCTCTTTGCGGACGACGATCAGATCTTGGCCTTTGGCCCCAATCACCGCTTCTCGGTTCGCAACTTTGTGAGCTTTCCGGCGGCCTTGGTGGCACAGGGTCTGACACTGATCATCGCCGCACTGCTGCTCAAGGCGCTCTATGGCACGTCCACGATTTTTTGCTGGATCATCGCCCTCAGTGGGTTGTGTTCAGTGATGATCGGGATCAGTTTTTACGAGTTTCTTGTCACCATTGCGCGAGGGATCGTGAGTGGGCCAGGTGACTGGGCAGAAAGTGCCATGGGTCGCTTGGCAAAAACGGTTCTCGACTGGGCGCTACCCGGGATCGACAGCAGCAATGTTGCCGATCTGCTGCCAAAGAGTTTGGCGAATCCTCTCAAGAAGGTCATCGATGACTTCGAGGCGGGGTATCACAAGTGGTCCGTCCCTGTCTTCATCGTGCTTGCGTTCACCGTGGCGACCATGTCGGTTGTCGCTGTGGCCTTCTTGATCGTGACGCTGTTCATCTTCGGTCTCTTCACCAAAGGAGAGATGCGATCAGGCAATGCCTCGCTCATCGAAGCGGCTAAAAACCGTATCGTGAGCGCTCAGCGCTTGATCAGCAGTGTTGCCGTCATCGTGTTTGTCGCACGATGGCTCGAGCTAGGCGCCTTTCGCCTTCATGCCTCGCCGGTCGACATTTTGCCGATCGCGTTTGTGTGGAGCGTCACGGCTCTGCTCAAAGAGCATCTCTGTTTGCTCTTCATTGCGGCGATCATTCTGTTTTCGACCTTCAAGTGGCTCAACAAGCTCAAGAAGTTCGATGCAGATCAGCTCGCCTTGCCAAAGGTATTGGCCCGCATCGCCTTTGGGGTCACAGCTCTCTGGCTTATCGTTGGAGTTGCGGAGTTGGGAGGCCTTCACATCTTCCCGGACCGTAGCTTTTTCGATCGGTACGAGCATCCTTCGACCGAGTCTTTGCACTGCCTCAATGGCAAGCAAGACTGGGATGAGGCCTATACGGACATGGGTCCAAGCTGTAGTCCTCAACGACAGAAACGAGATGCGAATAACACCGCGGCCTATCGGCATGCGGGAGAGTCGCCCTTCCAAATTCGTCCTGTCACTTGCGGTAACATCTTGCGATGTAGCTGGTGTGGGACGTTTCCTTCGACATGCGGCATGTCATCTGATGATGATTCGTCGTCAACGCAGGCGCCTGCTCGTCAGCCGCCTGTTGCTGCTCCGCCTCGGCGAGAGCATACGGCTCCACGTGAGCATTCGGTCGAGTCACCCATGATGATGGCTCGCGCCGACACGCACCAGGGGCGATCCTCAAAAGGGCTTCGTCCTGAGTACGAACCGTTCATCGAACGAGCAAGTGCGCTCTACAGCGTAGATGCGAGCTTGATCAGAGCGGTGATTCACACCGAGAGTCGGTACAATCCGAATGCGGTGAGTCGTGTCGGTGCACGTGGGCTCATGCAGCTCATGCCGCGCACCGCCGCGGGTCTTGGAGTCACAAACTCCTTCGATCCCGAGCAGAACATCATGGGCGGTACGCGCTATCTGCGCCGAGGCCTCGATATTTGCCAAAATGATTTGAGCTGCACCTTGGCTCGCTATAATGGCGGGCCACGGGGCATGTTCTCGGCACAAGCGCGGCAATATGCCGTGAACGTGTTGCGACGGTACGAACAGTACCGCTCGGGTCAAATTCGGGACCTGAACCCACCATCACCGTCTCGATCAACGGCGCCGCAGTATCATGCGGTGGCTGAAGATCCCTCGGTAAACGCCGACACCTGCGCTGGTTTCTCGGATCCTATCCGAGAGATCATGCGCTCGCGTGGGCGTTGTCCCTAGTCCTTTTTTTCTGCTCACGCAGAACACTGAAATGAGCCCTGTCATCTGATGGGGCTTTTTCGTTTCTTGTTTTTGCTTCATGATGCCATCTATCTATGTCGTGGATCCTTTCACTCTTTCGTCATGCCTGGGTGCGTCGATTGGGACTATCCGTGGTACTCATCGCATGGTTTGTCGCCTTTCAGCCTTGGGGCGGTTTCGCTGATCCGGATGCCTTTTATCATTCGACTATGGCGGCGATCATGTTGAAGCAAGGACTGATTCATGAGTTTGCTTGGTTGGATCTCACCTCATTTGCACAACCCTTCGTTAATCAGCACGTATTGTTTCATGCCGCATTAATGCCATTTGTCGCGGTCTTTGGCGCATTACCCGGTGGACAAATCGCCGCGGTTGTTTTTGCACTCGTCTTTTGTGCGGTATTTGCGTGGTGCTTAAAGGTGCTCAAATCACCCGCGCCGCTTTTTTGGACCTTGGTCTTAGCAACATTGCCAGCGATGACGGCGCGTTTGTCTTATGGCAAAGCTTCGCCGCTTGCTGTGTCATTATTTATGCTTGGCGTCACCGCGGTGATGGCCGGTTTGCCGCTCGTCGCATTTATTGTGAGTACGCTTTTTGTCCTAACACATGCCGGTTGGCCTCTGCTGTTATTAACCCAGGGCGCATTAATCGTCGGTCACGCACTCGCGCTTTGGAGCATTGAATCCGTGCCAGTTGTGAAGATCGTCAAAGATAAAACCTGGTTAAAAGGTTGGCTGGTTTTTGCGGCATCGCTAGCAGGCACGGTGCTCGGTATCACCGTCCACCCTTATCGGGCGCAGTTGTGGGGATTTTTGAAGGTGCAACTTTTTCAAGTGAGTATCGCGACGCCATATGACCGTGTTGTGATGGGTAATGAATGGTATGGACCCGCGCCGATAGTTTTAGCCGGATGGTTATTGCCTTTTGTTGTCGCGCTCGGGGTATTTACCTTGGGGATGCTTGTTGCACGCAGGTCGCCAAATATCATGGCGATGAGATATGTTGTTATGATATCGGTACCTGTCGTTTTTATCTTTGCCCTCACCCTAAAGAGCGCGCGTTTTATCGAATATCTCGCTCCGTTGATTGCCACTCTTATCGCGCAGCTTTTTCATCAAGTCGATCTTCAAAAGACGTGGAAGGATACGCTTGATGGGATGGGGGTGAAGCGTCTCGGTGCGGTTATTGGTATCGTAGGGACGGTTCTTTTGGTGCAACGCGGCGTCTCGCTTCATGAGTCTTATGTCTTTCGAAAATCATTTGATTACTACGCTGGTGCTATGGCGGCGATTCGCCAAGAAGTAAAACCAGGCGAGCGACTCTTTCATTCTGATTGGTCACATATGCCGTTACTCTGGGCACAGAATCAGGACATTCGTTATGTTGCTGGTTTAGATCCGACGTTTTTACTTGCACAAAATCCAGGTTTATCTGATCGATATAATGATCTTACCTATGGCAAAGCTACGAGTACTGCGTATGACGTCATCGTAAATGAAATGCATTCAAGCGCCGTCTTCGTTGATCGAAGTCGCGCGAAGGCCTTTGAAGAAGCGCTCAAAATTGATGCAAGATTTGAACGCGTCTATGAAGACGAGATCAGCGCGGTGTATCGCATAAAGAAGCCGTAAAAAAGTTATCCACTGCTCGCCGTTTGACGTTCTCACGCGATAGCCGTAAGAAATAGACATGAATCGAGCCGACCTCGTTCAGTACATTCAGTAGATCTCGCGAATTGTCATCTGACTCTCGCGAGAAACTTCTACAACGGTTTGTCGCGAGAGCCAGAGGATAATATCCTCGAAAAAATCTCCGGGCCCATGCTTGCCGGAGATTTTTTTATCCACTTTCTTCGCCATCGCTGTGCTCGGCACCTCTTTCACTTCGTGAACGAGGGGATATGGATATTCAACAATATATTTTTCCTTAACTCCCTTTTCACACCTGAAAAGGGAAACCCCGAAGGGGAGGGATAAGTTCAGTCTTTCAGTAGCTCCTCCAATGTCGGCTCGCCCCACAAATGAAATTCGCGTAGGGATTTATCGATGAGGTCTTCGGCTTCGTCGATGTCCATCATTTCGTCGATGATCAGCTTGTTAATCATCTCGGCGCGGCACTCAGCTTTAGGACGCACGACACCGTCCTCCTTAAAGCACATGGCGCGCAACTGGTCTTTGGTAATCATGGGCATACCCTACCGCTTCATTCGCTTGCCGAAAAGCCCCGACCGACATAGTCTTTCTCTATGAAGAACGCCTTGCGTTGGCTCTTGCTCGCCTTGCCGTGGTTATTGCCGGCCTATCTATTGCGCTTCAAGCTCGGCCCTGTGCCGACCACGGTGCTCGAGATCGGTGTCTTGGTCATTCTTGGTGTGTTTACCGCGATCTATGGCTTCAAGGGCTGGCTGGAGGCATGGCAGAAGGCAAAGGGCATACGGTATCCGCTCGTGGCTTTTGGGGTTGCTTCGTTGGCCGCGGCGCTTTGGTCGCCAGTGATGATTCAAGGGTTGGGGTTATGGCGTGCCTATGTGCTTGAGCCGGTCTTAGTGTTTTTTGTTTTTGCGGTCACGATTGGTCGTGAGGTAAAGCGTGAAGATCTTGATGCATCCATCTTTGGTAGCGTGATCGCTTTGGCGATGTGGGGAGTGATTGAATTCGTTTTAACAGGAGGTCAACGCGTTGATGGACCATACCCTTACTTCAATGCCTTAGCGCTCGCCGTGGTGCCTTTTGGTGCCTATGGACTCACGCGCTTCATCCAATCCCGCACCTGGCTCGGACTTGGCGCGTTTGGCGCAGCGCTCATGGCATCGCTTGTCGCAAAAAGCGACGGGGGATTGATCGCCTTGCTCGCTGTGCTTTGGTTTGGTCTCATCGCGCAAAAAAAATTACGCTGGTTCGTTGTCGGGATGACCATTGTCGGTATGGTAGTTGGTTTAAGTGTGCCGCAAATCCGTGAACCGGTCTTAAAAGAACTGCGTTTAGAAAATTGGTCTGGATATGTGCGCAAAAAGATGTGGCAAGATACCTGGGCGATGTTAAAAGACCATCCGATTAAGGGCGCTGGGATGGCTGGATACCCGACGGTGTTTAAGCCGTATCAAACAACGACGGGTATTGAAGTCTTTCAGTATCCGCACACCATTATCTTTAACTTCTGGGCAGAAACGGGATTGCTTGGCTTGATCGCTTTTGCTTGGTTGGTGATTGAGTGGTTAAGAAAGCGCGGAGCATTGTTATTGCCTCTGGTCGCAATCTTGATTCATGGTTTGGTGGATGTGCCGTACTTCAAAAACGATCTCGCTATCGCGTTTTATTTGTTGCTCGCGCTTTGCGTTTTTTCTTCGGCAAAGAATCTGAATAAAGACATGGTATACTGAAGGTGATTATGAAAAATACTTCTTCTTCAAATAGCCACGTCGCGCTTATCGTGATTGGTTCGTTCGTTGCCGCTTTGCAAATTGCGACGCTCTGGCAATTGGTTGAGTTACGCATGGACCGTCATCACGGCATGAAGCCGATGGATGGCAAAGGCCCAATGGGCATGGGTTGGGAAAAACCGACCGGCATGAAACCAGGTATTGCTGTTGGCGAACCAAATCCAGCGACACCTTCTGTTTCAAGTACAAGCGCTCTCGTGGGTGAGTGGACGTGGAAAGAATCCGCGGCCAAGAGCGGGACCAAGCGTTTGGCGAATCCTGATAAGCCATTCGTCCTCACGATTGCCGCTGATATGAACTTATCAGTGAAGGGTGACTGTAACTCGATGTTTGGTAGCTATACCAATGGTGCAGGCGGTGCGTTTACCGTTGGTCCTCTTGGGATGACAATGATGTTCTGCGAAGGTTCACAAGAAGATGCTTTTGCTGCTGAGCTTTCTTCAGTAAAGAGCGCTAGCGTACAGGGTACTGAGCTCATTCTCTTGAATGCTGATGGTGGGATGACATTTACAAAAAAATAGTTCAATAAAAATATCCCCGACGTAATGTCGGGGATA
>JAMIEW010000030.1:0-2679 GCA_035906575.1 bacterium
GCGTCCTCGAGTTATTGATCAAAAAGTTTGATCTTGGTAAGTCCTTCAAAGAAGATATCGTTCTCATTAAACGAGGTGGCTATCGCGAAACAACAGATAGGTATGAGAGGGCTATTGAACGATTTATCCCAATATTCGAAAAAGCTCTTAAGAACGGCAAACTCGTTGCTAAAGGAGATGTTGAAGGATTTGTAGAGAAGATTCAATCATTCGCCGTCATAAAATAAAAAAACACTCCGACGTAACGTCGGAGTGTTTTTTTAAGGGGATTAACCCTTCACGATTTTAGCAAAAATCTGTGGGTGCTTTGCAGCGAGTTCAGAGAGAACCACGCGGTTCAATGAAACATCGCGCTTTTTGAGTTCGCCCATGAGCTTTGAATAGCTCACACCGAGTTCGCGTGAAGCGGCGCCGATGCGCATTTGCTGCAAGCCGCGATTTTCACGCTTCTTGAGTTTGCGACCAACATAGGAGTTCTTGCCTGCCTTAACAGCAGCGATCTTTGCAAGTTTGATTTTGGACTTGCGGCCCCACATCATACCTTTGGTACGTGCGAGGATATTTTTGCGGCGTTTTACATGATGGGTACCGCGTTTGACTCTTGGCATACGTTATTCAGGGATGGATTAATTATGTGGGGTAAGTGCCTTCATGGTGCGCGTAAACTGCTTTGCGACATCAATATCGCGGCGCTTGTTACGGGTAACGGTACCGCTTTCACGGCTGTTGAAGTGGCCCTGGCCGCCTTTGCGCTTCAAGAGCTTGCCGCTCTTGGTCTTGATGATGCGCTTGGCGATGGCTTTGGTCGTTTTAATCTTCATATACTCGGATGGGTGTGATGAGGCCGAAGGTTAGGCTATTTTGAGAAAAAAGGCAAGGGCACGGCCTGAGCTTGTCGAAGGTTAGGTCTTTCTGGCAATAACGGCCGTTACCGTACCACCGGCGCGGGTGGCTGGTTGCTCGATCGTAACCCCGTATTCAAGGGCAACTTGCTCAATAAAGGCTTTAATACGGTCTTGGGCTAGATGGCCATGCTCTTTTTCACGTCCACGTAATCTGATCTCGATTTTGACCTTGTCCCCAGCCTTAAAGAAGGCTTTTGCTTGATTTACGCGAATATCAAAGTCATTTTGACCCATCTTTACCGAGAGACGGACGCCTTTAATGTCGATTTTCTTTGCATGCGCCTTTTGGGCACGCATCTCCTTCTCTTTGTGGTATTTAAATTGTCCGTAATCTAATATTTTACAGACCGGAGGGGTCTCTTTTGGTGAAACCTCGACGAGGTCCATTTCGCGCTCCTGGGCGATGGCGAGGGCGGCTTCGGTGCTCATGACGCCCAAAAAAGCGTTTTTATCATCGATAACACGTACCTCGGGTACGGTAATCTGTTCGTTCACGTTATATTGAACGCTTTCTTCTTTCTTTTGTGGGCCGCCGCGGCGACGATAGTGGATGCGCATTGTTTGGGAATTTGGTGTTTGCCGCCTTTGGCGGCGGGGTGGTGGAGATGGGGGGTATCGCACCCCCGTCCGTCTAACCTAATCAATCTTCTCATTCACAAGCTTAGTTCTTTCAAGGGGCTAGGCCAGGTGGGATAAAAGAACAAGATCACCGGGCTGGATGCTCAAGCCTGTCGCTTCAACCGCAGAGCATGTGCGATGAAGCCAAGCCTCGAAGTATGACAGTCGTCTGTTTAAGAAGGCGCTTAAACAGGGACCGGTCCGAAGGTGTTCGCGTTAAGCGAAGGTCGGAACAAAGGCTGGAGCACGGAATGCGTGAGCAACCGTTTCGCGAACCTTAGAAATGACGTTGGCAGTTGTCATGTGTAAAACGATATTTACGAGCGGTTTTACAGGCTCGGCTTGCAAAGATGTGAATGGACTAAACGTCGATGCTGATTCATCCCCGTTATTCGTCTTCACCGCGCATAACGCGGCGGACGGTGCGCTCAATATCTCGTTGCTTGAGAGCATCACGTTTGTCATGGGTTTGTTTACCCTTGGCAATCGCGAACGAGAGCTTGATGCGTCGACCGAGAGGGTAGAACGAAATAGGCACCATTGTCAAACCTTTTTCTGCAGATTTTTCGGCTAATTCTCGCAATTCTTTCTTGCTGACGAGGACGATTCTAGTGCGGTCTGGGTCGATGGTTTCGCGGTTCATTGCCTTGCTATAGGGGCGAATGTGGCAGCCGACGAGCTTGAGCTCGCCGCCGAGGATCTTCAGATAGCTCCCATCAAGCTTCGCCCCACCCTCACGGATCGCTTTAACCTCATGTCCCTCCAATACCAAGCCCGCCTCAAGGGTTTTGAGAAATTGGTATTCATGACGTGCTTTGCGGTTTTCAGTAAAAAGCATTGATCGGCATCATGTCATTATTTACCCACAGTGGCAACGTTTTCACGCAAGCGTTATGCTCGTTTTATGGAAAAGACCTATACGGTTGAAATCTCGCTCGCCTCCCTCTTAAAGACCCTCGCTTTTTTGCTCGTGGTCGGCGTCGTATGGGTTTTGCGTGATATTTTGCTTTCGGTCTTTCTCGCGGTCTTATTGGCAGGTCTTTTGTATCCGTTTGTGGTGTGGGCAGAAAAGAAGCGTATCCCCAAAGCGCTTGCCATCGGTGGACTCTTGCTGGTGTTTTTAAGCGCGACAGGTTTATTGGTCGCCTTGCTTGTA
>JAMIEW010000031.1:0-53751 GCA_035906575.1 bacterium
GATGGGAGTTTTGGTAATTTAGCAATAGACGTATCAGCAAAACAAAGTTCAGTAAGGCCTTCAGGAAGTTCTGGAAGGACGCGGAGGCCACGACTATAAGAACACTCGAGTTTTTGGAGTCCGGTTGGGAGTTTTGGGAGGGAGTCGAGTGAACGGTTGTAAGAGCAGTCAAGTATTTGGAGCCCCTCAGGGAGTTCTGGGAGAGATTTTAATAGGGGGTTATTCGAGCAGTGAAGCTCTCGTAACCCAGCGGGTAACCTAGGTAAAGGATCGAAGATCTCATTTTCTTTGCAAATAAGGACTTCAAGACTTGAAGGTAGTTCAGGCAGGTTTCTGATCTTTGAGCTATATGAACAGTAAAAATGTGTTAGTTCACCGCGAGGGTTAATAACATTATCATCCTTTTCTAAGAGAATTTCGATATCTTCATCCTCTAGCCAAGTCGTCAGTGCTTTGAAAAAACGTTGCGTCTCATTATTCATTTTAACACCGAAGAGTTCTGTGATGCCGTATTGGGTATCAAGCGAGCTCAACTCGGTATCTGAAGCTACTACCGTTTTTTGTTTAGGCCTCTCACGTGAGAACATCGATTTTGACGGCGGAGTCTTTTCGTTGTTAATGGCAAACGGATTTAAAAGAAATTTTTCAGACATAGGGCTAGGCAGCGATAAAATCGATCAAGGATTTCGCTAAATGCGCGGGGAGCTGTTTTAAATCGAGATTACCTGTGCCATTTGGAGAGTACGTTGTGTCAACGCTACCTGTCCCCTGGCCAAGGCCCACGCCAAGGATTTTGACATTCGGCGCTTTATTACATGCACGATAAATCTGAGCAATTTTGCCTGCAATGTCTTTATCAGACTCTCCGTCCGTTAAGACAATGATAAGTTTTTTTAGTTCACCTGCGCTAATGATGTCGCTCTTGTCTCTAACGTCATGTAAGATTGCATCAAGAGTATCGATCTCATTATTACCACCACCGGTTAGTGAAGAAAGTCTTTTTGATAATGAAACGCGGCTCTTATAATCGAGCGTCTCGTTGAATTCTTTTAAAACAGTATCTTTGTCTGAGAACTCACGTACCTGGGTTTTTAAATCCATAGAGATCTTTTCTCCCTGTTGATTTAATTCATTCGCTTCGTCTTGAAATTGCACGATTGCCTCTAGAAGCATGACGGTAGCTCGTTGTTGTGCTTTTAGTTTGCCGGGATCTTGCATACTGCCAGATCCATCAATGACGATAGTGAGCTCAAAATCGGTAAAGATGGGCTTTTCGATAAGCGTGCTAATCTTTTTTTCAAATACAGGCGCTTGGTCAAGCTCCCCTGCCCTGGCTCTGATATAAGCCTCATTCAATCGAGCAGGAATAAGGTCACCATCGGTGCGAATTTGTTTTGTGCGTACTTCTGTTATACGTTTGCTAATAAATTGCTTGAATAGCTCCACCGTCTCTTGTACTTGCGGCTCAATAGAGCGATAAAGTTTGTCATAAGAATCTTTTTCTTCTTTTGTGACGCCTAAAAGTTTTTCATACGTCGCATTTTTCTTGCCGGCGATACTTTCGTTAATCTTCTCGATGGCATCGAGTAAATCATCGTGATCAATTTGATCGAGAGATCCTGGTACGGCATCGCCTTCGCCGGGCTCGCCGTCTTGACCATCCGGGCTCTTCTCTGGCGGTACGTAGGTATAAAGCTCTTTAAAAACAGGTTCAATCTCTGAACGTAAAATAGCGTACCTTGTTGCCGGATTAAAATAGGCGGCGTTTTTATTTAGATCAAATCGCGATGCGGCTTCTAAGGTCGTTTTGAGCCTATCCAAATGCTCGCGAACCTTTGGGCTTACATCACACAGTTCATCAGGAGCCATTAATTCACGAATAATCGCATTCATGAATTGCACATGCTCAGGTTCATCGATGTAGTCTTTAACGGCAAAAAGCTTTTTATAAATACCCGCTAAATAGTCAGGAGTACAAGCCGCCCAACGGCCTTGTACCGAGCGATTAACGGTTACGTCATCGAGGATATTATAAAAACGAAACAAGTCCATGGCATATTTTTTTTCTTCAGGGGTTTTCGCTTCGACGCGATACTTTTTTAATCGGCCAAAGTGTTTTTTGTAGGTATCAACGTCTTGCATCATGTCGCGAAAATGCTCCGCTTCATGAAAAGCACCAAATACTTTACCTGATTCGCCAAGGTTAAGCTTATTGGTAAAATCTGGGTCGAGATTGACGACAAGGGTTTCAAGATTGATATAAAAACCTCCGGGTTTGAAAGAGAACCGAATATCAGGATTGTTAAAATAGAGCTCGATGGTTTTTTCGAGTTTTGCATACGACTCTCCGTTGTCAGGCCGCTTTTCTGCCGTTTCTTGCGAAGGCGCCTCACTGCTATCGGCCGTTCGGATCGTTTCAAAGCCTGACATAGATCTTACTAGAAATACTTATTACTCAGGGTGAGTCGTCCTGCTTGGTCCGCTTGATTGATGGCTTTTTGATAAGGATCTGCATCCCCACCTTCATTTGCGAGGGCGCGGATGATGTCTAAGAAATCCTTATCAACATCAAGATTGTATTGCTGGTAAAAATCTTCGGCGCTCCAACCCTGAAAGAATCCAGAGCGTAGCAAGATCTCGAGAATCGCCTTCTTGTCTGCTTTATTTGGGATCATGAGTGTGCCGACGCCGACAGAATAGTCAAAGTCTTCTGCCGTCATGGTACTGGACTGAAAGTCTTTCAAAACCTTCATCAACGAACGAATCGTTATCGGTGATTCGGCGATGCTCGTCGTTTTATTGACGTTTTCTGTTTTTGCCGCCGCCAATGAAGCGGTTTTGTATTTGCCAAGAAAGATATCCTGCGTTTCATTCATGGCAACGACAAGGCGTATAAGCTTCGGGTAGAGCTCTTCGATATTGACGCCTGTTTTCATCTTTTTATCTTTTGCGTCAAAGAAATTCGCCAAAAGTACGTCGAAAGCGTCGCGCTTTGTGAGATATTGGTGCTCGATGGTCGTGAAGCGGCTGGTAAAGGCTGGGTCGAGCTTTTGTCTCTCATATTTGTCCGATTTGATATTGCCGGTGGCGACAACAAGAAACCCCGGAGCGATCTCGATTTCCTCTTCGCCATTCTCTTGGATAATAACCTTGTCCCCCACTTTTCGCGTAAGGATGTCATTAATACGGGCTAAAACTTCTTGCGGGATCTGGTCGATTTCATCCACGATAAGGGGCTTCCCTTCTTTAAGAGCGCGTACAAGAACACCCGGTGAAAACTTCGTTTTTGTTTCACCGCCTGGATAGGCTTGCAATGCCATTTGAATGAAATCAATGGTCCCTTCTTTTACCTGATGGTCGGGATGAATGAGGCCATCTGCCACCATTTTGCGGTATTCTTTGGTAAAATTCTCGATCTTTTCTTCGGCGGTTTGCTCTACGGTTGTGATCTTGAGCTTGCCTACCAAGTCATAGACGCTGGATTCTTTTGAGCCAGAGAAAATATAGTAATTTTCATTACCTTCTTTGCCTATTTCACGTGACGCAGCCGGTCGGCTTTTTTCTGAGTCTGTGCGTTTTTCTTTTGCAAGCTGATTAGCGCAGTGCCTTAATAATTCAGTTTTACCAGAACCATGCGGGCCAATGAGCAAGACGGGTTGGCCGTTTTGCATGAGCGATTTCACTTGGTCGTAGGTAGGTTCAAGATCATGTGTAACGACAAAACGGTTGGACTCTAAGCTTTGTGCCAACTCTGAAAGTCTGTCTAACTGCTCTAAATATTTGATCTCGGTTATGCCGCCCGCATCCACACCCTCTCCCTCGCTACCTAAATATTGTACGAGCTGCCCTTCAAGGTCTTTTTCTTTTTGTTCAAGAAAACGGCGTCTGTTTAATAATGTGGATTTAACTGCCTGATTTGTCACTGCTCCCGACTTTGCCGTCAGCTCGGATTTCTGGGCCTTTACGCTTTTGTGCTGGTCTTGGATAGATTGAAATTGTTTATATTCTTTCTCAATCAAGCGATAGACACCAAGATATTTTTCTAGATTTCCATACTGTGACAGTCTACGTACTTCTTCGGCGATTGAAGCCATTTCAATGTCGTTCTCCTTCCCGAGCGCCTCTCTCCACTCATCATCGTTCGTTTCAATTTTATTCAATCCGGACATTATATCCCTCAAGGCAAGGATTCTGCTTGAGAGTGTCAAAAATTGCTGTTCAAGTTCGGTGTCTTCTGACAGTTGATGGCCAAAATCCCAAACTTCTTCTTGAGTGGGCTTATGGGTTCCGAACTCCGTCTCTTTTGTCGCGGCGCTGACAAAGGCCAAGGCCACCATACGCTCTTGTGCGCCATTGCGAACGGCTTCAATAGCGCCCTGCTTATCAAGCGTGACCTTATCGCTAGCTGGAGCTTCTTTGTTGAAAGGAGTTTGTTTTTCCATAAGTGGGCGAAGTATTTCGTTGAGTCTTAGTTTATCACTTTTGTCCTCTGTCGTCTTGTCAAAGACCGTTTAATCATAGATCGACAAATGTGGGTTGGAGATACGAATCTCTTTTATCTGCGCTCGGTCATCTGCAAGCGGAGAACCTGTACACTCAAGAATCTTCAGGCTCTTTGGAAGCAGTGGCAGCTTGTCGATGGATGAATAGCTAACGATGAGCTCTTCAAGTCCCTCAGGAAGGTCAGGCAATGACTTAATCGTCGAGAAGCTACAGACAAATACTTTAAGACAACCCTCTTTATCAATGATGACATCGTCTCTATCAAGTAAATGCATTACGCTCGCATCATCCCATTGTTCCACTAATGCCTCAAAAAAAGCCCGCGTTTCAGTATTCATCATTTTGCCCAAGTATTCAGAAATACCAAACTGCTGCTTGAGTTCTGCTATCTTATCTTCTGAGGCGCGAAGAGAATTAGCTTTGGGTTTTTCACGAGAAAACATCGAAGTAGGCGCTTTGATTGGACGAGGCGCGAAGGGGTTTAGTGAAGAGCCTGGATTTTCAAACATAACAATATGATGACGGATGAGCTCGTCTAAGAGAAGATCTTTAAGCTCGGATGTTTTGCCTGTAGTTCAGCGACAAGCTCTTTGTTCTCGGCAAGCGGTGTCTTTTGACAAAAAAAATTCTCAAGGTTTTTTGGTAGTTCTGGCAAGGATTTAATGTATGTATGGGTAATATCCAAGAAAGTGAGCCCCTCTGGTAACCCAGGAAGGGTAAAAATAGGCATCTGGTTACAACTAAGATACCGCAGACGGCTGGGTAGTTTTGGGAGTGCTGTCATTGAAGGGCTACAGCCGAGTTCTTCAAGTCCTTCGGGAAGCTCAGGTAGAGAGGTGATATTTGATTGTACGCAAGAGAGGTGTTTAAGGCTTTTCGGTAGCGGTGGAAGGCTCGTGATGGGGGTATGCATCTTGCTGGGCTGTATATGTAGTCCGGTGAGCGCGCCGTTTTCGCTAAACTTATTGAACTTTATTGTGAGAAGTTTATTAACAGCAAGCTCGCCCACCTGGTCTACCAACGCTTCAAAAAAAGCTCGCGTTTCATTGTTCATATTCTTACCCAAATACTCTTGGACGTTAAATCGATCTTCAAGAATCTCAACCGTTTCTGCAGATGCTTTTGCTTGCTTTGGTCGTTCTTTTGCGAACATTGAAACAGAAAGCGCTTTGTTTTCAACAAATGGATTAAATTTCATACTCAGGAGTATCATAAGTGATCACCAATTCAGGATTTTGACGCTTTAGCATATAGATGGCTCTGAGGTCATTCGCGAAAGGTGTGTCACGACAGTCTAATTCCTTCAATCCGTCTGGCAATTCGGGAAGCCAGGTGATGTGGGTGCTGTCGCAAAACAGGTTCATTAATGTCGTCGGTAATTCTGGTAGTGCAGTGATTTTGGTGTAACTACAATGAAGTGTGATTAATCCTTTCGGTAGTTTAGGTATCGCGGTGATTTGGGTGCTGCCGCAATAAAGCTCCATCAATTCATCTGGCAACTCAGGGAGCGAGGTGAGCTGAACATTGTGACAAACAAGCGCTGTCAATCCATCTGGTAACTCTGGCAATGAAGTGATTAGCGTGTGTCCGCAATCAAGTTCAGTCAATCCATCCGGTAACTCCGGAAGTGAAGTGATTTGGGTCTGGTTGCAGCTAAGTGTCTTTAGTCCCGTTGGCAGCTCTGGTAGTGAAGTGATTTCGGTGTAGTCACAATGAAGTGATATTAGTCCCTTCGGGAGCTTTGGCAGTGAGGTGATTTGGATATTGTCGCAGTAAAGCTTTTCCAATCCAGCAGGTAACTCAACGAGGGACGTTATGCGGGTATTGTCGCAATCAAGTTCGCGCAATCCGCTTGGTAGCTCTGGAAGTGAAGTGATTTGGGTGCCGCCGCAATCAAGCGTTGAAAGTTTGTTGGGTAACTTTGGAAGCAACAGTATACCATCATCACCATTGCAATGTAGCTTTGTCAGATCTCCCGAATCACTAAAGACTGTCTCAGTGAGGGTGAGTATAGCATTCACGTTCTCCTCCCCTATCTGTTCGGCAAGTTCTTTAAAGAATACAAAAGTCTCTTTGCTCATCTCTTTGCCTAAAAATTCATGAATCCCAAATACCTCTTCAAGATCAGCTATTAGTTCAGCCGGTGCTTGAGGTGTATTTAACGGCTCTTTCTTAGCAAACATCGACCTAGAAGGTGGTTTGTTTTCGGCAAAGGGATTGAATTTCATAGCGCGGGATATCAAGTGACTTCAGCAAAGATCGTTAAGTTTGGACGCTGTGCCTTTAACTCTGCTTGATACTCTAGATCTAGCGCGATGGGACTCCAAGAGCAATCGAGTACGAGAAGCGATGAGGGTAGGTTGGGTAGCCGAGAAATCTCAGTACTTCTAAGAATAAGATCTTCAAGGCCTTCAGGAAGTTCAGGAAGAGTTGTAATTAGCGTACTGCCTTCGATATTGAGTGATCTTAGTCCTTCTGGCAGCTCCGGAAGAGATTCTAGCTCCGTAGAATAGCAGTAAAGGCTTTCAAGTGTGGACGGTAATTTGGGTAGCTGGGCAATTTCCAGGTCCCCGCAACTGAAACGCGTAAGAGCACCATCATTATCAATAATACGCATTTCCTCGTCTTCTTCACGGATAACCCTCTCTACTAACAGCTGTACCTCCTCTTCTCCACCTTGGTCTATCAGAGCCTTTAGAAATGTCCGCGTCTCATAATTCATCTTTACGCCCAAGAATTCTTTAATAGTATATCTCTCTTCAAGATCCTTCACCGCTTCTGCGGTGGCTAGTATCTGTTTCTTTTGTTCTTTCGCAAACATCGACCTAGATGGCGCTTTATTTTCTGCGAAGGGATTGAATTTCATACTTAGAGAGCGTTATGAATAGATTTTCAATCCAGGATATTTTACCTCCAATTCAGCAATGGCTTCAGGATTATTTGAAAAAGGCGTGCCACTGCAGTCCAGCTCCTTTAATGTCGATGGTAACTCAGGAAGTGAAGATATTTGAGTGTTGCTGCAATGAAGCTCATCTAATCTACCAGGGAGTTCGGGAAGCGAGGAAATTAACGTATTACCGCAACTAAGTAGTCGCAACCCTTTTGGAAGCTCTGGAAGCGAGGCGATTTTACTATGGCTGCAACTCAGTTCCGTTAGCCCAGCAGGAAGCTCAGGGAGTGAAGTAAGTTGAATATTGAAACCGCAATTTAACACACGCAGTTTTGAGGGTAATTCTGGTAGCGTGGTGAGTTCGCGTGTCATGCCGCAGTATAATGTGATCAAATCCCCTGAGTCATTAATGCTTGTATTGCGACTGCTAACGACTTCTTTCGCACTATCCTCCCCCACTTGGGATGCCAACTCATTAAAAAACATTTTCGTTTCAAGGCTCATCTTTACACCTAAGTATTCTTGAACGGAGTATTTCACTTCTTGATCCTCCAGCTTCACCTCTGAATCAGTAGACGTAACTGCCGGTCGTTCTTTAGCAAACATCGACCTAGATGGTGCTTTGTTTTCAGCAAATGGATTGAAGTTCATAGGGGTGGTTTATGTAGAAATTTTCAACCATGGACGTTCTGACCGTAGTTCTGCGATGACTTCAGGATCTTTTGCAAAAAGCGCATCTCTACAATTGAGCTCCTTTAACCCTGCAGGCAGCTCTGGCAGTGTGGCGATCTGGGTGTCATCACAATAAAGCCCCTGTAACCCAGCAGGTAAATCAGGAAGATGGGTAATCTCGGTATGATTACAACTAAGTAAGATGAGATCAGTTGGTAGCTTTGGCAGTGAAGTGATGCCCGTATTGCTACAATTAAGCTCAATCAGACCTAAAGGGAGTTCTGGCAGTGTGGCGATCATTCGGTTGTTCTGGCAATTGAGCTTCTCTAGCCCTACAGGAAGTTCTGGAAGTGAAGTGAGAAATGAGGTACTGCAGTCAAAATGAGTCAGGCCAGCTGGGAGTTTTGCAGGTAAGTGAACTTCGACGCCAACCACACCGCAGCTAAACACGATTAATCCGTCAGGCAGTTCAGGAAAAGAGGAAATTTTAGTGTATGAACAGCTAAGTTTTTGTAGACCTGCAGGGAGTTCTGGTAGTGAAGTGATATCATTGTAGCTGCATTCGAGACTTTTTAATCCGGCAGGCAGCTCAGGGAGCGAGGTGATCATCGTGCCATTGCAACTAAGCGCTTCTAACCCTGCTGGCAGCTCGGGAAGCACGGATATACCGTTATTGCCGCAATGTAGCTCTTTCAATGATTTCGGAAGTTGCGGAAGTGTGGTGATTTGCCCGTCGTCGCAATGAAGCACCTCTAACCTCTCAGGGAGTTCTGGAAGAGATGTGATTCGATAATTATAACTGCAGTTGAGCCTTATAAGATTTCCCAAGTCATCGAGGTGTGTGTATCTATCACTAAGTATTTTCTTCGTCTCTTCGCCCCCTATTTCAGTGGCTAATTCTTCAAAAAACGCTTGCGTTCGATAACTTAATTTCACCCCGAATTGCTCTTTGTCAGCATGGCTCTCTTTAAGGCGGCCAACGATCTCTTGAGAGGCTTGCAGCGTCACGATTTGTCTTTGTTGTTCTTTTGCAAACATCGACCTAGAAGGCGCTTTGTTTTCAGCAAATGGATTGAAGTTCATAGCTAGAAAAGATCAGCGGCTGATGGTTAATCTAGGATGTTTACGCATCAGCTCCTGCATGGCTTTATGGTCATTGGCGAATGGTGTGTTTCGACAATACAGCGTCTTAAATCCATCTGGCAATTCTGGAAGGGAGGTGATTTTAGTGTCACTGCAATTTAGCACCGTTAATCCAGCCGGTAATTCTGGAAGTGATGTGATTTGTGTGTAGGTGCAATAAAGCTCCGTTAATCCAGCCGGTAACTTCGGAAGTGAGGTGATTTGAGTGTTATCGCAATTTAGCTCGGTTAATCCATCCGGTAATTCTTGAAGAGATGTGATTGGATTGTCGGTGCAACTAAGCTCCGTCAATCCAGCGGGTAATTCTGGAAGTGAGGTGATTTGGGTGAAGCTGCAACTAAGTTTTATCAATCCCGCTGGTAATTCTGGAAGTGAGGTGATTCGAGTGCTGTCGCAATTAAGCTCCGTTAATCCACCCGGCAATTCTGGAAGCGAGGTGATCTGGGTGTAGCCGCAATTAAGCTTCGTTAATCCCGCTGGTAATTCTGGAAGTGAGGTGATTCGAATACTGTCGCAATTAAGCTCCGTTAATCCACCCGGCAATTCTGGAAGCGAGGTGATCTGGGTGTCACTGCAACGAAGCCTCGTCAATCCAACAGGTAATTCTGGAAGTGAGGTGATTTGCGTATTAATGCAATAAAGCTCTGTCAATCCAGTCGGTAACTTCGGAAGCGAGCTAATGTTGTGTTTGCTATTGCAATCAAATTTTATCAATTCTCCAGAATCACTAAGCTCTGTTTCAGGGTAAGTAAGTATAGCTTTCGTATCCCCCTCCCCTATCTGCTCCGCCAGCTCTTTAAAGAATACAAAAGTCTCTTTGCTCATCTCTTTGCCTAAAAATTCATGAACACCAAATACCTCTTCAAGATTTGCTATCAGTTCAGCTGGCGCTTGAGGTGCTTTTGATGGTTCTTTCTTGGCAAACAGCGACCTTGAAGGTGGTTTGTTTTCAGCAAATGGATTGAAGTTCATACGTAGAGTGCATTATGAATAGATTCTCAATCCAGGATATTTTGCCTTCAATTCAGCAATGGCTTCAGGATTATTTGAAAAAGGCGTGCCACTACAGCCCAGATCCGTTAGTGTCGATGGTAATTCAGGGAGTGAAGATATTTGAGTGTTGTTGCAATAAAGCTCAGTCAGCCCAGGAGGTAGCTCAGGCAGCGAGGTGATTTTGGTGTCAATGCAATCGAGTATTTTTAATCTCGCAGGGAGCTCAGGTAGCGAGGTGATCTCTGTGCTTCTGCAAATGAGCGTCTCTAATCCAGTCGGCAGTTCTGGCAGCGCAATGATTTTTGCGTTGTTGCAACGTAGCTCTTTTAAGCCTCCCGGAAGTTTCGGAAGTTCGGTGAATTCGGCATAGTCGCAATAAAGCACCTCTAACCTCTCAGGGAGTTCTGGAAGAGATGGGATTAGTAAATAGTAGCTACAATTGACCCTGATAAGGTTTCCCAAAACATCAAGATGTGTGTCACGATTTCTTAATATTTTCTTCACTCTGTCGTCCCGTATTAGTTCCGTCAATTCGGTAAAGAATGTAAATGTATCGGCACTCATTTCAACGCCTAAATACTCCTTGGTATTGTACCTCTCCTGAAGGTCCTCCACTTTTTCTGTTGTGTATTTTGGTTGTTTCTTCGGTGCTACTTTTGCAAACATCGAAACCGAAGGGATATTCTTTTCGGCGAAGGGATTGAAGTTCATAGGGGTGAGGGTTATATGTGGACACTCAGCTTTGGATACTTCTTCTCTAGCTCGTTTAAGAATGCCTGATCTTTGGCGAGAGGCGTCCCGGTCAAATGAAGCTCCGTCAACCCAGCAGGAAGCTCAGGGAGTGAAGTGATTTGGGTGTTGTTGCAATAAAGCCTCGTTAGGGCACCAGCGTCGTTAATTCGCGTGTCTCCATTTTCTACAATCTTCATCGATGCCTCCTCCCCCACCCGGCTAACAAGACCCTTGAAGAATGTTAATGTCTCATAATTCATTTTCACTCCTAAATACTCTTTGGTACCGAATTTCTCCTCAAGATCCGCCACTACTTTTGGAGTGGCTTGTATGTGTTTCTTCCGTTCTTTGGCAAACATCGAAACAGAAGGGATCTTGTTTTCAGCAAAGGGATTTCCAATCTCACGCATAAGATTCGACGTTGGAGGACAGCATAATGTCGTAAGGGTAGCACAAGGGCCCTCGCCTCCCTATCCTCTCCTGCCTCTCCGTGTGAACGAAGAGGTACACCTCATCCTGAAGTGTCACCCTTCGCTTACGCGGAGGGAAAGGGAGGTTCGAGAGGCGGTGCAGTTTATCTATTTCTGTTATAGTTTACTGACCATATGAAGAAAAGTGTCTTTAAAGTCGATAAATTTAAAAAAGCCCGTGGCGGATATTCAAGGCTACTAGATATCCGATGTGCAAAATGCGATGCGCACGTTTGTTTTTATCAAAAAGATGGACCGGGTATTTTGAAGCGTATGTATATAGACAGAATGCTTAGTCCCGAAAAATACCAAAAATATACTAAGCTTAGCGTTAAAAGCATCCCCCAACTCACTTGTCATAATTGCAACGAGCACCTCGGGGTGCCTATGGTTTACAAAAAAGAAACCCGTCTCGCGTACGGATTATTCGTTGGATCAGTAAAGAAAGAGATTTCAAAGGTATCTGATCTCGCACAACAATAATAAATAAATCCACACCTCCCCTTTCACAAAGTGAAAAGGGAAACCCCGCGCGCAGCCACGTCGCTCGCGAGCGACGTGGCGCAGCAAGGGGAGGGATAAGTGTTGACCCCCTGCCCGGGCGTGTTATCCTATATATAAGCCTTTTAGGCGTTCAATCTTTAGCTTATTTTAGCCAAAATTATGATTGTACTGTGGATTTTGTTGGGTCTTGCTATCGTTATCGCTCTTTGGGCGATCGGTGTTTATAACGGTCTTATCACCCTCCGTAACCAGACGGACGAAGCTTGGTCAGATATCGACGTTCAATTGAAGCGCCGTTATGACCTCATCCCTAACCTTGTAAACACGGTAAAGGGTTATGCTACGCATGAGTCAGGCACGCTCGAGAGCGTTATCGCTGCTCGTAATGCGGCCATGAATGCAAAGGGTCCTCACGACAAAGGTGAAGCTGAGAACATGCTCGCTGGTACCCTTAAGACGCTTTTTGCGGTTGCTGAAGCGTATCCAGATCTTAAAGCCAATGAAAACTTCATGAAGCTTCAAGACGAATTGACGGACACCGAAAACAAAGTTCAGGCATCTCGCCGCTTCTACAATGGCAATGTCCGTGACTTCAACACCAAGTTGCAGGTATTCCCTACCAATATGATCGCTGGCATTCTTGGCTTCGTGAAGCGCGAATTCTTCGAGCTTACGAGCGATGCTGAACGTGCTGTGCCAACCGTTCAATTCTAAACGACAATGTATAGCCACATCGCATCAAACAAACGCAAAAGCGTTTTGCTGATCGCGGTCTTTACCGGTGTGCTCGCTGCGGCGGGTTACGTGTATGGCGAAATCAACGGGTCCGGTTCTGCCGGACTCGTGTTCGCTCTCGCGATTTCACTCGGTATGACCGCGTTTTCGTGGTTCTTCGGTGATAAGGTTGTTCTTGCTACGACGGGCGCTAAACTCATCGAGAAACGCGAACAGTATCCGTATCTTTGGAATCTCGTTGAGAATCTTACGATCACCGCCGGCATGCCAATGCCAAAGGTGTATGTGATTGAAGAGGCGGCGCCTAATGCGTTTGCCACCGGCCGCAGTCCTGAGCTCGCATCAGTAGCCTTTACCACGGGTATCATCGCTCTTCTTGAGAACGAAGAACTCGAAGGCGTTGTTGCCCACGAGCTCTCACATGTCCAAAATCGCGATACGCTCTACATGGTGCTTGTTGCGGTGATGGTCGGTGCGTTGTCGCTAATGGGTGATCTGTTCTTTCGCATTGGTTTTGGTGGACGCCGATCCAAAGACAATGGCGGCGGAATCTTTATGATTATTGGTGTCGTCTTTTTAATTTTGTCGCCTGTTATTGGTGAAATCATCAAACTCGCCATTAGCCGTCAACGTGAATATCTCGCTGACGCTTCAGGTGCGCTTATGACTCGCTATCCAGACGGATTAGCCTCAGCATTAGCGAAGATTTCAGCGAATGCTCAGCCTCTCGCTCGCACATCAACAGCGACGTCTCATCTGTGGATCGCGAGCCCATTCGGCAATAGCAAAAAAATCGCTTCGCTATTCTCGACACATCCTCCGGTTGAAGAACGTATTAAGAGATTGAAACTCATGGGCGAAGCCCGCTAAACATCCACACCATGCTACAACCAGACCTCTTGTCGCGTTTTACGCACCACCTCAAAGAAGCTTTGCAAAAGTCTTTGGCTTTTGCGATTGCCTCTGGACGCGAACAGGTCGCGCCTGGTGATTTGATTGTGGGCTTATTGCAAGAGCCAGGGTCTATTGCTGCTGAAGTGCTCAGTAAGGCATCCATTCGCACCGAAGAAGCCGAGCGTGATTTTCGTGGGATGCCAACGCCACACGAGCCAGGATCCCCCATCGCTCCGGATTTATCGGTGGGCGTAAAGCGTATCCTTGAAAAAGCGGTCTTGCTCGCACACTTACACGAGCATCGTTATATCGGCACCGAGCATTTGCTTTTGGCAATTTTTGAAATCGCGCCAGAAGAGATTATGGCGTTTTTGGATGGACGTGGCCTCAACGTCGTCCTCGCCAAAGAACAATTACGTGGAGTGTTGCAGTCGATCGCCCGATTTCCCGAATTCACCGAAAAGATGGCTGAGAATGCCATCGAAGCTGAAGAAGAAGGCGAAACAGCCGATCCTGCTGCTGACGCGGGTGCGAACCCGGGTTTTAGCCGCCAAGATCCATCACTCGCCCCACCACGCCCAGGCCGTGAGAAAAAGCCAAAAGCTCTCGAGGTATTCACTCGCGAATTAACCGCGCCAGAACAAATCGAAAAACTTGATCCTGTTATCGGTCGCGATAAAGAAACCGAGCGTTTGCTTGAGGTCTTATGTCGCCGTACTAAAAACAATCCAATTCTTCTTGGTGAGCCTGGTACGGGTAAAACCGCCATCGTCGAAGGACTCGCCCATCGTCTCGCCTCTGGCCAAGTCCCAGATGTGCTTTACGGTAAGCGCTTGTATGCCGTTGATTTGGCATTGATGGTTGCCGGCACTATGTATCGTGGTGAATTCGAAGCGCGTTTAAAACAACTTGTTGAAGAAGTAAAACAAGATAAAAACGCCATTATTTTTATTGATGAAATCCATACCCTCGTTGGCGCGGGTTCTACTTCTGGTTCGATGGATGCGGCGAATATGTTGAAGCCTGCTTTGGCACGTGGGGAGATTCGTTGTATCGGCGCCACGACGAATGCTGAATATAAAAAACATCTTGAGCCTGATGCGGCGCTCGATCGCCGCTTTCAGCCTATTGATGTTGACGAGCCTTCGGTCGCTGACGCATTAACCATGCTTAAAGGTCTTAAAACGCGCTATGAGACACATCATGGCGTCAAATTTGCGACGGGCACGCTTGAATACGCGGTTGAATTGGCGCACCGCTATCTCACAGACCGATTCTTTCCTGACAAAGCCATCGATGTGATTGATGAGAGCGCTGCTCTCGTGAACGCGCGCCGGTCTTCGCATACCGAGATGGAGATGTTGCGTTCATTAGACGTAGCTATTGGTGCGACCGAGATGCTCAAATCACAAGCCATCGAAAAAGGTGAGATGGAGGCCGCCGCCCAAGCCGCAAAAGACATCGAACGTCTTCGCGAACAGTACAAAACATATGAGTCTCGTTTTAAAGCCGATCGCAAAAAAGAAAAAGCAAGTGTTGAAAAAGCCGATATCGCCAAAGTGATCTCGCGTTTATCACGCGTACCTCTTGAGGTAATCGAGCAAAGCGAAGAAACGCAACTTATCGATCTCGAAAAGATTCTCGGTAAAGATATTATTGGCCAAGATGATGCTGTTAGCGCTGTCGCTCGCGGCGTACGACACGCCCGCCTCGGTTTAACTGATGCGAACCGTCCACGCGCGAGCTTCTTATTTGTCGGTCCATCGGGTACGGGTAAAACGGCCATGGCTAAAGCGTTGGCAAAATCCCTCTTTGGCAAAGAAGATGCGCTCGTAAAACTCGATATGTCGGAGTTTTCTGAAGGACATTCGATTTCAAAAATGCTCGGCTCCCCTGCTGGCTATGTTGGTTATCGCGAAGGCAATCGCCTTTCAGATACGATCCGCAAACATCCGCACGCGGTATTACTGTTTGATGAATTTGAAAAAGCACATCCTGATGTCCAGCACTTATTATTGCAAGCGCTTGAGGACGGCTATATGACGGACGGCGTCGGCAAGAAAATCCCCTTCAAGCACTCGTATATTGTCTTGACGTCGAATGCCGGTGCCGAGCTCGCAAATCGCAAAACGCTCGGATTCGCGGATGCTGACCCGAAAAGTTTCACGAAAATGATCGAGGGCGAATTAAAAGAGCGATTCAAGCCAGAATTATTGAGCCGTCTCGATAAAGTTGTTGTCTTTCAACCCTTAGATCAAAAATCCCTCAAAAAGATTTTGCGCAAAGAAGTGGATGCGCTCGCGAAGCGTTTGCGTATAGCGCGACAAGTCTCACTGACTCTTACCGACGAAGTGCTCGAATGGCTTTTGAAACAGTCTTCTACCACTCAAGAAGGCGCACGTTCATTGCGCGGTGTGGTAGAGCGTGAATTGATGACGATTCTTGCGCCTCATCTGCTCTCGACCAAAAAGAAAACCGCTTCAGTCAAGGTGACCAAGCAAGGGTTGAAGGTTTCGTGATATCATTAGGCCATGGCTCAGCCGGTTCGAAACGTCGCCTCATCGGCGGAAAGAAAAATGCGCCCCGCATCACCGGTGCGCGTTCTTGGTAATACCCCGGGTTCACAGGTAACCAGCGACAATGATCGCGCCCGTGCGTTTATTCGTGAGCGCCAGGGGCGTATTTTACCTACATTGAATACCCCGCCCGCCAATAATAATGCGGACGAAGACGAAGAAGGGTCTGATGAATACGGCGCTGGGCAAAAAGAATCCGAAGCCCGGATGCGCTCGATGAATCGCGGGGCAGATACAGAAGACGTTGATGAAGAAGGCGTTACCGCTCTTGATGAAACAGATCTTGAAGAGATTGAGGACATGACGGAGTATGTGCAGGATGATAACGAAGACGAAGATGAAAGCGCCGAAGAGTTAGATGCAAGAAGGGCTATCGAGTTTCAGCGCCAACGATCACAAGATATCGCTGCACAGCAGGCGGCAGAGCAAGAAAACGATGAAGATGAGGCAAAAAACAACGTGTTAGCAAGCGCAGCTGAAAAGATGGCGAAGCAAAAAGTGAAGTCCTCTCTCAAGATGAGAATTGGTGCCACCGGTGCTGGTCTCGTCGTCATTTTGCTTTGGTGGAATTACGAAGTCTTCATTGAAGGCGGCCAACCTACCTGGAAGATCTTGCTCGTCGTCATGCTAGATCTTTTGAGTATTGCATCAGCGATTATTGTGCCTTTGATGCCTGTTATCTATTTCTTGATGGTGGCCGCAGCGATTGGTGCTGCATTGCCTGCGCCATTGCGCGACGCACTGGGTTCGCTTATTACTTCTGTGTTATAATAGGTACATGAACGAGAACCTTAAGCGCGCACTTTTTATTGTCGCCTTTCTTGTAATTGTGATCGGGGCCGGTTATGGGATTTACATCCTATTGTTTAAGGGCGATTCGCCTATTTTGAGACCGCCTACCAGCACAAGCACCACCCCAGGAGAATTGCCAATTGGCGGCCCTGGTGGCCCCTCTGGTACCGGTACCACCCCAGGTGGCCCAGGTACACTACCCATCACTCCTGGGCAGCCTTTTGATCCTTCATTGCCAACAGGCGTGCCGCAGACAAATCGTACTTCGATTTTACGTAGTGATATTTCACGCAATATTTCGATCAATCCTTCGGGTGCCGTGCGCGGATACGACCCTCTCTCTGGTAAGTTTTATAAGGTTAATGCCGACGGTACGACGACCGAGCTCTCTTCGCAGGCGTTTTATGGCGTAGACCAAGTTTCTTGGGGTAAACGTACCGATAAAGCCGTGTTAAGTTATCCGGATGGCAGTAATATCTTGTACGATTTTCAAACACAGAAACAAGTCACCTTGCCTAAGCACTGGGATGATTTCGATTTCTCCCCTCTTGATGATGCGATCGCCGCCAAAAGCATGGGTAATAACGAAGATAATCGCTTCTTAGTTATTTCAAACCCTGACGGCACCAATGCTCAGCCTGTCCAAGAGCTTGGTAATAATGGGGATAAAGTCCACGTAAGCTGGTCGCCAAGTGATCAGATCGTCGGCTACTCATTTACCGGCAATCCGCTCGGATTTGATCGTCAACAAGTACTGCTCATCGGCAAAAACCAAGAAAACTTTCGCGGCCTCGACGTTGAAGGGCGCGGATTTATCCCAAATTGGTCACCATCGGGCGGTAATCTGCTCTATAGTGTGTATCAGTCAGGTAATGGCTACTTGCCATCACTTTGGGTAAGCGGTGCCGTTGGAGAAGATATTGGTTCAAACCGTCGTGAACTTGAGTTAAATACTTGGGCCGATAAGTGCACCTGGAGAAATGAATCAGAAATTGTATGCGGTGTTCCTACAAGTTTAGGCGTGGGTGCTGGCCTTCAGCGTACGCTCTTTACGAATACGCCCGACCAACTCGTTAAAGTTAATGTTGATACCGGTGAAACCATTGTTTATGGGTCGCCATCAACGAGTGATGTTGCTATTCAGCAAATTACGGTCACTCCTGATGGTTCAGCTGTCGTCTTTACCGATTCTATTTCAGGTCAGCTTATCCGTTTTGAACTTTAGTTTATGGAGAATCGCCGCTGGTTATGGATGGCAATTGCTGGGCTCGTCTTTATTCTTGCCTTAGCCTCATTTGAGTTGGTGATAAGGGCGACGTCCTACTTTCCTGCCGGTTCTCGTCCGGATATTTCATTTTTAGAAAAAACAACTGATCCTCGCATGCCTCCATTGCGTGAGACCGATCCTTGGACGGGCTCTTCGTCAACCGAGGCGGTTGTCGTGACGATTTTTGGTGATATGACCGACCTGTCTACCCGCTCACTAGAGCCTGCTATTGTTGCTATTATTAATGAGATCCCTGAAACGCGCGTCGTCTGGCGTGATTTGGTGATCGCTTCAGACAGTCCTTCTGCTATGCTCGCGGCAGCCTCTGGTCGTTGTGCGCATGACCAAAAACGCTTTTGGCAGTTCAGAAGCCAGGTGATGGCTGCAACCGGTGAACTAGATCTGAATCGTCTACAAGAATATGCACGCACAGCAGGTATCGACGTTGGTGCATTTAACGCGTGTATGGCAACAGGGCTCGATGCGCTCGCTATTCAACAAGACAATGCTATGGCAGCTCAATACAATATCGCTCTTTCACCAACGATCTTTATTGAAGGTAAGCCAGTAAAACAAGATATTGATGTGAATGGTCTTCGCTGGGAGGTTTTTAAAGCGCGCCTAAAGAAATAAGCTATGAGATTTTTGCAACGCCTGGCTGCGAGTATCAGCCTCTTTGCCTTAACGCTACCAGCGGTTGCTCTTGCCGATGTGCCTGTGCGATCTTGTTGTGCCATTTTTGAAGCATCCGCCATCTCGCGCTGTTTTCAATTAAACGACAATCTGCCAGGCACTCCAACCCAAGATCAATTAGCAGCCGCAAGAAACGCTCAAGAGCAAACATGTAAGGATGTTCCTTTGCAATATCAAGATCATCAGGGCGGGTCTGCGCAATGGATAAAAAATGATGTGAATAACTCTGGTGTTTGTGGTACCGCAAGTTCGGTCGTCTGCACAACCATAAGAGACCAGTACAGCCGCACCTATTTTCCGTTGCACGCCATGTGTGAAAGCGTTAGCAATTGCCCAAATCAAACCTCCTACCTCTGTCAGGAGGGATTCTGTAAGTTAAAAGACGGTCAACGTTGCACGGGGTCTGAGGGCTCTGAGGCAAACTGTGCCGATGGTTTGCTTTGTCGTTCGACCCCAGAAGGGTTTAAATGTCTCGCGCCTGACGCAGATGTGAGCGGCTCTGGCGGTACCGCCGTTGGCGGCTTTGTATCGCAAGAGCCAGCGCCGTTCGTCCCCGTTGTGCCTAAGCTCGGAGTCCCGATACCTGGGTTTTCGTTTACTTCGGCAACCGAAGAGAACGGCCTCGTTGCCGTCCCCTATCTCTCGCAATACATTAATGCCATCTACCGTTACATGACGGCTATCGTTTTAACGGTCGCTATCGTGATGGTGATGATCGGTGGTTTTAAATATCTACTTGCCGCATCGCCTCTTGCAGTCAAAGATGGTAAAAAGACGATTATCGATGCAATGATTGGTATGGTGCTTGTACTCGGGGCATATGTCATATTGAATACGGTAAACCCAGCATTAATTCGGTTAAATACCCTTCAGTTCTCACGTGTTTTTGGAGTAGAGTTTGAGCTTGCTCTAGACGCACCAGGATTTGATGAGGATGCGGGTGGAGGTGCCTCCAGAAGGGGCGGTAGTAGCGGTGGGCGCGGTGGAGCCGCGTTAAATAACCCCCAGTACGATAATCTTTTTCGCGCCTATGCTGGATGCGCAAGTGTAGACTATCGGGTATTGAAAGCGGTAGCTTTCCTTGAATCGGGTTACAACCCAAGTGCCCAGAACAACAAAGGCTTCACTGGGTTATTTCAGGTACGTGACCGTACAACAAATGCAGGCGGAAGCGACACATGTAGCTGTCTTGCTGGCTACGGGATCCAGTATGAGGGTCGTTTAATGGATCCTGAAATCAATACTATGTGTGGCGTTATGTGCCACATTAAAGATGCAGCAAATACCGTGAGGAGGCGATGTCCAAACATGGATGCTAATATGACACTTCGATTGATCTATTTTTCACATAATTCTGGCTCGGGTGCGCTCAATCATCTGTTTAGGGTATCGAGAGAGCAAGGACTAGACGTATGTACAGCGAGCCTTCAACAGATGCAGGATATTGAAACGGCGCGGGTAATGACAACGAGACATTGCGCCCCCCCGAAGACAATTGAAGAATGCAGGACCGCCTACCCAAATCATGATGGGCGTCTCATGACATCCGATCGCGTAGCATCATATGGGGATATGCTTGGACTAAGGGGGCAATCAGCATTCTCGACGAGCAACCCTCCGTGTCCGCTGCCTCGGTAATATGTTTGGTTGACACCGCTTCAACCGCCCGCGATCATGGTCACATGAAATCAACGGCGGTTTTTGTGTGCTCTAAATGCGACGGTCAGTTCAATAAATGGTCCGGCCAATGCACCGAATGTGGCGCCTGGGGCACGGTCCATGAAGACGGTGCCGCCGTCGCGAACCCTTCTTCGGGCTCAAGAGGCAAAGCGAAGCCCGCCGGTAAGACCGGCTCATTTGCTGCACTTGATCAAAGTCTCGCCGTCCCTATACCAACCAAACTCGCTTGGTGGGACGAGCTTCTTTCTGGTGGACTCGTGAATGGCTCCGTCACCTTGCTCGGAGGTGAACCAGGTATCGGTAAGTCTACCCTCACGGCCCAGCTCGCCATTCAGATCGCCCGTCAAAACCGACCTGTGCTGTATGTGACGGGTGAAGAGTCGCCGATGCAAGTTGGTGCGCGTTTAAAACGCCTTGCTGGAGTAGCGTTGCCTGAAACGCTTTCTTTTCTCGATGAGACGGATTCATTGACCATCGCCGCCACTATTCGCGCGCAGAAACCGGCGCTGACCATTGTGGATTCGATTCAAACCGTACGCATGCCAGACGTCACAGGCGAACCGGGCAATCCAACCCAAGTAAAAGCCTCAGCAGCGATTATTAATGAAGCTGCCAAAGATGTCGGTGCAAGTGTTATTCTCGTTGGTCAGGTCAATAAAGATGGCGATCTCGCCGGCCCGCGCTTACTTGAACATCTTGTTGATACGGTTTTGATGATTGAGGGCGATCGTGGCCTCTCACATCGCTTGCTACGCGTTTTTAAACATCGTTTCGGCTCAGCGGACGAAACGGCCATTCTCGACCTCTCAGAACGCGGTCTCGAGCCGATTCTTGATCCGAGCGCTGCGCTTTTAGCGCATCGTCCGGCCAAAGCTTCGGGAACTATCGTCACACCGATCGTTGAAGGCAATAAAACCCTACTCGTTGAATTGCAGGCCCTCGTGACGCCAGCCGGTTATGGTACACCTTTGCGCCGCACTTCAGGCATCGATGCCAACCGTGCAAGTTTGCTTTTAGCGGTGATGGCACGTCGCGTTGGTGCAAGTTTTGGGGATCAAGATGTCTTCGCGAATGTGATTGGTGGATTCTCCGCCGCTGAAGCCGCTTCGGATCTTGCGTTCTGTCTCGCGGCTATTTCAGCAAAACAGGATCAGGTTATTGATCAGACGGTTGCCGCTTTTGGCGAAGTGGGTCTTGCTGGCGAATTACGCCCCGTCTCTCGTATGGATTTGCGCGTGCGTGAACTCGAACGTCTTGGTTTTTTGACCATCATTTTGCCAAAGTCCGCCAAACTTCCAAAAACAACAAAAGCCAAGCTCGTCCCCTGCTCTACGGTGCGTGAAGCTTGCGAGACGCTTGGCTTATTCAAAGTGCGTTGATTCTTGCAATCGGTGAACCGCGGTAGCGATAGACGGATGTGCTTCAATGCCTCCGTCTTTTTGTAAGAAGGCTTTGACGTCTTCATTGGCTTTCTTCATGAGTGGGATATCAGTGAGCTGGATATATTTGAAACCCAAATCGCGCCCGCTCTGAATGGTGCCAAGAATGCGGCCACTGCCACGGATCTTGAGATCTTCTTCAGCCAGTGCAAACCCGTCTTGAATGCGCTCCATGAGTTGCAAACGCAAAAGTTTATCGCCTTCGACATCGGTCGCTAAAAAACATTTGCTCGGCAACAGCGCACGACCAACGCGACCACGTAATTGGTGAAGCTGTGCTAAACCAAAGCGCTCAGCGTTTTCGATCATGATAATGGTCGCTTCTGGCACATCCACACCAACTTCAATCACGGTCGTTGAAAGCAAGACCGGTTTTTTACCGCTCTTAAACTCAGCAAAAGCGTCTTCTTGTTCTTTGGCTTTTTGCTTGCCATGGACGATCCCAATCCCCAATCCTTCAAGCGGACCTTTTGAGAGCTCTTTATACGCATCCATCAACGCCGCTGAACCGGTTGTGTCTGAAGCTTCAATAAGCGGAAAGACAACATACACGCGCTCTTTTTTAGAAACAGCATCACGAATCGCACGATACGCTTGTTCACGGCCTGCGCCGCGGCAGACATGGGTTTCAATCGGCAAACGTCCCGCAGGTTTCTCGCGTAACAGCACATGATGAAGATCGCTATAGAGTGTGAGCGCCAACGTACGTGGGATAGGTGTCGCGGTCATCGAGACGAGATGCGGCACAAGTCCATCAATGCGCGCGCCTTGAACGAGCGTTTCGCGTTGTCCTACGCCAAAGCGATGCTGTTCATCGACAACGGCTAAAGCGAGATCTTTTGGTAAACGACCTTCAACAAGAATCGCATGCGTACCAATAATCACGACATTGCCACCTTCAATTTCAGCGAGCGCCTGATCTTTGGTGAGAACTTCTTCATTACCTTGAAAGAAACGTTTCTTCACCGTACGCGTAAACAAAATCACCGAGATGGTAGTGCCAGCGTAAAAACGTTGAAACGATGCGGAGTGTTGTTGAGCGAGAAGTTCGGTCGGTGCAAGAATGGCGGCGCTTTGGCCTTTGCGGTGCACCATGGCCGCAAGAAAAGCGGCAACCGCCGTTTTACCCGAGCCTACGTCACCTTGAAGAAGTGCACGCACTGGTTCAGGCTTCTCCATCTCCTGTAACAATCCCCAGACTGCCTTTTTCTGATCGCCGGTAAGTGGGAACGGCAAGCTGGCTGCGAAACGTTTCGCCGCATCTTGATTTACCGGAATGGACGGCGCACCGGCTTTATTTGCCTTCATCGCGGCTGTTCGCATCGCGATTTGGTAAATCATCAATTCAATATAAGCGAGGCCTTCGCGGGCTTTCGTAAGGTCTTCATGCGCCTCAGGCATGTGGAGCTTCTTCAATAAATCCAGATAGCTGATCGTGGCGTCAAATTCTTCCGCAAGATGCGGTACGGTTGAAGTATCGAGTAATTCAAAACACGTTTGCACGAGACGGCGATACGTCTTTTGGACGAGCGTCCCCGATAATCCATACACTGGCGCAATACGCCCCGCCGCAATCGGGCGATCTGAAGGTTCCCAAAGCGGATGGTGAAGTTGTTTGCCAAAACGCGCATTCGCATACACCTTGCCGGACAAAAAGATTTCACGGCCTTCGGTCATCTCATTCACGAGCCAAGGTTGTTGAAAAAATGTCGCACTGATTCCGCCCGTATCGTCTTGGGCGACGAGTTTGAACATCTGAATGCGTTTGCGAAAGGTTTGTTGTTTTTTAAACGAGACGACTTTTACTTTAAACGTCACGACATCGCCGTGGCTGGCATCCGCAATAGAGATGGTTTGTGAAAAGTCGTCATAGCGTCGCGGAGGCATCTCAAGCAAATCCCCCACCGTGCGAATGCCAAGAGCCTCCCACGCCTTACGGATGGGTGCCGTCGCTCCTTTTACGAAGCCTACTGGATCAGTCCAATTCAACATAAAGCCATCCTAACCCCCTTTTTCACGAAGTGAAAGAGGTGCCAAGCAAAGCGAAGGCGGAGAAAGCCTCAAGGATGTGGTATAATCTCCTCATATGGCCTCTCTTTCAAAAGAAGTGCAAGAAGCGGTGATTCTCGACCAAGACCAATTTGTCTGGGAGACCGTCTCGTACAAAAAATATGACCGCAGCAAAACCTGGTATTTTGCTATGGCGATGGTCGCGATTCTCTTTGTCGCTTATGCGCTTATCACGGCAAACTTTCTCTTTGCCTTTATCGTGATTTTAACGGTGATCTTGCTTCTTTTATTAGGCTCTCGCGAACCTCGTCCGATCTTGGTGCAAGTGGGTATGGACGGCCTCGTTTGGGACGGCTCCCTTCATCTCTATGAGGATATCGACGACTTTGCCATCGTCTATAACCCACCCGTCGCCAAGACCCTCTACGTCAACTTCAGAAGCGCCGCCCGCCCTCGCCTCGCCATCCAACTTGAGGACGTTGACCCGGTCGATTTGAGAGCGTTTTTAGGCCAATTTGTACGCGAAGACGGAGACTTGCGCGGGGAGCCAATTTCTGATATAGTCGGGCGGCTTCTGAAGCTTTAGGGCCTTTCATGAAGTTTTGCACCCGTAGCTCAGCTGGATAGAGCGCTTCCCTGCGGAGGAAGAGGTCTGACGTTCAAATCGTCACGGGTGCACCATCAAAACACCAGGCATCGGCCTGGTGTTTTGTGTTGGGAGGATTCTTATTTCTTCAACGCCTTCATATCCTTCAGAATCTCCTCAACGTGTTCTGCGGGCTTTACGTTTTCGTAGATCTTTGCGATTTTACCTTCTGGGTTGATGAGGAAGGTCCAGCGCAAGATACCCATGTATTCGCGGCCCATGAATTTCTTGAGCGACCAAACGCCATAGTCATTCACCGTCTTCTTTTCTTCATCTGCAAGCAGGGTGAAGGGTAGGTCGAATTTGTCCGAGAACTTCTGGTGCTTCTTTTGGCTATCAGCGCTTATGCCATAGACCGTAATACCAAGCTTCTTAAACTTCGGCAGGTTATCGCGAAAAGAGCATGCCTCAACCGTGCAGCCCGGCGTGTCATCTTTTGGATAGAAATAAAGCACCACCCACTCCCCTTTTTTATCCGCCAGTTTGTGCATGACACCGTCTTTATCAGGAAGGTTGAAGGCCGGGGCCTTTGAGCCGATTTTGAGCATATGAGGACATCATACCACGGACAACTCACCCTGCCCTCTCTTGGAGAGAGGACGACTGAAGTTCTGAAACCAAAATCCCTCCCCTCACGACAAGTGAGGGGAGGGACAAAGGGAGGGGCGTTAGACCAAAAGGTCTTCTACACGGCAACCGAAGACGACACAGATACCCATGAGGGTTTTGACGGTTGGATTCTTGTTGGCGCCAGATTCAAGCTTGATGATGGTGTTGTAGTTCACCTGGGCTTTCTCTGAGAGCTCGCCACGGGTCAAACCCAAGGCCTTACGGCGGGTTTTAACGTTTGGTCCGATCTTGGTGACATTGTACGGAGGCAATTCGAATGCCTTTGTAGCTGGCGCTTCTGCAGCGGCTGGGTTGGTCATGGTCGTGTCATTCATAATAATCAATTGCTATTAAGATGTGAGGAGTATGGGGTCTATATAATTTATTGTCAAGAGTTCGACTTCTTGGCTATGTCTAGCGCTTATTTGACACTAACTCGCCCTTTTACCACTCATAAGCAATTCAACTGCCTTCTCAAGGGAGCCTGCAGGGGTGATTTCACCGGCATTCACAAAGAAGATCTCGTCCGCACTTTCAATGGTATTGAGGCGGTGCGCGATAATGACCTTCGCTGTTTTGGACGGGAGCGCTTTGAGCGTTTCTTCAAGAAGCTGTTCGGTGACGGTGTCGATATTGGCAGTCGCTTCGTCCAAGATAAGGAGTTCTGGTTCACGCAAGACGGCACGCATAAAGGCGATCAATTGTTTTTGACCAAGACTCATCCCCTCTCCGCTGCCATTGATTTGGGCTTCGAGTCCACCATCAAAACGCATGAGTAAGTTTTGCATGCTCGAATCTTTAAGGGCGGTCGCTTTTTCTTCATCGGTTTTGTCGGCGTAGAGCTCATTGCCGTAAAAGACATTGTCGAGCAAAGAGCCAGTAAACAAGAACGGTTCTTGGAGGATGAATCCGATGCGCTTGGCGCGCTCTGCTGGCTCATACGAGCGGATGTCTTTGCCGTTCAGAAGAATCTGGCCTTCGGTTGGATCATAGAGGCGAGCCATGAGTGATGCGGTCGTCGTTTTGCCTCCGCCTGTTGGGCCTACGAGGGCATAGGTTTTGCCTGGTTCAAGGGCAAATGAGATTTTGTGTAGGACTTCTTTGCCCTTGGTCCCGTCCTCACCATCAGGATAGCGAAAGACGACATTTTTGAATTCGAGCACATGAGTCGCATCTTCTTTTTCTTCAGAAGCTTTGACCTCGAGATCATTTACTTCTTCAAGAATCCCAGACACACGGTCCCAGCCCGCGAGCGCGGTTTGTAGAGATGACCAAAGCTGGGCGATTTGGCGTAATGGTTGGTAAAAACGATCGAGGTAAATCAAGAAACTCAACAAGGCACCGATCGTGAGATTGCCGCTCGCGATAAAGACGACGGCGAATCCAATAACAGCAAGCTGTGCTACGTGCGCCGACAAATCATACACCGGTGAGAAGACGCCATTCGCGAGACCTGCCTCGAGTGAGGCTTTAAAATTGTTTTGGTTTACTTCGCTAAAACGTTTTCTAAAATAGTCACGTCGATCAAACGCGATAATGACTTTAAAGTTATCAAGACTTTCTTGTACCGAGCCGCTCATAGCGCCCGTTGCTGCGAGACTCGCTTTATATTTGCCTTTGACCCAGCCTGAAACGAGTTGGGTAAAAATCAACATGAAGGCCGCTGGTGCAAGCGCAATCAAACCCAGTCGCCAGTTGATGGCTAAGATGAAGATTGCTGTACCAATAATAATAAAGATGCTCCCCATAAAACGCATGATGGTTTCAGAGAAGAATTGGTTGAGTTTTTCGGTATCGTTATTGATGCGCGAGATAAGATCGCCAGCTTTATTGCGGTTAAAGAAAGCGACAGGCAAACTTTGAAGCTTGTCGAAAATGGTATTGCGAAGTTTAAAGAGCATGCGCTGAGCAACACCGCCCATGATTTTCATTTGCGCATAGCCCGTGCCAAATCCCACCAAAAACAAGGCAAGCAAGGCGCCAGAGATCGCTAAGACGCCGTTCATGTTTTTGGTCGCGATGAAGTGGTCAACCGCATAACCAAAGAGCAGTGGGGCCGAGATATTAATACCCGAGACCACCAAGATCGTAATCAATGAAAGCAAAAGATTGAGACGTTCGTCCCCCATCATGGCCCACATCTTTTTGGCCGCTTCGAGAGCGCTCCCCTTCTGTGGTTCATTAGTCGTTTTCATAGTGGTTGGTGCTGCGTTGTGATTGTTCGATTTGGACGTATTCTGGCGAAGTCTTCATGAGTTGGGCATGGGTGCCGCTCGCGAGAAGTTCGCCCTCCATCAAAAGAAGGATCTGGTCATAGTCGACAACGGATGCAATCTTTTGCGTCACCGAGATCAAGGTAAGGTGCGGATAGTTTTTGCGGATATTCGCCAAGATACGAGCTTCGGTATTGTTATCAACGCGAGCGGTGAAATCATCTAAAAGCAAGACCTTTGGATCAAGGGCCAAAGCACGTGCCAACATCACACGTTGCTTCTGACCGCCCGAGAGACTGGTACCACGTTCTGACACGAGGGTATCCAAGCCTTCTGGTAATGCGGTGATGAAATCATCGAGCTCAGCCGTTTCGATGGCTTTGGCAACGGCTTCAGGGCTGGCATTGCTGCTAAACGCGATATTTTCTTGCAAAGACAAGTTGAACATTACGCTATCTTGAAAGACGAGGGCGACTTGTGAGTGAAAAGAGAGTGAGTGGTATTCGCCGATGGCGTGTCCGTCATACGTGATCATCCCCTTTTCTGGGATGAGTAAACCAGAAAGAATATTTAACAGTTGGGTCTTGCCTGCCGCGGTTGGACCAAGAATCGCGGTACGTGTGCCGGCCTTCACGTCAAATGAGACATCTTTCAAAATCGGTTTACTCTCGAAGTTGAGCGAAACATTACTAAAAGCAATATCGCCATGGATCGCAGAAGTGATAGTACCCGTTGGCACATCTTCATGTGCTTCAAGAACTTCAACGATACGACCATACGAGGCACCTGCGCGCGCCATCATATTGCTCATAAATCCAATCATGATGATCGGAAAGATAAGCATGGCGAGATAGCTATTGAAGGCGGCGAGTTCACCGAGGGTCATTGAGCCCGTGATCACAAAGTGACCACCGAGCGCAAGAATGATTAAACCGGCGATATTTGATACAAAGGTCACAATCGGGATCATGGCTGCAAACATGGCGAGAATCTGCATGCCAACATCTTTAGCCTCGGTATTGGCCTTTAAGAATTTTTCATATTCTTTTTGCTGCGCATTCAATACGCGAATAAGGGCTGAGCCGAGGATGCTTTCGTTAATGACTTTATTAAGTTTGTCAACAACTTCTTGGGATTGCTTAAAAAGCGCGCCGGCTTTTGAAAAGACGACGGCAAAGGTCACGCCAACGAGCGGCAAGACGAGTAATACGGCTAATGCGAGCTTCCAGTTCGTGATGAAGAGCAAGGTACTGGCACCAACAATCAAGAAAAGTGATGAGACGAGGGTCACAATACCCATCGAAACAAACATCTTGATGCCATCCACATCAGACGTGAGGTTGGTGAGAAGTTTGGACGAAGTCTGTTTTTGGACTTCACTAAACGACAAACGCGAGAGCTTATCTGCAACCTTTTGACGCAATTCACGAGCTACGCGCTCAGAGGCATAGGTCTGCAAGATATTTTGCAGATACGTCATCACAAAGATGATAGATGCGGCCCCAAGAAATAACGTTAAAAAGCTCGCAAGAACAAATTGTCCAGCGGTAATACTATCAATGGCATTAGCGACAATCTTTGGGATAGCGAGGTTTAAGCCATTACTAATAATGGTAAACGTCAGCATCCCGACGATCATGAGCCGGTAGGGCTTTAAAAGACTAAAGAGTCCTGGACCCTTAGGCTTTGGAGGTTTTTCAGATTTCATAGTGAAAGGCCGACAACCTAGCACAAATCATAAATAATTACCAGCTATTATCAGCAAGCCTAGGTTGCGGTGATTGAGGCTCATTTGGTACCATCTAGTCATCACTATGATGACTTCAAAACCTTCTTTCACAGCAAAACGCTCTTACCTTATCGCATTGGCGCTCATCGCCTTTGTAAGTACGAGCTTCGTCTCTTCTGCTCAAGCAGAAACCGTCCCTACAACCAAGTGTGTCACCGTCGCAACCAAAAAACTTCGCGACGCCGCTCAGGCACAACTTGAAAAAGACATTGCGCCATATGCCGGCAATGTCGAATCTAAGTCGGTGATTGCCTACTATAAAGAGCAGCTCACTGTCGCCTGGGAGGCGATGGAGTATCCGTATTGTGGGATGGGTTCAAGTGGGATCAATCCTGCGATCAAGTCTTACAATAAAACGGTCGTTCGTGCGCGCATGAAGTTTTTGACCGACATCAAGGCAAAAAAAGTCCCAGTAAAAGCTGAGGCTAAAACGGACGTCAAAAAAGAAGATAAGAAAGAGATCGTTGCTACACCAAAAAAGACGATCGCTCCGGGTTTGAGACAGGGTCATCGCTCTGAGAGCGTCAAAGAATTGCAACGTCGCCTCGTGAAGCACTTTGGCCTCACACCAGAAAAAGACTATGTCACCGGCTACTTTGGTCCTACGACACGCAAGTACTTGGTGAAATACCAACTTGAAAAGAAGATCATCAAATCAGAAAAAGAAGCCGGCGCCGGGTTGGTTGGTCCAAAGACCTCCGCAATCTTGAACGCCAAATAAAAAAACACCACACCCCCTACCCCGGTTTCTTTCTACGGTATTGGGTCTATGGTGTAGAAAAAACCACCCCTTCCCACATTTGTGGAAGGGGTGTCTCTTTTTATTCGACATGACAAAGATCTTTGTCATGTCGAGCGATAGCGAGACAAGGATGCTGCAGCGTACATGTGGCTGCCGGGGGTAGGGGGTGTGAGGGATGGTGTTTTTTATTTGAATATGTTAAGCCTTCGCCACGTTCTTTACAGAAAGGCTATGCGAGATGTCACAAATTCTAAAAAACCTGCAAGCAGGGCCACTACTGGAGCAAGTATTGTTTGCCATGGTGCGCAATGCTATTGGAGAGATCAGAAAGCAACGAACCTACCATTCGGTAAAAGCAAAGATGGGGTATGCGGGTGAGATGGACGATGTCTGCACCTCGGCCGATCTCGCGGCACAAGAGGCTTATACCCGCGCCATCCGCGTGCTCTTTCCTGATTACGGGATCATTGCTGAAGAGGAGGGTATGCGTATCGCTTGCAGCCGAACGTTCGGCGAAGAGCAGGTCTACTTTACGATCGACCCGCTCGATGGCACCAAAGCCTTTTTGCGCAAACAGTCGAGCGGTATCGGTACCATGGTCTCTCTCGTGCGTGGCGATGAGGTTATTGCGACCTGTATTGGTGACGTGATGACTCAAGAGCTCTATAGCCAGCCCCCAGAAGACCCAGGCGCCTGGCAAATCGATATGGCGAACCAACGTGTGCCATTGGTGCCAGAAACGAGCCATCCGCTCTCAAAGCAATTTGCCTTGATTCGTGGACGGCCTGAGGACTATTCAACCTTAATCAGGCGGATGCTCGACTTGCCGGCCAATCGCGGGCTCTGCAAGAGCTATCAAACCGTCGATGGCAGCATCGGTTTGAGCATGGCTCGAATGTGGAACGGCGAATTCGGCATCGCGATTCAGCCAGAAACCACCATGACCCCCTGGGACGCGACTCCGGTGATCGGTATGAATAGGCGTCTCGATATTCTGCAGCTTCAAGAGAGCGAGAATGGCTACTTTTTATCTGTACCTTATCGCCTACCAACAGCGAACTCGACGCAGCCAGAAACGGTCTACGTGCATCGTAAGCTCCTCGAAGAGTTCATGACTTGGCAATACAAGACCTTTGAGCTCTACAAATAGCGCCTATGCAAAACCTCCCGGTTCTCGGGAGGTTTTTTGCATACTTATTCGGTTGTCTCACCGTCAAAATGTTCTTCAGCTGCGTCTGCTTCGGCTTTGGTGTGATGCACGGTGCCATCTTCGTGCTGTGGTGGTGTGTAGATGCTATAGAGCTTGAGATCTTCGTCACCAGTATTGATCACATTATGAAGTGTGCCTTCTGGAATAAGAATGGCAAAACCATCGCTCACTTCATGTTCAATGCCATCAAGAATGACTTTACCCTCCCCTGCCTCGACACGAAAGAACTGGTCGAGATCATGCGTCTCAGCACCAATTTCTTCGCCAGCCTTAATCGACATGAGGACGATTTGGCTATTGGTACTTGTATAAACGACGCGGCGAAAGTCCGTATTTTCTAAAGCCGCTTTTTCGATATTCTGAACGTATCCGTGCATATTAGTTACAGAGGTTAAGCGTTTTGAACGCTTGTTTTGTAAGTGGTCCAACTGTGCCTGTTTGTTCGATAGTGTTAATCGCTTGAAAGGCGATGACGGCCGCATAGGTTGCAGGACCGAAGTTGCCGTTGGGTGTCGCCTTCAAATATCCTTGTTTCGCAAGAATCTTTTGAAGTCTGAGAATATCAGAGCTATTATCACCACGAACGAGATTACCTGTCGTGACAAAGCACGTTTGAGGCGCAGGTGTCGTGGCAGGATAGCATTGTGATGACTGAATGCTCGCTAATTTTTTTAGACTAAAGGTCGAGACAAATCCCGTGCCCTTGGTGATGCCCCATGGCTGAAGAATCTCTGGAGCATAACGTTCTTGCCATGCGATAACCGCATCCATATCCGTCTTAGCATAGATGCCATCAATTGGCAGGGTGAGACCAAGCTCGGCATTCAAATACGCTTCAAGGAGCTTCACTTGCTCTGGGTCATTTGTGGCACCGAGTCTGATAGGCTTGGTTGGGAGTTTGGTGATTTTACAGACAGGAGATTCAGGTGTTGGTATTGGTGTGATCACCGGCGGAGGTACTACCGGCAATGGCGCGACGGCGTATTGGCATGAATTGTGATTCTGTACTGTCGCGCTAGGATTGTAGTTAAGTGCGCTTTTGTCTTTGCATCCATAAATGGTCGAACCGCCTCCACCGCCACTAGAGACAGGTGTGACAATCGGTATCACGACACCAAGGCCAATTGGGTCAGTAATAGCGCTATCAATCAAGGTGTCCATGTCATAGGCGCCACCATCTTGAATGACATAGGTTGATTGGATAGCGTTCGTTGCTCCAATAACGACATCACTCATCACCGCATTTAATGGACCATGGGCAAGCGTATTCGGATTGTATTTGCGCGCAGAAACACTATTTGCCGCTTGATTGGTCACAAAGATCACCGTCGCGGTCGCGGATTCGCCAGGAGCTGAACAGTTCGCGGTAAAATCAGCAAATCCGAGTGGATAAGTGTAGGTAGAATCTGTTGGGTAAGCACCGGATGTTGTCGCAGTGAATGAAGTAATCTCTGAGCATCCACCATCTAAAACGAGTCCAATGACACCGCTATTAACGGCATTTGGGATGGATGCAACCGTTGATTCGAGACTATCTAAGAGAGCGTTGTTATTGATATCGCCACTATTTGGCCCAGCGTCCTCAATACTATCGAGGATGGTGTCATTATCATCATCAGTATCAATATCATCAATAATGGTATCGCCATCAGTATCGACGTCGTCATCGGTTACATTGACGGCAATATCTTGGCTCGCTAAGAGGTCGAATCCATTATCAGATAAGCCTTGATTTACTGAAACGGTTAAGGTAGCGGATTCATTAATTAAGTTGGCATCAGGTGGAGCAAAAACGGTCACCGATTGCGGAATGTCCCAGGTTGTCGAAGTGAATGTTACCGTTGCTGGTGTTGTGCTTGCCGCCACATCATTTGATGAGATATTGAATGTGACAGAATCAAGCGTAGGCGCGGTTAGAACAATTTCAATCGTATCGGTTGCAGCGTTTTCTGCAATATCGGTTGATCCACCCGTTTCTGTAACGGTATAGCCGGCTATCGACGTGTCAAAGACACTCACGCGGTGATTGCCAAGCTGGCCGGCATAGAGGCGTTGTGCGGTTGCATCAAAAGCGAGCGCCGTTGCCGCGTTGATCCCCTGCTGTGAATTGCTCAATATTGCCGTTGTGAAATCTGGCTGACCAAAAACGTGAGTAGCATTCTCACCATTGGTCACCGTCGCCACGTCATAAACGGTAATTCGGTGTGCAACGAGATTGGCGACAAAGAGACGGTTATTTACTTCGTCAAAAGCGATGCCTGTTGGGCTATTTAAGCCCGCTTGGGTTGTGGCAGCGGTGGTGCCAGCAAAACTCGCTTGACCAATAATGTTTGTTGCCGGTTCGCCATTCGTGATGGCAGCGACATCAAAGACCGTCACACGATTATTACCATTAGACGCCACAAAAAGCCGATTGCCAGCAGGGTCATAGGCAACGCCACGCGGTGCGTTCATACCACTTGCTGTTGAGCTCGCTGTTGTAGCCGTAAAGGTGAACTGACCCAGGACATTTGTCGCATTCTCGCCATTCACAATGGTTGACACGTCATACGCGGTTACGCGATTATTGCCGTTTTGTGAGACAAAGAGGCGTTGACCTGTCACATCAAGGGCGATACCACGAGGGCTGTTCATCCCAGCTTGGGTATTGCCCGCAGTATTAGCGATAAATGTTGCTTGACCTAAAACAAATACCGCATTTTCACCATTGCTAATGGCAGCAACGTCATAAACGGTGACGCGGTTGACATTCAGGACGTATAAGAGATTTTTTGTAGGATCAAAGGCCATCGCTGAAGGGCCACTTAAACCCGCCTGAGTAATGGCGGCGGCATTGGCTATAAAGTTTACTTGGCCCAAGACGCGATCAGGAATACGATCCAAAAATTCACCATTTGCATCGAGATTATAGACAAGAACGCGGTTATTAGTGGTATCAGCAACAAAGGCACGATTATTCGCTCGATCGATCACAAGACCCTGTGGCTGGTTAAAACCGATACGATTTGGTGTGTCATTAGCAGCTGCTCTTGTGTACGAAGGCACCGGGTTTGTATAGCTTGTGCCGTCATATTGTCCGAGAAGATCTACAGCTGCTTCACCGTTCGTAATACCGGCAACGTCATAAATCGTGACGCGATGGGCGCCAAAGTTTGCTACATAAAGGCGATCGCCATTTGGATCATAGGTCACTTCAAATGGCGTGTTCATGCCTACCTGGGTATTTGCTGCGGCGCTTGCAGTAAAGTTTGCTTGGCCTAAAACATTTAACGCTGCTTCGCCATTCGTAATGGCAGCGACATCAAATATGGTTACGCGATTTGCCGCAACTTGCCCGACAAAAAGGCGCTGATTCGCACTGTCATAGGCAAGACCGCGAGGTTGGTTCATCCCTGATTGAGTATTTGTAGCGGTTCCGGTCACAAAATCCGCTTGGCCTAAAACATTAACGGCATTTTCACCGTCCACAATTGCTGAAATATCATAAACGGTAACGCGATGCGCACCGTAGTTTGCAATAAAAAGACGGTCATTCACCGTGTCTAATGCAACTCCACGCGGATTATTTAACCCGTTTTGCGTTGTTGCGGCAACGCTTGCGGTGAAATCCACTTGCCCAATGACATGAATAGCGTTCTCACCATCTACAATAGTCGTCGTGTCATAAACGGTTACACGGTTGCCAGAAATTTGATTAACATAGAGATAATTGGTGCCAGGGTCAAAAGCTAAAGCATAGGTATCATTCATGCCTGCTTGTGTCGTTGCGGCGACACCGGTTGTAAAATCTCCTTGGCCTAAAACATTAATGGCATTTTCTCCATTAACAATGCTATTTACATCAAAAACCGTTACGCGGTTTGCGCCGACACCCTGAGAAACAAACAAATACCCACGTGCCGCATCAAAAGCCAAACCAACCGGATTCGTGAGTCCTGCTTGTCCGAGCGCTGCCGTATTACTGACAAAATTTGGCTGCCCTAAAACTGCATCAGGCACATGATCAACAAAGGTTCCGTCAGGGTTTAGATCAAAGGCCAGTACGCGATTGTTTTGTTGGTCGGCTTGAAAAAATCTTCTGTTCGTTTGGTCGATAGCTCCACCATAGACCCCATTAAAACCAAAACGATTTGGTGCATCATTTGCGGCGGCCTTGGTATATGAAGGCATTGGGTCAGTCGCGCTCTCGCCATTATATTGGCCCAGCGAATCAATCGCGATGCCATTGGTCGTGATAGCTGCCTGTACAGGGGCGGTAACGACCCCAAAAAGCAAGAAAATAGCCAATGCAGATTTTACTTGGACACGAAAAAATTGCGAACGAGTTCTCATGACTTAATAGTAGCAAGTATGCAAGCGCCACGCTATATCTAAAAGGGTATAAAAAGACTATACTCGGGTGATGCAAAACCACTATATCCCAGGCGTCTGCAATATCGGCCGTGAAGAGATTCGTATGCGCTGGATAACCGGTTGGACCGGCCTCGCCCTCACCATCGCTATCTGGCTCGGATTTAACTACTTCAACTCACCTGCCGTGTGGCGTTTGTGGCTGTTTGTCCCGGCTTTTGTATCGGCTATTGGTTTATTGCAAGCCTCGCTGCATTTTTGTGTGGCATTTGGAGCAAAAGGCCTTTTCAACTTTAAGCCAGAAGTTGGTAAAACAGAAAGTGTTGACCAGGCTGAGTTTCGTGCCAAAGATAAGGCAAAAGCCATCAAGATCTTGCTTGGTGCAGCAGTGACAGCTGATTTAGTTGCTGCCCTCGCTTTTTTCACGGCTTAGAGCAGACTCGCGAGCTTACGCACAGTATTCACATTGCGTGCCGTCATGTTTTTGTAGACCTCGGTGCCAATGAACTTGTGCATGCCACTTTTGGCGTAATTATCACGATTGATATGCCAAAGAATCGCGCCAGGGACATAAAGAAGCTCATCAATCCCCTCCTTCGTAGCGATGAGCTTGAAAGAGGATTTTTTGTCGTACGCGTCCCAAAGAAAAATCACATCTGATTTTTGACTTGGATCATTCTCCCATCCAGCAGGAATCTTCTTGGCAACGCTTTTGATATTTGCCGCTGAACGCACAATGACCGGAATAGAAAACTTAAACACTTTCGCCAATGCTGGCTCAATAAGATCAAAGTTTTCTTTTGCGGATGTAAAAAGCACGTTTCCTGAATTGATATAGGTCGAGACGTCGGTATAGCCCATACTCTCAAAGGCTTTTTTGAGCTTGGCCATCTCGACCTTTTTATTGCCACCGACATTGATTCCGCGTAGTAAGGCGACGTATTTGGGCATAGGTTGATTGTAGCACGCGAGAAGCTTATTATAAGAGCCATATGGCCGCCCCCAAACCAAAAACCGTTACCGAATTCATCAATGCCGCGCCAAAAGAGACGCGTGCTAAGATGCGCGAGATGCGCGCTCTTGTGCGTAAACTCGCTCCAGGCGCTGTAGAAGGATTGAAATGGAGCATGCCTTCATACTCCTACAAAACCATTCTCTTGAACTTCGCCCCGGCAAAAACTCATATTGGACTCTATCCTGGCCCAGAACTCATCAAGATTTTCGCAAAAGATCTCGTTAACTTCAAAACAAGCAAAGGCACCATCCAGTTTCCGCTTGATAAACCGTTGCCGAAGACGCTGATTAAGAAGTTGGTCACGTACCGTGTGAAGGAATCGAAGCAGGGAAAAATTTGGAAGGGATAAGAAAAACGACCCGAGAGGGTCGTTTTTTCTAGTTTATAGACCGACCGAGTTAGCACCAAACTCAGCTTGAGCCTGCGTAAATTTCTCAAACATTAACTGTTCAATCAAACTGCCACGAGAATAGGCTGATATGTCCATATACTGTTTGGCTTTTTTGGCTGCTTGTTCATTCCAATCAGCGCCAGAATTGTTTGCGCCATAAAGAGCATCTACATGAGTGAATTTTTCAAACTCTAGCTGCGCTACCAGTCCATCGCGTGAGAATGCCGTGAAACCTAGGTATGATTTTGCTTTTTTGACTGCATTTTTTTGACTTACGGTCTCGCTTGGCGCTGTTGGAGGTATCTGTATCTCATTTGTTGCGGGATTAGCGGCTTTTTGTGTTGTAGTAGGGATAATATCATCCGAGGTTTTTTCTACAACCGGTTGCGGCACGAGTTCGGTATTCTTTTTTGTGTCATCTGTTGTAACCGCAAATAACACAAGCGAAACGATCGCGGCTGTGCCAAAAATTAAGCTTGTTTTCTTTCGTGAAATTTCTCCTTTGATAAAACGAGAAAAAGTAGCTGGCCTAATCAAACCAATAACAAGTGCAATTATTGAAGCGAAAAAAGTAATTGAAAATAAACCGTCCATAAGTATTGTTAAAAGATTTAGTGACCAATGAATACGTAAAATGTGTTTGTATTGTATTCCAGAAGCAAGAAAATCAAAAGAGACCTGTTCTTACCTCGTCTTGAGACTGTCTCTCACGCGCCTGAGTAATGGCACAGAAACCGACCCGCTTGTCTTCACGGCGCTCTCACGGATTCTAGCGGCAAATTCATAAAGGTACGCTTCATAGTAGACAAGTTTGTATGGTCGATAGGGCGAAGAAGAAAACACTTCGCCCATATTGTGTGAGGCTAATCGGCGATCTAAGTTATTCGTTGATCCTTTGTAAAAATAATTCAAATCTTTCTGACTTTGAATGACATAGAAATACCACATACCTACCCCGTTCCATAGTTACCAGATAGGTGTCAAGAATTTCAATAAAACGAAAACTCGCAAGCAACGCGGCCCCATCAACATAGTAATCGTCGCTTACGCGGCATATTGTTGGCGGAGCCACGTCGCTCGCGAGCGACGTGGCGGAGAGAGAGGGATTCGAACCCTCGCGGGGCTTTGAGGCCCCCTACAGGATTAGCAATCCCGCCCCTTCAGCCTCTTGGGTATCTCTCCATGCTGTAGGTGGCTGGATCCTATCAAGTTCAGGGTTTTGGGGCAAGCTCTACTGATTATTCACAACACCTCTTGTTATTGGGCCAAAATAGCCAATAGCTGGCTGAATCGAGCGGCTCGTTTGATAGCGAATAAGGGCATTTCGAGTCAGGGCACCAAACTTCGATGTTTCTTGACCTGGTGAGCCTGGGCCTGTTGTAGCAAGGACAAAGCCCTGTGCATTTAAGAAGATCTGCAATTGGCGCACGTCTTCGCCGGTGTCGAGCGTTTTTAAATTGCGAGAGAAATTGAAGAGAGGCTCTTTGGTAGCAGCGGGTTTATTGAGAGGCTGCTCTGGACTTGCTAATGTCGTTGTTATTGACATGAGCGTGACTTCAATTCTATTAATGTAAACGTGAACAAACGTTGCTATGAGATCTGACTTGCCATCACCATCGGTATCAACAAGGGTTGTATCGTTAATGGCGAGCGCCACCTCCTGTTCAGTATCCCCTATGCGTAGACGAATGGTATTTTTGTACAAGTCAGCGTAAGTAAGAGTGATTGATGAAGTTCGCGTTTGTTCAGATTCTGGTACATCGATACGAAAATTGGCGGTAGAATCAATAAAAAGCAGAGCATTAACACCGCCTGGGCCTATCTCGCCGATATCACGGTGTGTACGCATGGCGACGGTCTCATCTCTCGTTCCTAGACCAATGCCTGGCGGAGGCGTGAACCCACCAGGACCACCGATAGACGTGATAATGGGTGAGAACGATGCGGTAAATGTTGCATTGCCTATGACAGGGCTATCTGAGCGAGATGTGCTTGTAGAAGTGTCACTCCAGGCAATGAATCGAAATCCTAAAAGCGGCGTTGCCGTCACCGGGCTTGTTGCTCCACCATGATTAATGAGTTGGGTAGAAGAGCCAGAAATAGCTCCGCCAGTACCTGCTAGGTACTGCGCGATATATTGATTAATGTCTACTTCTCCTATGAGGCTTAGATCGTTACCTGGCAATCTACCGATAGCCAAAGTACCAGAAGAGTCACTAGCGCCCCAAGCATAGAGTCTAAATGTTGCCCCGGTTGTGTTTTGGATATCAGATATTGCAGAGAGATCGATAGCGGCCATTGCGAGTCCATTTGCTTCAGTACCCGTATAAGTACTAGGTACTCCGATCGCGGTGCCTGAAGTAACGAATCCATCTCGGCTATAAAACCATTGATAGGCCGTTGGACCTGTCGCGCTACGCCTCAAGGTGAATTCAAGTCTATTAAAGCGTGCATGGTATCCCGTTACGGTTTCTGCGGCGAATTCAACGTATTCATTATCGAGTATCGCATCTGTTGAGGTGCCCCCGGCATTGAATCCGGTGAAGCCATAGGTATTGGCGATGACTGAAGGAGCAATACCCGCCCCCCTGCTCAAAATCGACGGCACAAGATGAGAATCTATTGTTGTCGCTAAAGAAGTGGGCTCATCGCCATTACGGCCAGCATGCTCAAACGCAATAATGCTATTTGGATTCACTTCTCCAGAAAAAATCAGATCATTGCCAGAAAGTCTGCCAATAGCAAAAGTCCCTGCCCCGGTCGTAGCGCCCCAGGCATAGAGTCTAAATGTGACATTTTTAACGCTTTGTAGCGATGGCTCGATGGACAAATCTACCGCAGGCATGGCAAGGCCGTTATTTTCTGTCCCTAGGTACGACCCTTCGGCTCCGATATCGATACCAGGAGTGGTGAATCCATCAAGACTGTATTGCCATTGATAGGTATTTGGGCCGGTGGCGCTGCGTCTCACGGTCGCATTTAATTCGCTAAATGAGGTTCGAGAAAAATCATTAGCATCAATAGCGACCTCGAGGTATTCATCATTGATAATAGCGTCGTTTTTTGTGCCGCTGATCGTGAAGGCATTTGAAGAAAAGCCGTTTGTCAGAGCCGAGCCGTTCAGCCCTGGACCTCGCTCCAGTGTCACTGGTTGCAAATCAGTGTCTTGTGTTATAGCCGAGCTGACCAAGTCATCGCCGGCTAATCCCTGCGTCTCAAATGAAACGATATCGCCTAGTCCAATCGTGCCCACAAAGGCAAGGTCATCACCCGCGAGACGTCCGATGGCAAAGGTGCCAGGCCCGCCTGTAGCACCCCAAGCATAGAGTCTAAAGGTGACGCTGGTACCTGAAGGGATGTTCTGTAGCGCGGACTCAAGCGACAGATCAACCAAAGGCATTGCTAAGCCATTTGTGCCCGTACCTATATACGACCCTTCGGCTCCGATATCGATACCAGGAGTGGTGAATCCATCAAGACTATATTGCCATTGATAAGCATTCGGCCCGGTAGCACTGCGTCTTACATTGAGTTGAATCCGCTCCAACGATAGCTTCATCCCGTTTTTTGGTTGCAGCGCGACTTCGTAGTATTCATTTGTCGTCGTTGCACTCGCTTTATTGCCAGCGACAACAAAATTATTTGATGAAAGAGCATTTGCAAGTGCAGCTGGCGTAATGCCCGCTCCGCGCGAGACGATAACGGTTTCTAGATCGGTATTATTATTTGTGGCATTTATCGTTGCTTCATTGCCAAGAAAACCAGACATCTCAAAGCCAGCAACGGTAACGGGGGCAGCGTTTGCATGGGATGGCAGAAAGCCTAAGGTGAGTAATAGGAATGATGAAAGAACTATAACTCGCTTCAAGATAGACATAATTGAACGGAGTCTATCAAAAATTTTGACCAGAGGCTATATACTGGATTTGTCTGCCTGTTAGTGCTAGGCTCCCATTCGGAGGTATTTTACCATGCTCTTTAGAGATAATGCTGCTGAAATCGCTGCGATGAATGGCGCTGTGCTAAAAACTCGTACTCTCAGTAATGAAGAGTTTCGAGAAGTCGTCATCGTTGAGTTGCGAGAAAAACTCGCTTCTCTCGAGGCGGCAACCAAGAAGCCTCAAAAGGATCGTAAAAAAGCGCTCACAAAAGAGCTGGCGAATTTTTTTGAACTGATCGATGGCTTCATGTCGAACGAAGGTCTGGCACCTGACCACGTCTACCAAGAGCAAAGAAGACACCGTGATGACATCGAGCTCAATGCTCTGAATCTCGGTGGCTACAGAAAACGTCTGGCGCTCGTCGAAGGCGAGGGCTGATTATGCCGGTCTTTCATAAGCTTGTACGCGACAAGATCCCGGCGATCATTCTCGCCAAGGGCGAACACTGCATCTCGCGGCCCCTTCGCGACGATGAAAAAGACAGTGCTCTCGACACAAAGCTCTGCGAAGAGACGCTAGAGCTTATAGCGGCACGCGATTTGCCCCAAAGCGATGCAGGTCGCCGTGAAAAAGTTGTTCACGAATTCGCTGATGTGTTTGAAGTGCTGAGCGCTCTGCTCAGGCGCGAGGGCATCCTTCTCGATGAAGTCCGAGCCAAGGCGCGCGACCTTCGCGAAGCACGCGGCGGATTCGACGATTTCATCCTTCTCGAAAAAGCAGAGCCTGTGCGCTAGAATTAAAGAACGCCCCGACAGAGTGTCGGGGCGTTATTTTATTCGTGTTGTTCGCGAAACTGTGCCGCGTATTCGACGGGCAGTTCGTCAGGTGCTCGCTTCACGACCGATTCAGATCGGATGATCGAAGTGGTCTTGAAGTCTTCAAAAGAACGAGTCTGATATCCACGGCGGATAATGTCACGCTCCCAGGCCTCCCAAAGCTCAAAGCGCAGATCATCTTCGATCGTGCGTCGTTGATTGCCAACGAGGCGCAAGGCAAAGTCTTGCCCTGCTGCCAAGTAGCATTCTAGGGCTAATGAATTTGGGCAAAGTCGGTGCATGGGTTCACCCGATACCGCTTGAGTGATGTGATTCATGAAGGACCCTTGCCATTGGTTGGGATGAGGATTTCAGACAAGTTGATCGCGGGCGCCATGGTCTCGAGAAAGTTCTCTCGAAAGTCCGCTGCATAGAGCACGGGCACTTCGTCTGCCGCGCGCTTCACGCCAAAGCACTTGATCTCTTTGCCCCATCGACCAAGTTGGACGAAGTCTTCGATCACGAAGGTTCTATACCCCCGAGATGCGACCACCTGCTCCCATCGCTCCCAGCCAGTGAAGAGATTTTCGAACTCTTCACTATTGCTACGGTAACCGTAGCTGATCAGGTTGCCTAAGCTTTTGCCGTATTGGCGGTAAAGCCCCAAAGCCCCCTGGTCTGACAGTCGATTTTCATAAAATGTACGAACCTTTTGGAGAAACTGCTCAAACACTGCTCACCTCTTTCAGCGTTAATCCGGTCAAACCCTAGCAGGGCGGTTCTTTTTGAACAATTCCACGGTCAAGTCCCCTGGCTTGTCCTTTTTCATTCTTTTGCGTATTATCCCCGCACGATCACACCCATGGAGAGGTGGCAGAGTGGTCGAATGCAACGGACTTGAAATCCGTCATACGGGAAACCGTATCGAGGGTTCGAATCCCTCCTTCTCCGCCACGTCGCTCGCGAGCGACGTGGCTCCGCCAACAACAAGCCGCATAAGCGACCTTGAACCTGTTGATGGGGCCACGTAGCTCGCGAGCTTCTATTTTTAAAAAAAGCTTGACATTAGGTCTAATGCCATGGAACGGGGTAGGTATGTGGTATTTCTACGTCATCCAAAGTCAGAAAGACTTAAATTATTTCTATAAAGGCTCAACCTATGACCTGGTCCGTAGGCTCGCCTCTCATAATAGCGGGGATGTGTTTTCTTCGGCGCCGTATCGGCCATACAAGCTCGTGTATTATGAAGCATACGTATATGAGTTTGCCGCACGAGTTCGTGAAAGTGCCGTTAAGTTAAGCGGATCCGTGTCCGTCCCGCTGCTCAAAAGAATTAAAGAGAGTTTAAAGGTCTATTTGTATTGAATGACAGGTTCGATTACCATCCACTCATTATGACAACACTAAGCCCCTACATTAACTTCAACGGCAATGCCGAAGAGGCGTTTACCTTTTACAAATCCGTTTTCGGTGGTGAGTTCACTCAGATTATTCGCTTCAAAGATCTCGCGAGTGCCGAGTTTCCCGTATCAGAAGCGGAGGCGAATAAAATTATGCGCATCGTCTTGCCTATTGGTCCAACGACCTTGATTGCCAATGACGTGCCATCGTTCATGGGAAAAGTAAGCGAAGAAGAAAACCGTTCAAAAATTGCCGTCAGTGTCGACAGCCGCGAAGAAGCTGAAAGAATCTTTAACGGCCTTTCAGCGGGAGGAACAGCTGAAATGCCACTCGCTGATAGTCCTTGGGGCACATCATTCGCCATGTTTCGTGACAAGTACGGTATTGAGTGGACTGTTGAAACGTCATCAAAATAAATAGGCTACAAAAAACGACCCGATCGGGTCGTTTTTTCTTATGATTATTTTTGAGCGATACCAGGAACGCCTGCGAGTCTTCTGCTCTCTGGTCTGAAGTACCAAGAGATGACGATGAGCGCGGTAAGAAAGATGGCCGGAAACATTTCACCGAAGGTATCCCCCGAACCGATATGTGAGAAGAAAGCTCCTGTCATGGTTAAAAAGAAACCTGCATATGCCCACTCTTTCACGAGTGGATATTTAGGAGCAAGTACGGCAATGACGCCTAAGAGCTTCCATGCACCGATGATTGAGAGAAAGTATGCCGGATAACCCAATGCCGCCATAAAGACGACCTCATCCTTTTGCTGAATAAGTTGAAGGATCCCACTAGCAACCATACCAAGTGAAAACCAAACCGTAGCGATCCAATAAATGATGTTATTGCGTTTTGCGGTTGTTATAATGGCAAAATAGTACGCCATGCCCTGGTAGAGGGTCAATATGGGCGCTATACTGGTATCATATGGCCGCTCTCAAAACCCAGGTCACCAAAATTAAGCCAGAGGCTTTTATCAAAACGATCGAAGACGAAACCAAGCGCAAAGACAGCTCGGCGCTCTTGAAGCTTTTTAAGGATGTCACTGGTGAAAAAGCCCAAATGTGGGGCGAAGCTATCGTGGGCTTTGGTTCGTATCATTATAAATCCGAGCGTAGTACCCAAGAGGGCGACTGGCCTTTGACCGGCTTTTCTCCACGCAAACAAAACCTCACACTCTATATCATGCCAGGTTTTAGTGAATATACAGACCTACTAAAGGATCTTGGTAAACACAAAATTTCTGGCGGTTCCTGCATCTATATCAATAAACTTTCAGATATCGACCTCAAGGTTCTTGCGAAAATCATCAAAAAGTCCGTTGTTGCGATGAAAAAAAGGTATGGTATTCAAAAGTAATATTTCATTACTGAATCTATCACATTACGTCATATTCTGCTATCCTGACTTCATTGCATGAAGTCCCTCACCATAGACACGTACAATGCGTACGCCGTCGCCTATGACGATGAAACGACAGGATTCTGGCGTGACTTCCCTACCCCGTTTATTGACGCTTTTACCAGTCGGGTGAAGGGTGATGTGATCAATATCGGTAGTGGTCCTGGGCACGATGCGCTTCTCCTCAAAAATCGTGGGGTCAATCAAATTTGTATTGATGCCTCTGAAACAATGGTGGATATCAGTACCCAGCGTGGCTTAAAATCGCAAATGGGCGATATGTTAAATTTGCAGTTTCGTGCTGACAAGTTTGCAGGGGCATGGTCATACTTGGCTCTCTACCACCTACCGAAGTCTCAAATCGGCCTTGCCCTCGGCGAGGTCGCTCGTGTATTAAAGCCGGGTGGATGGTTCGCATTGGGGATGCAAGAAGGCGATGGTGAATCGTATCGAGAAAGCTCTGAAATGCGAGCCCCGCGCTGGATGGCGCTCTATACTCAGGATGAATTATCTGCCCTACTCAAAGAGCATGGGTTCACTGTTCATTCTGTTGAACGTTATACACCAAAATCAATAACCTATTTGCACTTCTTGTGCCAAAAAAACTAAACAGTTAACCTGCTCAAACAACTATGAATCAATACTACACGTTTTCTGTACCCCTATTTACGAAGGTTCTTAAAGCACTTGATGGCGTTCTCACTAAAGCAGCTACCTCTGGCAAGGATGAATCGACCTTGGTGAACGCTCAGCTTGCTCCTGACATGTTTCCGCTTAAGAAACAGGTTCAGATTGCTTGTGACAATGCAAAAGGCGTCTCAGCCCGTTTAGCGGGTGTAGAAATCCCTTCTTTTGAAGACAATGAAGAGACGTTTGCTGAATTGCGTGCTCGTATCGCCAAAACGATTGAGTTTATCTCGTCGATTCCAGAATCTGCCTTTGAAGGCGCGGCTGAACGTCAAATTACCTTGCCTTACTTCCCTGGCAAATACATGACGGGCGCAGAGTACCTCGAGCAATACGCGCTTGGAAACTTCTACTTTCATGTGACCACGGCTTACGGCATCATCCGTAACCAAGGTGTCGAAATTGGAAAAGCAGACTTCACCGGCGGCATGCCACTAAGAGATCTCGTCTAATCATCAAAACATCCTCCGAACGGAGGATGTTTTTTTATTGCATTGGTTCACCTATTTTGTAGCTGGTAAAAAAGGCATCATTCAAATCATCAACTTTCTTCGCCCAATCCGCACCATACATGGCAGCCGCGATACTTGGAGACGAAACCCAGCGTAATAGGCCGTTCTTTTCAATATGATAAACCGCATTCATGGTTTGGAGTTTCACCATACGAGAGCCTGGTTTATAGGTAACAAGTCCGCCGATAGGCGCGCTAGCAAGTTTCTCGCTACTAACGGTCACGACATTTTTAAAGTCCTTAAACCAGGTAAAATACACTTTGTCATTGGGAAATGCATAGCGTCTGCCATCAGCGCCACAATAGTAGACCGCTGAGCTTGCCGTGGACTTTATCAATGTTCCTGATAAGCAGTTGTTCGAAAAGACGTTTACGATGTCTTTGTCTTGATTGATCGCATCATCAGTCGTCCCCCCGGATGTCGGGAGGGCAGGGGGTTCTGTAGGTGTTGTCGGCGTTGATCCTTTTGCGGCCATCAAGCTCAAATACGGATTCATCGGTGTACCGTCAGGTTGATGGATCTCAAAGTGCAAATGCGAAGTGATGGCCTCAGCATTACCACTATCCCCCATCCAACCGATCAATTGGCCTTTTGTAACGCGTGAGCCTCGCTCTAATCCTTCTGCGTAGGCATGTTTAGTGCCTCCCTTGCCATCGTCGGTGCCTGGAGTGTCATTATTGATATGGATATAGTGATAGGTCCAATCATCGGCGTCTCGGAGGGTGATTTGGTATCCCCACGTAGCTTGTGGGACAATAAGATAGCTCACGTAGCCATCGACAGCCGCATAAAGCGGCGTCATCTTTGGGCCAATCAAGTCATTGCCAATATGAGAGTGACCGGCGCGAGGTGAGCTAAAATCATCTGTAAACTTAATAGCGCTCGCCACGGTTGGAAAAGCAATATCACGAGTTGTTGAGGTATTTTCAGCGGCTTTGCTTGTGGATGGCCAAACAAGCGCCAAACACATCGCTGAAAAAAGAATAGAATATCTCATCTCAACAGGTTAGCACAATTAACGAAGATCGTTGAGTTCTTTATTGATAGCTGATCGTGTAAGAGGTCCAACCGTACCCGTTTCTGAAATGCCTTTTGAGCGTTGGAAATTTTTTACGGCTTGGGTTGTGAGCTCGCCATAGATGCCTGTCACTCTACCATCTGGGTAGATAGCTGAGCCTTTTGAGGCTAAGTACTCTTGCAAGTAACGAATGTCGGTTGAAGCAGAAGACGAAGGGCTCAAATCAACGTTAAAGGTGAAAGAAACCGGTATCGTCGCAAATGGCCAAGTAATGATGCTAGCTGATGTCGAGACAGATTGCGGTGGTGTATGTGTACATGTCGATGAAACGCCAGAGACGATAATGTCCTGATAGCCAAAGATACTCATCTCTGCGCTTGGGTAGCTAGGCGTGATATCTAAGAAGGCTTTGTCGGTCATGCTTGTGATCACTTCGCCAAAAAGATAGTCGTTATAGAAGGTGTCCTCAATGTCTGAAACACGTTTTGCCCAGTTTGATCCAAAGAGAGTTATAGCGGTGCCTTCATCTTGGATAGGTCTCAGCATGCGTCCCCCCTGAACAACATAGACGCGAGGGTTTGTTGGGAATTTTACTAAGCGCAAACCTGGACGATAGGTAACATTTTTACCCAATTGATATGAAGCGAGCTCAGATTCACTCACGATGAGTATTTGTGAAAAATCACAGTACCAAGACCCATATACACTCGGATTTGGGAAAGCATGTCGTTTACCGTCAGCGCCGAGATAGTAAACGGTAGAATCGTGTTGAGTTGTTGTATTACCATCGTCCTTTAATTTCACGAGCTGGTGGACATTTTTTACATTCGGCAAAGGAGCTATTGGTGTCGAGGTATAGTTTTGATAGAGACCTGTCCGAGGGTCGATTGAGGGCAAGCCACCGCCGCCACTTGTTGGCGGGATAGGGGTAACGACTGGTGCGAGTGACATGATTATCTGAAAAATACTGACGCCATTCAGAAGCGCCGGTGTCGAAGTCGCGGCATAGGTCCCTGTTGCATTTGCCGTAATAGTAAATAGATTGTAGCCGCCATTTGTGAGCGAGAGCGAACTTGTCGTCATCAGATAGGCGACGCTATCGACGATAGGCGTCACGCCTGCAACATCTGTTGTAGCGCTTACATTAGTAAGTTCATTTTGTGAGACAAAATCAACAAGAACGTTTTGAAGTGGATTAAAGAGCGCGTCCGTAACCTCAACAATAGAACGATAACGCACTCTCACTGTCCCCTCTTCGATTTCTGAGGTTACACGGTCAAACGAAGGGTCCAAAAGATCATTGGTGCCTACAGTAGCGCTAATCACATCATGCGAGGTGCTATTAGTGATGATCGGTGTCTCAATGGTATTGCTCGCGGACCCATAGATTAGCGAGACGCCAAGATCATTATTATCAATAGTAAGGGCAGTGAAATGGTTGTTGCTAGAGTTGTCTAGACGAAGCCCGGCAAAATAGCCACGTGCAACGGTTTGACCGATAGACGGAGGAAAGGTCATGCCGGCTGCTAACGTGATACCTTGATTTGAGAGATTCGTTGCATTGTAGGTATAGGTACCGTCACCATTTGCCACAAACATGTCTTCAATAAAATGTGTAAATGGGACGATGCCACCACAAAGATTATTTTGCGCATCGACGAGATTGTCAGCAACTAAATCATGAAATAGAAGGGTGACATAACTCCCTCCGACGTCAGCAAGACCGGCATTAATATTACTGGTACCGTCAACGCTTACGGTCTGACCGTCAAACTCAATAATTTCTGCATTACAAGCAAGATCTGGGATAAAATAGACCGCGCCTACAGGTCCACCAAAGACATCTGAATCATCATAATCATTGCCGCCAAACGACAGGATTGGCAATGTTGCAGGATAAGTAATTACAGAGGTATCTGTTGAGTTTATTAATCTCAAGCTTGAAAATTGCGACGAAGTCACCTGTTCTAATGACAAGGCGCTCTGAAAATTGAGTGCGCCGTCAAAAATCGTTGTATCGCCTGCTCCCGTGAGGGTGATGTCTGTCAGCGGGCCTTCAATCGCGAGACCAGCATAATTACCTGCGGCAACCTCGATATCATCCCCACTTTTCACGACATTTGCAATGGTAGTTGTGAATTGAGAATGACAAGAAAGATAGTCAACAACGCAGTCATCATCAATGAGATAGGTAGAAATGCGCGCACTGCTAAAGGCGCCGATATCACGTGAACCATCTATATCAAGATAACGACTCATCGGGACAAGATGATAATCATCATTTGGATTGGCGTTTTCGGTTCTAAAAACGGGGTCTACTTGAATGGTGGTTGGGTCCAGATCCGTATAGACGCCATTACTGTCATTAATCAAGTTATCAACTTGGTAGAAGCCATTGTAAGCATCGGTCAAATTTACATTGACTGTAGCGAGTCCATAACCAAGTGAAATACCATTGTCATTAACGTTTGGATTGGCGTTATAACAAAGGTTATAACGGTAGATAATAGTGACTTGCTTTAAGCTTGGGTCGTTCTCATCGTCAAAAACACCCAAACATGCATCACCAGAAATTGTATCTAGATCAGGATTGCCAATAAAACTATTGTTTTCAACTTCAATTGTGGTGTCGCCGTCAGCAACACGAACATTGAGCCCCCATGTACCGTTATTGCTCAATGGCTCTTTTGGCGGGTAGAAAAAATAGTTACCGCTGATGGTCGCATGTACATTTTGAACCGTAAACATGGTGATGAAACTGTTCATCGTCTCAACAGACTGAAGGGTATTATTGGTGAATTCGATATCTAAACCAACGGCAAAATAGACAAAATCGCCCCCTGTTATCGTATTGTAGTTTGTGATGACATTGTTACTAAAGACGATATCATTCGGTACATCAGCAGGATCCGTGTAGTCGAATGGCCCACCTCCTGCGGTAGCAAGAGTGATACAATTCGAACTAAAACGACAGTTAAACTCATTTGAAGCCACAAAGCCATTATCAGCATTTTGAATTTGGAGATGATTAAGATTTGTATTATTGGCTATGGTAAATCCGTCTGATTCTGTAAGGGTAATGGAGGTATAGGTGTTCTCAGAAAAGACATTATCTACCCAAGAAACGAGGGATTTACCGGTTGCGTCAAATTGGGTGTTCTCAAAAGTACATTCTTGGATGAGGGTATTGTTGCCGGGATTAATGTTGGCCGTACCTCCTAAGTCATCACCAAAAACAACACCTGGGCTACACGTCAAAATCGTGTCGTCAGGTAATGAAATGAAGTTTGATTCTGGAGGAAAGACATAGGTATACCCCGTATCAAGAAGATACGTATCTTGACCGGGCACATCAGCGCTGATGGCATCATTAAGCGTCGTATAGTCGCATCCTACGGCACAAACGGTAATAGTAGCCGCTTGAGCTGAGGGAGTTATCAAGAGAGCGCCAGCGATAAAAGTAGCTCCAACAATAAAAGAACGGAACGTCATAGTCATATTCAGATTATACATGAGAAAAAATGTTAGGACTACCTTTGTGTGGGCGCGTTATCAGCAGATAAGCTATACTCATAAGATATGATGACCCAAACACAAAAAATCACCTTAACAGGGACGATCTTTGCCCTCGCGGGCCTCGCTTTTGGTGGTATGGTTGGTTATATTTACGGCTTCGATGCTGGTATTGCGCAAGAAACACAAACAACGGATGTATTTCCTGCAAAGATCATGAGCTTTGAGGACTGTGTACTCGCTGGTTACCCAATCATGGAGTCTTACCCGCGCCAATGCCGTGATGAGGCGACCGGCATCCTCTATGTTGAGCAGGTCGTAATTAAGCCGATCCCGCCAACGACAACGTCGAGTATCCCAACCCCTACGCCATCGCCTTCGCCTACTCCGTCCCCTACTCAACCGGCAACAAAAGACGGCTGTATGGTAGGAGGATGCAGCAGCCAACTCTGTGGTGAGGTCACTGAGATGGAAGGTATGGTCACCACCTGTGAATTCAGAGCCGAGTATGCCTGTTACAAGCAATCACAATGCGAACGCCAAACCACCGGCCAATGCGGATGGTCACAAACGGCAGAATTGATGGCCTGCTTGGCAAATCCGCCAGCACTTCAATAGCAATTAAAAAGGGACTCCCGAGTGGAGTCCCTTTGCGTTAGGTCAGAAGGCGTCATCAGAAGGTGTTGTTTGTGAGATTCCGGTAGTCCTCGAGGCAGAGCGTGCGCAGCAGCTCAATCGAAGGACCGTAGAATCCTCCTGTACTGTGGAGCTTGTACTCTGCGATGAATGGAAAGCCCTGATCGTTCAGGTAGGCGGCGGCGGTCAAGACGTCTTCATCTTGGTCGTCGTCGAGTGCGCCATCCTTCACGCAGAACCAAAAGCCGTGAACCTTGGCATCTAGGACGAATCCTTCGATTGCACGGACAACCTGATCAGGCAATCCTTCAGGAAGCCGGCTCAGGTCGGCTTTTTCAGGCAAGAGACGGGGGTCACTCTCGGCCTCCCAACGCATGTCGAGCGGCTGATAGGGTCGGTAGGGTTGGGGGCGATTGTAGCGCTGGTCCCACTGATCAGACTTGAACACGAGCTCTGGCATAGAACCTCCTTAATGTGCGCTGCTGAAGGTAGCAAGCTTAGGTTCATGTGGTCAATATTTTGTGTTTGTATGCTATTCTTGAGCTATCTATGGCACTAAAACCCACCACCCTCGTTTTCTTGATAAAGCGTGCAGAAAACGGCCTCATCACAGATATTTGCTTGGCGTATAAAAAACGTGGTTTGGGTGTCGGGCGCTTTAATGGTGTTGGCGGCAAACTTGAGGCTGGTGAAACGATCGAGCAAGCCGCTCTTCGTGAAGTGAAAGAAGAAATCAACGTTGATGCTAAGATGCTTTCAAAATGCGCTGAACTCACCTTTCTTTTTCCTGCCAAACCTGAATGGGACCAGCTTGTGAATGTCTACCTTTGCGAATCGTGGGATGGTGAGCCGGCAGAAAGCGAAGAGATGCGTCCGCAATGGTTCACGACCGAGTCCATCCCCTTTTCTGAAATGTGGTCGGACGATATCTATTGGTTGCCGCTCGTTCTCGAAGGCAAAGCTGTTCGAGGTACCTTCTCATTTGGTGAAGGAGACGCCGTCATCTCTAAAGAGTGGCAAATTGTTGATGCAGCTACACTTATCGCGACCTAATCTATGCCATCTTGGATTCTTTTTGCCCTTCTATCAGCCTTTTTTGCCGGTCTTGTTGCTATTTTTGGCAAGATTGGCGTTCAAGGCGTCGATTCTACCCTCGCGACAACCGTGCGCTCGATAGTGATGGCTGGTTTTTTATTCATCACGTCAGCCGTATTAGGTAAAGCGAGTTTAATTGGGACGCTCGATAAAAAAGCGCTGTTCTATATCGTGCTATCAGGCATTGCCGGTGCGCTCTCTTGGATCACCTACTTTATCGCCCTTAAACAAGGCCCGGCGACGCCCGTTGCCGCTCTCGATCGAACGAGCGTGATTTTTGTTTTGCTTTTCTCTGCCCTTTTCTTAAGCGAACAACTCACCTGGAAGTCGGGTTTAGGCGCAAGTTTTGTCGCTCTCGGTGCCGTTTTGCTCACCCTGAAATAACCCATGAAACGCTTTTCACAATGGAAGTATAAAAATCTCACGGCACTCGCAATAAGTCTCGTGGTATTTTTCTTTATCTTAGATACGCCCTATGTTCAGCAATTTATTCATGCAATCGGTGACTTGGGCTATATCGGGGCCTTTATTGTAGGATTCTTCTTCGTCTCAACCTATACCGTAGCGCCTTCTGGGGTTGTGCTGTTTACCCTCGCTAATGAGCTTGACCCGCTAAAAATCGCTTTGATCGCGGGGCTAGGCTCAATTATTGGTGATTACATCATGTTTCGCTTTATTCGCGATAACCTTGGCGCTGAGCTTAAACTCATGGCGGAGTCTTTTGGCGGCAAGTACGTTCGCGCCCTCTATCATTCTAAGTTTTTTATCTGGTCGGCCCCGGTGATTGGCGCGATTATCATCGCATCCCCTTTTCCTGACGAGATTGGCGTGAGTATGATGGGCGCATCCAAGCTCAAAACATGGCAGTTTTTGGCCATCGCTTATGTGCTGGACGTGATCGGTATCTTTATCATCGTCAGTATTGCTCGCCTTACTTAGCCACGCGCAAAGGTTATAGCATAAACCTGTTCAGCCCCACCTTCACGCAATACGCGCGCTGCTTCAGCGAGCGTCGCACCCGTTGTTAACACGTCATCAATCAAGATGACGTGTTTTGGTACCGCAGAAAGAAGACAGAATGTCTGAGCGACGTTCTGTGCGCGTTCTTCATGTTCGAGCTCGGCATTGTGTTTGTCGTGCTCTAAACGTCCGAGCAGGGTCACGATGGGTGAAGGGAGTCCAAACGACTGCTTAATTGTCTGCGCAAGGCGTAGCGTGTGATTGATGCCACGAGTTGCGATACGTGATTCAGGCGACAAAATCGGTATAAGAATCGCCGATTCACTAAAGGCCCAGAGTGGTAAGGAGTTTTGTTGAACCCAATGCGTTAATAACGTGACTTGGGCGGCTTCAAAAGCGCGAGCTGAGCGGTATTTATATGACGCCGTGAGAGTTCTTACCTTTGGATCGGAATAAGCAAAGCAACTAATGACGCCATTAATCCCTTCTGGGGCTTCAGGAGTTAATACAGCCTCTTCTACGGTCATCAGACACGTGTCACAAAGCCAAAAACCCATCGTGCCGCATGATTGGCAAATGGGTGGGTAAATAATATCGAGCAATCTATCTTTCAAACGTGGTAAAAACCGCATTGGAGACAAGCCAATTGCCATTTTGTTCAGTGAGCGTAATGGCGATATTCAAGTAGTCTTGGGTGGACCCTACCGTGCGCTGTGCCTGCACATTAATCGTTGCGGATGTTTTGCCAAAAACCGGTAATGAAGACGGTTCGATAGCACTCGTTACTGAACGCGCTTCTTGAGACCAGTGCGAACCGACAGGATGATCATTAAGTAGTTGTGTGCGCAATGTAGCGAGACGTGGTTGAAAATCTGCC